>CANQLP010000004.1 GCA_947624725.1 uncultured Clostridia bacterium
CAAGATATAGAGAAGAAAGAAAGCGAGATAGAAGTAAATTTTCAGAGGAAGAAATTGGAAAAGCTACAATCAATACCTCAACGGTTGATAAAGAAAATGCAGAAAAAAGGCAAAAAAGAGATGAAAATCAAATGATACAAGAAGGACAAAAAAATGTTAATGAATTAGAATAATATAAAAAGCCATTCGTTTGAATGGCTTTTACTGACGCTTAGCATCAGTTCGGGTCAGGTCCTAATCTAGTAAACTATTTCAGACCTAGTAGAATATCTATCTACAATTATAGTATTCATTAATTTATTTAATTATACACTAAAAATTAGAAAAAGTATAGTGTTTTTTGAAAATTTCTTGAAAAAACCATATTCTTTAGTTATAATAAATTTATCAGATGATTAATCAAATTATTTTTTGAGCAAAATGTGGGAGAAAAATTTTTCGCAAATAACCTCCTTAAACGCTCCATTTTTTTTGCCAAACTTGATTTTATGTAAATTTTATGATAAACTATTAGTTATAACATAACTTACAAGTCAAGGACTTGTTTATATAAATATTCTATAAATATAATTATTTTAGGAGGAAAAGCAAAATGAAAAAAGTATTGACAAGTGTCATACTGCTTGTAGCAATTCTTACAAGTAGTATAACAAGCTATTCAGCAGTTCGGCCGTCTGATTTACATCTCGTAAATGAGAAAAATCAAACATCATTTAGTGGCCCACTTAAAACAGAGGAAGAGGCAGCCACAATTGTCTCATTCGGTGATACTCTTTGCCATGAGCCACTCTTTAATGCAGCATATGACGCAGAAAGTGGAGTTTTCGAATTTTCTCCAATGTTTAAGTATGTAGAGAAATATTTTAAAGATGCTACAATAACAATTGGAAATTGCGAATCTCCGATGGCTGGAGCAGAGAGAGGATATTCAGGTTATCCAACATTTAATGCACCTGAGCATTTGGCAGTTGATTTAAAGGAGCTTGGTGTAGATATCATGACAACCTCTAACAATCATTCCTTGGATAAGGGATATGGAGGACTGCAATCTACATTAGATTTCTTAGATGCTGCTGGAATTTCTCATGTTGGGACTGCAAGAAGCATGGAAGAGCAAAATACCATTCTTTTTAGAGACTTAAATGGCATTAAGACTGCATTTTTATCCTATACATATGGAACAAATGGAATACCTGTTCCAAGTGATAAGAAGTTTTGCGTAAACCTGATTGATAAAGAATTGATTTTAAAACAGATTAATCAGGCAAAACAGGAAGGTGCAGAGCTTATTGTAGCATCTATGCATTGGGGGATTGAGTATCAAACTATAGAAAATGCAGAGCAGGATGAGTTAGCTGAGTTTTTAATCAAAAATGATGTGAAAATCATCTTAGGTGCACATCCACATGTCTTGCAACCTATGAAAATGGTAAAAGTAAAAACAGAAAATGGGGAAGAGAAAGAAGGCTTAGTTATCTTTTCACAGGGAAACTTTTTCTCAAACCAGAGACAAGAAAATACCAGAAATACTGCCATTTTCAATATTGAGGTAAAAAGAGATGCAAAAGGTGATGTAAGAGTCGAAAAGGTAACTTATGTTCCAATATATGTAAATATAAAGGAAGCAGGAGCAAAGGATAGGTATGAGCTTTTCGATTTAAACGAGATTATCAGAAGCTATGAAGCAGGCGAAGGGGCTTGGAATGAAGCAATTTATAATCTCGCTCTTACAGAGAGGGAAAGGTGTATTAGGTTAATCGGACCAGAAATAAATCTTTCTGAATAGTTCAATATTTAAAACAAAATGCAATCAAGGCTTATAAGCTTTGATTGCATTTTGTTTTACTTTCTTATCTTATTTTTTAAATAAATATAAATCTTAAGTGCTGAATATTCCACGATGGCAACTACTGCAATGACAATTACTGCCTGTATTAATTCTAGCATAAAAGATAACCCTCCTTTAATTTTTAGGGACGCACAATGCTTTTGAAAAATTCAATTTAGCATTGATTTATACAATAGTTCTTAAATAATATTATAGTACGAATGGAAAAATAAGTCAACATAAAACATGTAAAACTTTTAACTATTTACTCACACAAAATATATTTAATGCGTAAAATAGAATAGTACAAGATTAATAGTTTGTACTGTGAGGAGTAAAAAGTAATGAAGAAAAGTAGGAATAGAAATATTATTGTAATAGTTTTGATTATTGCAAGTTTACTAATGGCTATTGGATTTGCTACTTTTGCAACACAACTTACAGTCGATGGTACAGTAGAAATTGTAGGCGAATGGAATGTAAAAATAACTAATATTGAGGCAATACAAGTAAGTAGTGGTTGTGATTCAGGGACACCAGAATTTACTGATACAAGTGTAACATTTAATGCGAAACTTTTAAAACCTGGAGATATAATAACTTATAAAGTAACAATACAAAATGCTGGAACAATTAATGCAGTATTAGAATATGCCGTATTTACCCCACAAGAGGAAGGCTCATCTGCAATAGGATTTTCAGCAGGAATGCCAAGTAGAGAGCTAGCAGCAGGAGAAGAAACATCTTTTACCGTACAGATTAGTTATAAAGACTTTACAGAAGAAATGCCAGAAGTAAAAACACAGACATTAACAGGATTTGTTGAATATGTGCAAGAAGAAGATTAGCTTCACAATTATACTTTATATTATATGTATAATTTGGATTTGTTTTATATTAGGCATGTTTAGTTATAAGCCAATAACGATGCTAACAGATAGCATGGCCCCTATGTTTTCACGAGGAGATGTAGTTATATATAAAGAATTAGATGAAGCAGAGCTAGAAAAAATAGATAAGGATACTATTATTATGTACAGTGTTGGTGATAAAAACATTGTACATCGTGTAATAGATGTAAAAAAGATTGATGGAAATATTTTGTACCAAACTAAAGGAGATAATAATAATGTATCAGATACCATGTTAGTATCTCCTAATCAAATAAAAGGAAAATATGTCTTTCATATAAAATATATTGGATTTCCTTCTGTATGGCTTTATAATTATTTAAACCAAGGGGATTAGCCCCTTGGCTATTATAAATTTATTGTTTTGTTTATTATGAATTCTGGTCTTTTCTTAGTTTCATCATAAATTCTAGAAATATATTCACCTATCATCCAAAGTGATAAAAGAATAGTACCAGAAAAAAATGTTACAACACACATTATAGAAGTCCAACCAGCAGTTAAGTTGTTCCATTTAAATATAAATGATAGTAATGAATATATTAAAACAGCAATTGATATAAAAATAGAAATTATACCAAGGCCACCAACGATTTTTAAAGGCTTAGTTGAAAAACTGATTATTCCGATCAGATGCAAGTTTTAGCATTTTTTTAAGAGGATATTTGGTAGAACCTGCAAATCTTTCTTGTCTTTCATATTCAAAGGCATATTGCTCAAAACCTACCCAGCTAAATAGTCCCCTTAAAAATTTATTGTGCTCAGGAAGAGAATTGATTACATCTACAACGGCTTTATCTACTAATCTAAAATCACCTGTATCTTTTGGAATTTCTATATTTGATAATTTATTTAGAGTAGTATAAAATGCTTTAGCTGTAAGTAATTTGAATGCAGATTCACCTTTTCTTACTTTTCTTTTACCATAAATTACATCATAACCGTTCTTCCCATTTTTTTAGCATATCAGGAATGATTTCTGGTGGATCTTGGAGGTCGGAGTCTATAATTACAGCAGCATCTCCTGTGACATATTTAAGTCCAGCTGTAACTGCTGCTTGATGTCCAAAATTTCGTGAAAAAGATATAACTTTAACATTTGTATTTTCTGAAGCAATTTTTTCTAGAATTTCTAAAGTTTTATCTTTAGAACCATCATTAACAAAAATCATTTCATATGCATATTCATTTTCCAATGAATTAAAAACATTAAATAACCTTTCATAGCATTTTTCTACAACTTCTTCTTCAAAATATACAGGTATTACAATAGATATTTTTTTCATTTTAAAATCTCCTTTTTTATCTAATTTGAAAATATAGGCTATTTTGTTGTAACTCTCCATTTACTTTTACAGCACCGACAGATTCATCGATTTTTTCTGTAACATATGGGGAAATATTGTCTGTCTCATGATAGCGTTTGGTTCCTTTATTTGCAGATAATCTTATTTCATAATCATATTGCTGTGCAATTTTTGTATTTTTTAAAGGCACGGAAATTATTTTTGCACTTTTTATTGCAGTTGCTCCAATTTTATCACTAAAAATGCATTCGTTTGTAGAAGTATTCCATAGTTCAATATTAACAATAACGAAATTGGTACGAAATTCATGATTATTATAAAATTTTAATTTTAATTCTTCTAATTCTTTATCAGAATCAAATTTAATTGGTTGTGATATTGTTACATATTCATTATCATAATCTACTAAGTTATATTCAAATATTCTATTTGTTGAATCTAGATTAGAATAATAGATAGGGTTAGTTTTTGCAGTATATAGATAAACAATTAAAAGGCTTGCAAATGCTATCATAGCAATTCTTATAAATAATAACCAGTTTGGTACTTTACTTTCTTTTTCTTCTTCTACCTCATTTTTTCTTGAAGGACAAGATAATATAAGTATTAAAATTAAGGAAGCAATAGAAATCGTGCAGAAAACAACTGCATATTTATCTAAGCCTATAGCAGTACATAACTTATAAAGTGTACCATAGTTTTTAAAGATAGTAGTTTCAGGAATGTTATACAATATAGGTAAAGCAAGCCTAGAAGTTAAAAGAGGATCATTAAACATAAATGATTCATGCAAAATATCATATATAAAATATGAAAAAGATCCAATAGTTTCTAGTAATACACATGTATTGAAGTATTTAGAATTTACTGCTATATTAATAAATAAGAAAGGCATAACAAGTAAAATCCAATAAGCATTTATATGTATAAATGAAGTAAACATTGCCCATAAGAAGAAACACATATATACAATTGTATTACAATTATTTTCTTTCCCTTTTGTAATGTATGAATATACAATTAGTCCAATATAAAGAGCGATAAATATAAGGACTGGTCGACCAATGTAGAGACCGAGAACCTAATAATTGATTAATTGCAGCTTCACTTTGAGCAGCTAGTGCATATTTATAAACACTACTACCTGAGAATACTAACTTTTCTAATATTAAAAGGCTCATAGTTGAGAGCCAAATGATTCCAGCTTTAAGTAAGTTCTTTTCTCTTAATAAAATTAATGGAAGAGATAAGAATATGGCAAACATTTTTAAAGGCACTGCGATTGTAAATGAAATCCAAAATAATAATCTATTATTTTTCAAATATCCATATAAACCAAGTAACATGAAAAATATAGATATTATATCAATTTGCACTATCATAAAAATAACATAAAAAATTATCATGCTACTAAAAAATAGGAAGGGTGTCAAATTTGCTTTTTCCTTTTTTCCGTTACATAATACGATTATTTTATATATTAAATATGTAGATAAAATAGCAACTGTTACAATGAAAAATTTCCCCCATATTAAAGAGGCAGATGAAAACATAGAGTTAGATAAACCCATAATTTTATAAACAATATAAAAAGGTAAAAACCATATAGAAAATATGACATATACTAAAACATTATAATTTGCAGCATAATTAGTGTGTGCATTTTCAACACTTAATTCATAGAAATTAAGAACTTTTCCTTGAAAAACAGAATCTAAAAAAGTTAGGGTATTGTCAACAGTATTTGTCATATCTTCATACATAAAAATAAATAATGAAAAGAGTAATACAATTACTAAAAAAATCCATTTTATACTATTTTTATTAAAGTTTATATTTATTGCTTTTTTTAAAAAGTTCAAAGGTTTATACCTCCTTCATGTTTCTGTCATGTATTGCATAATTCCAAGCATCATAACACATATCTTTTAAATCTTTTGCAGCTTCAAAGCCGAGTTCTGCTTTTGCCTTAGCAGGACTTGTTAGATATATTGCTACATCTCCTGTACGTCTTTTTGTAAATTTATAGTTTATTTTTTTACCACTTACCTTTTCAAAAGTATGTACAATATCTAATACACTATAACCTTTTCCAGTTCCAAGGTTATAGATAAAATATCCATTCTTAGAAGAATTTAATTTTTCAATTGCTTTTACATGACCGAATAGCTAAATCGACGACATGAATATAGTCTCTTATTCCCGTTCCATCTGGAGTATCGTAATCATTTCCAAAGATTGATAATTCTTCTAACTTGCCGATTAGCAACTTTTAAAATATATGGCATTAGATTATTTGGAATGCCTTTTGGATTTTCTCCGAATTAGTCCGACTAGGATGTGCACCAATAGGATTAAAATATCTTAAAATACAGATATTCCATGAGTTATCTGAATTATATAAATCTTTTAAAATATGCTCTATATAGAGTTTTGTACTTCCATAAGGATTAATTGCAGAAGTGCTAGAATTTTCTGTCAATGGAATAGTTTCAGGAATTCCATAAACTGTCGCAGATGAACTAAATACAAAATTTTTAACATTGTATTCTTGCATTACTTGAAGTAGAGTAATTGCTCCACAACTGTTATTATAATGATATCTTAGAGGATCTTTTACAGACTCACCGACAGCTTTTGAACCAGCAAAGTTAATAACACTATCTATTTTATTTTCTTTAAAAACCATTTCTAATTTTGCTTTATCATGATAATCTATTTCATAGAATTTGAAATCTTTACCCGTAATTTTTTTAATTGCATCTAGTGCAGATTTGTCACTGTTTGAAAAGTCATCTACAATTATGATATCCATGCCTTTGTTTAAAAGCTCGATTGCTGTGTGACTTCCAATAAAACCTGCTCCACCTGTTAACAAGATTTGCATATAAATTTATTCCTTCCTTTTACATTTGCCCACATTATATCACTTGAAATAAAATATAGCAATAAATTTATACATAAAAACTAGCAAAATACTTGAATTAATGATATAATAAAATCCATAATAAATTAGGAGGAGTTTTTATGCAAGAAAATGACCAAATAGTAGGAAGAAACGCAGTTATGGAATTACTAGAAAGTAAAAAAGATATAAATAAAATATTTATCCAGTCAGGAGAAAAACATGGTTCTATTATAAAAATTATTGCGAAGGCAAAAGCAAATGGTGTTGTAATTTCAGAAGTGCCTAAAAAAACTTTAGATGAGATGAGTGAAAATATGAATCATCAAGGAGTTATTGCAATTGTTCCTCCTTTTGAATATTGTGAAATACAAGATATTTTAGAGTTAGCAAAGGGAAAAAATGAAGATGTATTTATTTTAATATTAGATGGAATAGAAGATGTTCACAATTTAGGCTCTATAATTAGGACAGCAGAATCTGCTGGTGTTCACGGAATAATTATTCCAAAAAGAAGAGCTGCAAGTGTAAATTCGACAGTTATGAAAACATCTGCTGGAGCTGCAAATTATATGAAGATTGCGAGAGTAAATAATATAAATGAGGCAATAAGAGAGCTAAAAGAAAATGGTGTTTGGATTTGTGGAACAGATATGAATACAGAAACTTTGTATTGTGAGCAAGATTATAATATGCCTATTGCAATTGTTATAGGTAATGAAGGACAAGGTATGAGTAGGCTTGTTTCAGAAAATTGTGATTTTATTGTAAAAATTCCTATGAATGGAAGGGTTAATTCTTTAAATGCCTCAGTATCTGCAGGGATAGTTATATATGAAGCAGTAAAGCATAGAAATATATTGCAAAAGTAGTAGGATATATATATAATAAATATACTAGGAAAAAGAAAGAGGTGAAATCCGAAGTTTTTCGGGAAAGCTAGTGGATGAAAATAATATAATTAGCCCAGAGCTAGAAAGTATAGAAGAAGAAAGAATTGAAAAAACATTAAGACCAAAAACTTTAGATGAATATATAGGGCAAACTAAAGTAAAGGAAAATATGAAGATTTACATTGAGGCTGCTAAAAAAAGAGGGGAGCCTCTTGATCATGTGCTTTTATATGGACCACCAGGACTTGGAAAAACAACTCTTTCAAATATTATTTCAAACGAGATGAACTCTAATATAAAAATAACATCAGGACCTGCAATTGAAAAACCAGGAGATTTGGCAGCACTTCTTACAAATCTTTCACAATTTGATGTTTTATTTATTGATGAGATACATAGGTTAAATAAAAGCGTAGAGGAGATTTTATATCCAGCACTAGAGGATTATACATTAGATATAATAATTGGAAAAGGTCCAAGTGCTAGGTCAATAAGGCTAGATCTTCCAAAATTTACTCTAATTCGGTGCAACAACAAGAGCAGGTTCTCTTACAACTCCTTTAAGAGATAGATTTCGGAATTATTGAAAGATTAGAATTATATGATACAAAAGATCTTACAACTATAGTAAAAAGATCAGCTAATATTTTAGAAATAAAAATAGATGATAAAGCAGCAGAGGAAATTGCAAGAAGATCAAGGGGAACCCCCAGAATTGCAAATAGGATTTTGAAAAGGGTTAGAGATTATGCATTAGTTTTAGGAAATGGAGATATTACATTAGATGTTGCAAGAATCTCACTAAATAAACTAGAAATTGATGAATTAGGGCTTGATGAAATAGATAGGAAAGTTTTAAAGACAATGATTGAAAAATATAAAGGTGGACCTGTAGGACTTGAAACAATTGCTGCAACAATTGGAGAAGAAGCAGATACCATTGAGGATGTATATGAGCCATATTTGATACAAATAGGCTTTATGTCAAGAACTTTGAGAGGAAGGATTGTTTTACCAGATGCTTATGCACACATGGGGTATAAATATGAAAAATAAAAAAGTAGTAAAAAATGTTTTATTATATTTTGGCTTTGTAATAATCGCGATTGGCAATATTCTAATAAAAGAATTAGATAATTTAGATGAGGTTTGGCTATATAATTTTGTAAAATGTATAGCTAATCGGACTTTTGCCATATAAAGATATAAGCATGTTAATGACCCCACTCTTCCCAGCAGTTTCAGCGATATTTTTAAAAATCTTTGGACAAGAAATGATTGTTTTAAGAGTGCTTGAAGCCTTTCAAATAGCAGGAATATTATTTATAGCATATAAAATTATGACAAAATTAAAAATGAATAAGGGAATTTCACTGATTTTGGCAGTAGCCATATATTTTTATTTTGAACATATTGGCATATGGCATTTGGACTATAACTGGTTAGTGCTTTTAATTGAGCTATATTTATTATACATAGAAATAAAAAATAAAGATGCAGAAACTGATATAAATTTAAAGAAAGAACTATTACTTGGTACTTTAGCAGGTCTTACTATTCTAATAAAACAAACTTCAGGGATAATTTTTGTGGTTGGATTTGTCTTTTATAAAGTTTTACAGATATCTGATTTAAAAAATGCAGATAAATATTTAAAAATAGTTATTGCAAGACTTATAGGGGCGATATTACCTGTTATAGTGTTTGCAATATATTTAAAGGTAACTGGAACTTTTTCTGATTTTATGAGTTATACAATACTTGGAGTTAAGACATTTTCTAATAAAATAGGATATATGCATTTATACAATACAGGGGATTGGATTTTAAAAATACTTGCAACTATATTTATTCTTCAAATATTTGTGATGCTTGTAATATTTATAGTTTCATTCTTTAGAAAACAATTAGATAAAAAAGAGTGGTTTAAAAATATATTTATATTACTTGTATTTTCGATTTTTACAATTACTCCAATATATCCAATCGCAGATAGTGCACATTTTGGAATAGCTGCATTTTGCACGATTATATCATTTATGTATTGTGTGTATATGCTAGTAATGTTATTAGTAAATAGAAGTGAAAGAATAAAGAAAATTTTAAAGATATTCTTTAACGCTTTAAGTTTATTTGTTATTGCTATTTTGATACTAGAAAGTGTATATAAAATTTATTTATATACACAAGATAGTACAATATATCATGATATAAAGAATTTTAAATGGATTCCAATTGGAGAAAATTTTTATAATACTATAAAAGGATTAGATAATTTTATAATAGAAGAAGAAAATAATGGAAAGACAGTATATATCTTAGAT
Source organism: uncultured Clostridia bacterium (assembly GCA_947624725.1). The sequence continues at coordinate 10,169 of CANQLP010000004.1, forward strand.
TCAACAGCTGCTATGTATTTTATACCATTAGATAAATATAACAAAAACTATGATATGTTTAATTTAGGTAATTTTGGAGAAAATGGAAACCAAGGAATAATAGATGATATTGCAAGCAAAGATAATTTAGTGCTTTTAATTAGAAATAGTAATTATGCAAAAAACTGGCAACATCCATTTGAAATTACAGATTATGTTATAAAAAATTATAAAAAAATAGGTAATGTAGGAATTTTTGATGTATATGAAAAATAGAATAGACAACTTGTCTATTCTATATAGCATAAACAGTAATTTTCTCCTGATATTGAAGGAGGAGTATAGTATATAATATGCTCAAGATTATTAATAACTTCAAAATATGAAGAGAATATTATGTATTTTCCATGATATTTGCTTAGGTTTTCTTTACTAAATACTTCATTTTTATTTATACCGGAACCACCGAGTGATGTCATATATTTTATATTATCGATATAATCATCATTTACTATATCATATAGATGGGCATGCTCTAAATAAGGATACATAGTCTGACAAATTATTATAGAATCGACTAAAATGGTGTCTTCTTCACTTAAATTTTCATTTATATATGTTGCCATATATTTTGCTGAAGAATAAGGAGCCTGTGCATCTGCAATGATATATTTGAATAAATCCTGAATAGCACCTAATAAAATAATAGTTACAATATATGCAATGCAGAATATTCTTAATGCTTTGCGACTTATATTTGCATTTGATAGCAATATAATGAAGAATAGGAAAATAGCATATATTAGCATATATCTTTGAAGTAAAACTATTGAATAAAATGTAACATATACTAGTATGTGAAATAATAAACTAATAGCAACTACAACATATTCTTTAATATTTTCTTTTGCAAATTTGATAGTGAGAATAAATAAACTCATAACTATAAGGATAATATAAATTATTATTTTTTTGGTAGAGTCATACAAGCCTACTAAAAAGTCAGGGTTGGTTGAACCATATAGTTCAAATACGACAAGCAAAGTATTAAAAACTATTATAATAAAACCTATAATAATAGGTCTAATATTTAGTTCTCTTTTATGTTTAAAAATATATAAAAACAATTCATACATATAAAAGGTTATAGTAAGGCCTGCGACAACACCCCAAGCAAGAGAATGAGTATGTATTAAAAAGCTTATTAAAATAGCATAAATAATTGGATGAGTATATCTTTTATCATAAAAAACAGCAATAATCATTAAAAACAGTAAGACTAAACAATAATTTCTAGAGATTGCAGAAAAAGCATATAAAAATGGTACTGTAAATAAAACGACAAATTTGAATATATCATTAAGTTTTGTTTTAAAGATAAAAAGCCAAGCAGAAATAGAAACGATAATCCAACTTATAATATTTAAAGTTATAATAGGAAAATGCAGTTTTGCAAAAGGCATAATTATTAAATGCCAAAGTATAGGGTGCCCATCAAATCTGCTTACAATAAATAAATCCTTAATGGATAAAAATTCTGCCATAGACCAAGCGTGAATCTCATCTCTCCAAGGTTCATGTAAAAGCATTAATACAAAGTTAACTGAGCAGAAAAGTATAAAGAAGAAATATTGTATTACAATTTTATTTTTTTTCAAAAAATTGACCATTTCAAAACTCCATATTTACTTTAGATTTTAATATGATATAATTATATAAAATATAAAAATGCAAATCAAGAGAAAGGGGAAAATAAATGAAGGAAAAAGTAGCAGTACTTATACCATGCTATAATGAAGAATTATCTATCGGGCAGGTGGTAGAAGATTTTAAAAAGGAACTTCCAGATGCAGACATTTATGTATATGATAATAATTCTACAGATAATACCTACGAAATAGCAAAAAACTCAGGAGCTATAGTTAGGAAAGAACATAACCAAGGAAAAGGTAATGTTATAAGGAGAATGTTTAGAGAGATAGAGGCAGATATTTATGTTTTAGTAGATGGAGATGACACATATCCTGCAAACGAAGTACATAAATTGATAAAACCGATAATAGATGAAGAAGCAGACATGGTAGTTGGAGACAGAATAAGTAGTGGTAAATATAAAAAAGAAAATAAACTGCTATTTCATGAATTTGGTAATAATCTTGTTATCAAGACTATAAATAGATTGTTTAAATCAAATTTAAAAGATGTAATGAGTGGTTATAGAGTATTTAACAGAATATTTGTGAAGAATATGCCAGTATTAAGTGCAAATTTTGAAATCGAAACAGAAATGACTTTATATGCATTGGATAAAAGATTTATCATAAAGGAAATTCCTGTTGAGTATAGAGATAGAAAAGAAGGAAGTACATCTAAAATAAACACTATTCCTGATGGAATTAAAGTCTGCAAGAAGATAATTAGTATGTACAAAGATTATAAACCTAGAGGATTTTTCTTTGTTATTTCAATAATACTATTTATAATACGGATTTATTATAGGTATGCCAGTAATTGTTGAGTTTTGCAAAACTAGCTATATAACAAAAGTACCATCTGCAATACTTGCAACTGGGATAATGATTTTTGCACTTGTAATTGCACAATGTGGAGCAATATTAGATACAATCGTAAAAGAACATAAGGAAAATTTTGAACATCAATTGCAGAAATATAATATGTTAGAAAAGCTAAAAAATGATATGAAAAAAGACTAATTGTAATAAAAGGTGAAAATATGTGGATTATATATGGAATATCAGTCCTAATTTTATACATTTCATTTATGTTAATAAAAAAGACAAATAAAGAAATAGAAGTTATAAGCTTTGGAGGAATATCTTTAGTTTTATTACTTTGCTTTAATGCATTTGTATGTTATGTATTTACTTTTTTTAGAATACCAATTACAGCGATAAGTCTTATGACCTTGAATATTTTATTATCAATAATTATGATATTTTTTATAGCAAGGTCAAGACAAATACAGAAGTACACATTAGACAAATTTGGCTTTTTCTGCGTAGTTATAATACTAATTTTTACACTTCGGAGTATCATACTTAGAGTTTGGATTCCCATTTTCTATTAAATATGAAAGTGGAGATTCAGCAACACATTATTTAACATCAGTTATGTTTTCAGAGGAAGATTATTTATTAAATGAATCAGAAGAAGAGTTATATGGGAATTTTCAAACAAGACGAATTGGCTCATATGTAAATTCTGGTTTACTTATGAAAATGCTTTCTGGAATTGTAGATGAAGTAAATTATTACAATATATTTATAGGATTTAGTATATTTATATTTTTCTTATCAGGAGTTATTATATATCATCTTTTATGTAGAAAAGCTAAAAATAAGTATAGTAAAATATTAGCATTAATTGTGACACTTATCGCAGTAGGGGGGGAGCTTCTTACAAGTTTATGCTTTGGTTTTGAGTATTTAAGCTTAGGAATACTTATATTTTGTAGCTTACTACTTATGGTACATTATTTTGAAGAGGATAATTTTAAAACTGTATTTTATTTGATAATGTTTGCATTATTAAATTTTGGTTTATTCTGTTCTTATTATATGTTTATACCATTTACATATAGTGCACTTTGGATATATTTTTGTATTTATAGTCGTAAGAAAAATAAAAAAATCCTTTGCAAGGAAAATATTACTTTACTAACCTGCACACTACTTGTGCCATTTTTCTTAGGCTTTATTTATCACTTTGCACCATATGCATATGGAATTTTTGGAGATGCAGAAAAACAAGCAATTATTAAAAATTCTTTAGCAATTGCTAGCAATTTATTAGAAAATAGCTTTAAATTGTATGGATACACATATGTAAACTACTATTCAAATATGATTCCATTTATTCCTCTTTTAGTATATTATTTAATAAAACAAGATAAGCAAAAGGAAATGGCTAAATTTGATATAATAGTATTTATATTTTTAGCACTATATATTGCTTTATTATTTATACTAGGCTTGTTTGGACAAGTATCTGCATATTTCTTAACTAAAAACTATTATATACTATGGTGTCTTTTGATATATATGAACTTTAAGGGATTGATGTACATATTTGATAAAAGTAAATTAAAAGCAACATTAATACTTTCAGGATATGTATTATTAATAATAGTAAACCTAATATTTAACCATGTAAATATAGATAAAGTTCGTATTCTAGGACTTGAAACAAATTTGACTGAAGTATTTGGAGCAAATAAAACCTTAATAACTGAGAAAGAACCAATATTGGATTTGGATGCAATAGAAGTTATAAAATATGCTAAGAAAAATATAGATTTTTCAAAAAATGATGTAGAATACTTTGGAAACACCACGCAAGGATTTTGGGCTTATAGTTTGTTTAGATATATAAATTATGAGGATTGGTTTGAAAATAAAGAATTAAATCCAGAAAAGAAAATTATAACAAAGCTATATAAAGCAATTGACAAAGTAGATAAAGTTGATTATATGATATTTTTTAAGAAGAATGATGAATATCAAGAAATGGGACAGAAATTACTTGGAAACGGAAAAATTATATTTGAAAATGATTCTGGTGGAATTATAAAATATGAAAAAGCAGATTCACAATGATATACAAAATAAAAGGAGGATGTTTATGAAATTATTATTACATACTTGTTGTGCACCATGTTCGGTATATTGTATAGACTCATTAAGAGATGAAGGAATTAAGCCAACTGTATATTGGTATAATCCAAATATTCATCCATATATGGAATATAAAGCAAGAAGAGATACATTAAAGGAATATACTAAAATGATAAATGTAGATGCAATATTTGAGGAAGAATATGGACTTAAAACTTTTTGCAAAAATGTGATAGGAGATTTAGAAAATAGATGTCAAAATTATTGTTATAGAGTAAGGCTTGAGCAAACTGCAAAATATGCAAAAGAAAATGGATATGATGCAATTTGTACAACTCTTTTAGTTAGCCCATACCAAAAGCATGATGTGATAAAGAAACAAGGCGAAGAAATTGCAAAAAAATATGGATTAAAGTTTTTGTATAGAGATTTTAGACCACGGCTTTAGAGAAGGACAAGCTAAAGCAAGAAAGCTTGGATTATATATGCAAAAGTACTGTGGATGCGTATTTTCAGAGGAAGATAGGTATTTTAAGAATATAAAAAAAGATAAAGAAGAGGCTATAAAATAAGTATATATTGAAAATCATTGCTTAAAAAATATAAGAATCAAAAGAGATAAAAGGAGAAATAAGAATAAATGAACGAAAAGATAAAAAAAGCAATTGTAATGATAATATTATTAATTTTATCAATTGGAATATGTTTACAATGTGGCACAAGCCCTTTTGATACAACACATAAGGCACTTGCAACAGATACATCAGTATTTATATATATAGGAAAGGCAATGCAAAATGGCTTATTGCCTTATAAAGATGTATTTGATCATAAAGGACCATTTCTATATGTAATTAATTATCTAGGATTATTAATAGGAAATGGTAATTTTTTTGGAATATGGTTTATAGAAATTATTTCGATGTTTATAACTTTGCTATTTATGTATAAAACAGCAAAATTATTTATAAAAAGCGATATAATATCAATATTGGCTGTAATAATAACTAACCTGCATATAATAACATGTCTTTATGGAGGCAATTTTGCTGAAGAATATGCTTTCCCATTTATAGCAATTTCTTTGTATTTTATGATAAAATACTTGGCAAAGACGCACGAAATAACAAAGATAGAAAGCGTAATTATGGGGGCATGTTTAGGCTTTGTATTGTTGCTAAAACCAAATCTAATAACAGTATGGATTGTATATTGCATAATTATATTTATAGATATGTTAAGAAATAAAAAGTATAAAGAAGCAGGAAGAACAGTCGCTTATTTTCTTATAGGTACATTTTCAGTAATTTTAGTCTGTGTATTAATATTATGGATAAAAGGAATATTGATAGATTGTTTTAATCAATATATATTGTTTAATTTTGAATATACAGCTTTTGCAAAGAATAATATAATCGATGGTATAAAGTACATACTTGACTATGCAAAATTATCTATAGTTGCAATTTGTATATGTTTGGTTAATTTATTTTATAATTTATATAAGAAAAAAGATATAATGCTACAATTAAGTAGTTTGCTATATATTATTGTAACAGATTTAGTTGTTCTCCAACCAGGAAGATATTATGAACACTATGCACTAATACTTATACCAACAGTACTTGTGCCAATTCTACTTCTATTTCAATTTATAGAAAACCACAAGGGAAAAGCAAAAATAATATTAATGTGTTTTGTAATAGCAGGACTATTATTTGTTTGTAAAAAGGATATAAAGAATATAAAAAGAAGCTATATTTATATGTGGAAGGCTGGATTAAGCATAGATAATGACTTTGTAGAATTGATAAAGCAAGAAACAACTCCTGAAGACAAAATATTAGTATTAGGAAACCATTGTAAGCTATATTTATTGTCAGATAGACAAGCTGCAAGCAAATATATATACCAACCAACTCTTATTGAGGTAGATAATAAAATTAGAGAAGAAGTAAAATATGATATAAAAAATTCCAATGCAAAATTTATTATTAATATTAATTTAGCTAACAAACCAGAAAATGCAGATATAAATGAAATACTAGAAGAATTAGAAAAAGATAAAAAATACATGACAGTTGCAGAAGGACAAGGAGTTTTAATGCTAGAAAGGAATGATGGCACAAATGAGTAAAAAAATAGCAATTATAGGAGCTCGGTTATACAGGTATGATAGCAGCTAAAAAGTTGTTAGATGATGGATATAATGTAACTATATATGAAAAAGAAAGTAGGGCTGGGGGAATCGCTAAAACGATAAATATATGTGGGTTTGATATAGAAAAACATTATAGACATATATTCAAATGTGATAAATATGTAATAGAATTAATAAAAGAATTGAAATTAGAAAAAGAACTCAAATGGCCTAAGGTTAAAATGGGTTATTATATAGATAATAAAAAATACAGATTCGGACAACCACTTACATTACTTACTTTTAAACCATTTACATTTGTAGAAAAATTAAAATTCGGAATAGGAGTTTTAAAAATAAAGGCTATAAAGGACTATAAGAGCTTAGAGAACATAACAGCAGAAAAATGGATAATTGACAATTGTGGAAAAACAATATATAGTAAGATATGGGAACCACTTTTAATATCAAAATTTGGGAATCAAAAGTCAAAAGTTTCTATGGCATGGCTATGGGGAAAAATAAATTTAAGAAGTTCATCATCTAGACTTTTGACAGAGAGCCTAGGCTATATGAATGGTAGCTTTGGAGTTTTAACAAATGCATTAGAGAAATATTTATTAGATAGAAATTGTAAAATTATATATGACTATGAAGTAAAAGATGTAGAAGAAAGTAACGAAAAGTGGTATATTGATAAAACAGAATATGATGCAGTTTTATCAACAGTATCATATCCGATTACTAAAAAGATATATAATAAGTATTTGTCAAATGATGAAAAAGAAAAGATGGACAAAGTAAAATATACAGCTGCAAGAACGATGATGCTAATATTAAATAAAAGTTTCTCAAGCTTTTATTGGCTTAATATAGGTGGGAACATCGGTGCACCTTTCGGTGGAATAATTGAGCATACTAATATGATTCCAAGCGAAAAATATAATCAAAAACATATCGTATATATATCAAATTATATGTATGAGAATGATAAATTATTTAGACTATCAAAACAAGAATTATTAAAAGAATATGAACCCTATTTAAAAGAAATTTCAAATGGGGAATTTAATATAAATGACATAATAGAATATGAAGTATATGATGAGTCATATGCACAACCTATAATTGAAAATAATTATTCTAGTTATATATTACCTTTTAATCTACAAAAGAAAGGTTTATATATAGCTACAATGCCACAAATTTATCCAGAAGATAGAGGAATGAATTATGCTATAAAAATCGGTTATGAGGTGGCAGATATAATAGAAAAAAGTAAGTAAATATGTGAAATAGAGGGAAAAATGGAAGAAACGAATGAAACATTAAAAGAAAAAATAAAAAACATTGCACTAAATACAATATTTTGTATAATTTATATTTTTATATTGTATTTTAGTATATTATTAGTAAAAGAGGGAACTCAAGATGTAAAGCTTAGTTTTTTATATTTTTTATTTGTAATACAAAATTCAATGACTAAGTACATAGTTATACCCTTACTAATACTTTTGGCAATATTTTTTATTTTAAAAGCTATTTTAAGAGATAATCTAAGAACCAATATTGCACTTACTGTTATTACACTAACTATTACTTTAATATCATATTATAAATATAGAATATTAGGAGAACCACTAATACCACTTGATATTTTATTAATTGGAAATGCAGGTCAAATTGCAAGTTTTGGATTAACATGGCCACCACTTGTAATGTGGATTGTAATAGCTGTTTTAACAGCACTTCTAATACTGTATGCTAAAGTTAGAAGAAATGAAAATCATGAAAAACATAAAATTACATTAAAGACGGATTTATATAGAATACCTCTATTTTTTGTAGGAGCTTTTATTATATATTATATGTGTGTATCACCTGCAAGATTTGAAAATCTTGGAATAAAAAATACTGGAGCAGACAATTATAGATTAATGGGAGCAAATGCTGTATTCTTCATAGGCTTACGGAGATTTCTATACACCTACGCCAAAAGGATATAATGAAGAAAATATAGAAAACATAAAAGATAATACTTTGTTAGCAGAAGAAAATATAGAAGAAGTAGATAAAAAACCGAATATTATATTTATTATGAATGAATCATTTAGTGATCCAACAAAAATTAAAGATGTAGAATATTCAAGAAGTCCATTAGAAGATATAGAAAATTTATGCCAAAATGACTCAAATGCAGTCAGGGGGGGTATTACAAGCCCTACTTATGGAGGAGGAACTTCTGTAGCAGAATTTGAAGCATTAACAGGACTTTCTTCATACTACATAAAAAAGCAAATTTTTCCGTATACGAGTTATATTAGAAGTGATATGAATTCTATTGTAAGAGATTATGAAAAAGCAGGATATACGTCAATTGGAATTCATCCAAATACAAGAACATTTTACAATAGAGATAAGGTATATAAATATTTTGGATTTGATAAGACAGTATTTAAAGAAGATATAGAAAAACCAGAAGAAAAGGGAGGAAATATATCAGAAAATGAATTTGCAAATCAAATTATAAAAGCATTTGAAGAAACATCAGAAAGTAAATTTATATTTGGAGTTACAATGCAAAATCATATGCCATATAAAAAGGAGAAATATGATACATATGATATTGAAGTTTCATCAGAAAAATTATCAAATGATGAGAAGGAAAAACTTCAGGGGTATGTACAAGGTGTATACGATGGAAATAAAATGTATGTAAAACTTGTAGAATACCTAAAAAATGTGGAAGAACCAACAATGCTTATAATGTTTGGAGACCATTTACCTTCACTTAGCAGCATATATTCAAAAAGCAATTATAAACGGTTATGAATATTATATAACTCCATATATAGTTTGGACAAATTATGATATAGATTATAACGAACATTTAGAAAAATATATGAGCCCTAGCAATTTATCACTTGAGATAATGAAAATGGCAGGTGTTGAGCTACCATGGTATTTGAAAGAATTTGATAAATTATATTCAGAATATCCTGCAATTAATAATCAATTAGTAATTGATAAAGAAGGAAGTATAAAATCATCAGATAATTTACAAGAAAATGATTTAATAAAAAAATGTAGAATTTTACAATATGATTTGCTCATTAAAAAGAAATATATACCAGTAGAGTAATACTTTAAGTGAAAGGAAGAAAAATATGAAAATCCTTATAACAATCTTATTTTGCTTTATTTTGCCAATATCGGTTTTAATAAAGCCAATAATAAATATGAGAAAAAATAAAACAGGAATAAAGGAATTTTTGAAAAGTAATAAAATAGAAATTCTGTTATTTTTCGTACTTATAATAGGAAGCTTAGTAAGGCTTGTAGGAATAGATAAACTTCCAAATGCAGAAAATGTAGACGAACTATCTAGTGGATATGAAGCATTTTCTATTATGAAGTATGGAATAGATAGGGCAGGAAATAAACTTCCAGTATTTTTGTATGCATGGGGAAGTGGGCAAAATGCTTTATATTCATACATAGCAATACCTTTTATAGCCCTAGGAGGACTTAATCTTTATTCTTTAAGATTACCAATGGCACTTATTGGAATTGCTTCATTATATGTATTTTATTATTTATTAAAAAATATATTTGATGATAAAAAATTAGCTTTAATAGGGACAGCGTTTTTTGCAATTTGTCCATGGCATATAATGAAAAGTAGATGGGTTTTAGAAAGTAATATTTTTCCAGATATGGTTCTACTTTCAGTTTTTCTTTTAGTATTAGGAATTAAAAATAAGAAAAATATCTTGCAAATATTGTCATTTGTGATACTTGGACTTTCAAGTTATGCTTATAGTACATCATATATGTTTTTACCAATATATGTTTTGGGAATTTTAATATATTTGATTGTGAAAAAAGAAATAACAGTAAAAAAGGCAATTCTATATCTTGGAATTGTATTTGTTGTTGCACTTCCTATGATTTTGTTTGTTATAATAAATACATTTGGATTAAAGCAGATAAACTGGATATTTACAATTCCAACTCTAAAAAAAGTAAGATATACAGAAGTTTCTACAATTTTTCAAGGCAATATTCTTGAAAATTGTGCAGAAAATTTTAAGGAACTTATGAAATTATTAGTAGTACAACACGACTATTTACCTTGGAATGCTATACCACTACATGGAATGTTCTATTTGATAAGTATAATATTCTTAGTTATGGGAATTATTTTAGCCATAAAAAAATATAGGAAAAATATATTTACACAGATAATAAACATTTGGATGATAGCATCTTTGATTTTAGGTTTATTTGTAGAGATAAATATTAATAGAGTTAATGTAATAATGATACCATGCATATATTACATTGTTTTGGGTATTTATTTCTTAATGTCTCAACATAAAATACTAAAAATATGTATAACCCTAATATACGCAATTCTTTTTGGATTTTTTATAAAAGATTATTGTATGATGGATAGTGCAAATCAAAATACTTTTGCATCAGGCATGAAGGAAGTTGTAGAATATTGCAGAAATGCTGATTCTGACAGAGTATATTGTGCAATATATAATAACGAACCATTTATGTATTTCTTATTTCATAACGAATTTGATGTAAATAGATATAGAGAAACTGTGCAATATAGAAGTGAAGAAGGAACATTTAGAAATATCAAAGCTTTTGATAAATATAATTTTTATTTACCAGAGGAAGTAGAAGAAAATTCGACTGTAGTTGTTCCAAAAGGTATAGAATTAGAGTATAATAGAGAAATAAAGGATAAAATAACAATAAATAATTATGATATATATGAATATTAAAAAAATAAAGCAAGGAGGAATAGAAAGCTTTGGCAAGATTAGTTTTAATAGATGGAAACAGTATTTTAAATAGAGCATTTTATGGAATAATGGGAACACATATGCTTCAAACAGAAGACGGAACATATACAAATGCAGTATATGGATTTCTTGCTATAATGTTTAAAATCTTAGACAACTTAAATCCTGAATATTTAGCAGTAGCATTTGACATGAAAGAGCCTACATTTAGACATAAAATGTATAGTGAGTATAAAGGAACTCGTAAGGGTATGCCAGATGAACTTGCAGCCCAAATGCCACTTATAAAAGAAGTGCTAGAAGCAATGAATATAAAAATCATAGAAAAGGCAGGATATGAAGCAGATGATATTTTAGGTACACTTAGCTTAAGAGCACGGGAAAAAAGGTATAGATGTTACAATACTTTCAGGAGATAGAGATACATTCCAACTTGCAACAGATAAAATAACAATAAGAATACCAAGAACTAAAAACGGAAAAACAGAAGAAGATGATTATGATAAAGCAAAAATAATAGAACAATATGGGATTGAACCAAAACAGCTTATAGAAGTCAAGGGACTTATGGGAGATAAATCAGATAATATTCCTGGAATTTCTGGGATTGGTGAAAAAACAGCCATAAATATAATAAAAAAGTATAAAACAATTGAAAAGTTATATAAGGAAATTGAAGAGGGCAAGGCAGAAGAAATAAAAGGAAAACTAAGAGAAAAAATAATAGATGGAAAAGAACTTGCACTTTTATCAAAAGATCTTCGGAACGATAAATACCAAAAGCCCAATTGATGAAAAAATAGAAGAGTTAGAAACAAAAGAATGGGATAAGCAAAAAGTACTTGAAATATTTACTAAACTTAGATTTAATAAATATATAGATAAGTTTGAACTAAGAGACGAAAAGCAAGAAGTGGATATATTAAAAGAAATTGAAATCATAAAAGATGTAAATGATGAGCAAATAGCAGAATTAATTAAAAAAATAAAAGAAAACAAAGAAATTATATATTATTTGGTTACAAAGCCAGATGAAAGCCCAGAAAATATAATTAAAAAGAAAATTTCTGCAATATGTGTTAAATTGCAAAATAAAGTGTATTATATAGATAAAAATATTATAAAATTTAAAGAAGTTTTTGAAGATGAAGAAATACGAAAAATAGGATATAAACTAAAACAAGATTATATACTTTTAAAGCAAATGGATGTAACGCTTAAAAATTTTAGTTATGATGTAGAAATAGCAGGCTACATAATAGATTCTATCAAAAATAAATATGATATAGAAACATTAAGCCTAAGATACTTAAATATAGAGCTATCTAAACAGGTGGAAACAGAAGCAAAACCTGCACAGCTTGATTTATTTAGTATGCAAGAAAATGATGAAAGTAAAGAAGAAATAGAGCGCGTATGTATATATACTTATGCAATAGATAAATTGTATCCTGTAACAAAGAAAATGATAGAAGAACAAGGTGAATTAGAGTTATTTGAAAAAATAGAAATGCCAACAGCTGAAGTTTTAGCAAAAATGCAATATGCAGGAATTGAAATAAGTAAAGATGAGCTTATAGAATATGGGGAAAAAATAAAACTTGAAATAAAAGAAAAGACAGATAAAATATATGAGTTTAGTGGTCAGGAATTTAATATAAATTCTACAAAACAGCTTGGAAAAGTTCTATTTGAAGATTTAGGACTTCCAATTCAGAAAAAGAAGAAGAGTGGATATTCGACAGATGTAGATGTTTTGGAAAAATTAAGAGATAAACATCCTATAATTAATGAAATATTAGATTACAGGCAATTGATGAAGCTTAATTCAACATATGTAGAAGGAATGCTTCCATTTATAAATGAAAAAACAAACAGGATACACTCATATTTCCATCAGACAGTTACTGCAACTGGAAGAATTAGTAGTGCAGAGCCAAATCTTCAAAATATTCCAACAAGATTTGAGCTTGGAAAAAATTTAAGAAAAGTATTTAAACCACAAAAGGGCTGTGTATTTATAGACGCAGATTATTCACAAATAGAGCTTAGAGTATTTGCACATATATCACAAGATGAAAATATGATAGAAGCATTTAAAGAAGGACATGACATTCACAGCGAAGTTGCATCAAAAGTATTTGATAAGAAAATAGAGGATGTAACTCCTGAAGAAAGAACAAAAGCAAAAGCAGTAAATTTTGGTATAGTTTATGGAATAAGTGATTTTGGACTTAGTGAGCAACTTAAGATTCCTGTAAAAGAAGCAAAAGAATATATAGAACAATATTTAAGTAAATATAATGGTATAAAAGAGTACATGAAGAATATAGAAGAAGAGGCAAAAGAAAAAGGGTATGTTTCTACATTATTTGGAAGAAGAAGAAACATACCAGAATTAAAATCTCAAAATTTCATGGTAAGACAGTTTGGAAATAGAGTAGCCTTAAATATGCCAATACAAGGAACAGCAGCAGATATAATGAAGCTTGCAATGATAGAAGTAAATAAGCAAATAGAAGAAAAAAATTTGAAATCAAGACTTGTACTACAAATACATGATGAGCTTTTACTAGAAGTGCCAGAAAATGAGATAGATGTTGCAACAGAAGTTTTAAAAACATCGATGGAAAATATAGTAAAACTTTCAGTTCCATTAATTGCAGAAGTAACAAAAGCAGATGATTGGTACGGATGTAAATAATTACAAAATAAACTCTGGATTTTCTGAAGGGAATGATTTATTATATTGAGGAAGAGTTGTTTAATTTTATTATTGTTATTCGTTATATTAGCAAGTAGTATGGTTTATAAAATAGTTTTAAAAAAACTTTATCCTCTTGAGTACATGGAATATGTTGAAGAATATTCTAAAAAATATAATATAGATAAATATTTGATATTAGCCTTGATAAAAACAGAAAGTAATTTTGATGCAAATAGTGTATCAAAAAGTGGGGCAATAGGACTTATGCAAATTATGGATAAGACTGCATTAGAAATCTCAAAAGAAATACGGACTAGAAGATATAGATTTAAAAGAGCCGAAAACCAATATAGCAATTGGAACTAAATATTTTGGAAGTCTTTTAAAATATTATGATGAAAATTATCTTTTAACGATTACTGCATACAATGCAGGAATTGGAACGGTTAAAAGATGGATTGATAATGGGATAATTGAAAAAAGTGGAGAAAATATAGAAAATGTTCCATATAAAGAGACCAATAATTATGTTAGGAAAATACTAAAAAATTATAGAGTATATAAAGAATTATATGTATAAAAGGATGAGGAAAAATGGTAGTTGATTTAGAAAAGGTAAAAGAAAATTTAAAAGGAAGACTAACTGAAAAGAGGTATAATCATTCAATAGGGGCAATGAAGGCTGCAAGGCTTCTTGCAAGGATATATAAAGAAGATGAAGATGAAGCAGCTTTAGCAGGTCTTGTTCATGATATTGCAAAGGAAATGCCAAAGGCTGAAATGGAAAAGTATGTCAAAGAACATAAAATTGAAGTAGATGAAATTGAAAAGATTCAGATGGGATTGCTTCATGCAAAAATTGGGGCTTCTATTGCTAAAGAGGAGTTTGGAGCAAGCAAAAAAGTACAAGAGGCAATTTGTTACCATACAACTGGAAATAAAGATATGAATGTGTTTGATAAGATAATCTATTTGGCAGATAAAATTGAAGAAAATAGAGATTATGAAGGAGTTAAGGAATTAAGAGAAAAGGCTAAATCAGATTTGGATGAAGCAATGCTATTTGTCTTAGATTTTAATATACAGAAGAATATAAGAAAAGGTATTTTAATCTATGCAGATACGATTGAACTAAGAAATAAACTTTTGATGAAAAAGCTTAAGAATGCTTGACTTTTGTATTAAGGATTTCTAGATAAAAAATCTAATGGAGGAAAAGGAAAGAAATGAACAGACTAAAGAAGGAAGAACGGAATTACTCTTGTTGCATTAATTATTACAGTGATAATTTTAATAATTCTAGCTGCGATTTCGATTACAGCATTAACAAATGGAAATTTTATAGGCTTAGTAACAAATACATCACAAAATTATGCACAGGCACAAGAGTATGAAAATGGCGTAATGGAAAATTACAAAATTCTATCAGATGCAGTAGTAGGAAATTTAATAGGAAATACAGCACCACCAGAAGATGGTTTAGAAGAAGAATTTAAAGATAATAAGAAAATACCATATGTAATTAATTATCCAGTAGACATAGATGGAGACGGAGAGACTAAAGCTGACTGGCAGGTATTTTACATAGAAGATTACGAAGGAGAAGAGGAAGCACAAAAAGGTAATCAACCTTCAGAAGGTAGAAGAGTATTTTTAATAGCTTCAGATTATGTGAAGATACTGGACGATCCTGAATCAGCAATACGAAAAAGCATGGAAAAGTCACATATGGTACAAAGTTCTGACGAAAAGAAAAAAGATTATGTGTTAAGGTGGAATAATATTGGCGGGGCAGTATGTAATTTGAATTTGCCTAATCAAGAAGGAAAAGCAAATATATTTCCAAAATTATTTGAAGAGAGTTCATATAAGATATGGAATCATCAAAATTTGGCAGGTTCAAAAGCTGCAGCAAATATGTTGTGTACTGAAAATTGGTCAGATTTTGTGAACACTGATTATGCGGACTATGCAATAGGTGGACCAACTTATGCAATGTGGATTCATAGCTGGAACATGAGACATTCAGATAAAAAAGCATATTATGAGACTAATGACTTGGGTTATCTTATAGGTATGGTAGGACAGGATACGAAAAGTTGCATTCTTGGGAAGGAAACAGATCCATTATATTTCCCACATGGATCCATATTTGAAGGAGATTTTGATAAGGATAGCCAGCTTGAATATTGTGAAGGATATTGGGGAGCATCTCCTTGTGGATTATATGGTGGGGCTAATATAACGAGAGTAGATGGTAACATTGGTCTGACCGATAGATGGGTTGGAGAAGACTTTTATGGCGTTCGCCCAGTAGTTTGCTTAAAAGCAAATGTTAAACTAACTCAAGCAGAGAATAGCATAGGAACTGAAAATGCAGAATGTTTTAAAATTGAATTTTAAACTGACAACAGGATAGAATTATTAAATGAAATATCAAAAAGTTTACTTAAAACTCTTGACATTCTAAGGAAAATATATTAAAATATTTAAGTATATTGTGATAAAGTATGCGAATTTAAGTAGGTACTGCCCGGTAAACTTACAGATTCAGGCATATTTTAAGAAGAATTATTAAAACATAAAAGTGGTCATTTTATGTTAAAAAGGAGGAAATTAACTGCCATGAATAACACAACATATAGTGTAAAAAAAGATGAAATAGTTAGAAAATGGTATATAATTGATGCAGAAAATAAACCTTTAGGTAGAGTTGCAACAGAAGCTGCAAGACTTCTTAGAGGAAAACATAAACCAACTTTTACTCCAAATATGGATGTAGGAGATCATGTAATTGTTATCAATTGTAGTAAAGCAATTTTAACAGGAAATAAATTAAATCAAAAAGTATATAGACATCATTCAGGACATATCGGAGGAATGAGAGAAATTTTAGCAAAAGATATGCTAAAAGATAAACCAGAAAGAGCTATGATGCTTGCAATAAAGGGAATGCTTCCACATAATACTTTAGGAAGAGAATCTTTAAAGAAATTAAGAGTATATGCTGGAGAAAATCATGAAAATCAAGCTCAAAAGCCAGAAAAATGGGAATTTTAAAGGAGGAAAAATAAATGCCTAAAGCAAGTTCAGAAAAAATAATGTTTTATGGTACAGGTAGAAGAAAATGCTCAATTGCTAGAGTAAGATTAGTACCAGGTACTGGAAAAATAACAATAAATTCTAAAGATATAGATGAATATTTAGGACTAGAAACATTAAAAGTTATAGTTAGACAACCATTAGTTGCAACAGATACATTAAATAAATATGATGTAATCTGCAAAGTAACAGGTGGAGGATTTACTGGTCAAGCAGGAGCAATTCGTCATGGAATAGCTAGAGCTTTAAATGAAGCAAATGCTGAATACAGACCAGTATTAAAACAAAGAGGATACTTAACAAGAGATCCAAGAATGAAGGAAAGAAAAAAATACGGACTTAAAAAATCTAGAAAAGCTCCACAATTTAGTAAGCGTTAAAATTTATATAAAAGATGTCAATATTTGTTCTATTGGCATCTTTTTTCTTATCAAAAAATAAGCTTGATTTTATTTATATTATGTGATATAACATTACTTGTTGGACAATGTACAACAAATTTAGTTTGATATAGGAGGCATTTTTATGGATTTAAAAGGAACAAAAACAGAGAAAAATTTAATGGAGGCATTTGCAGGAGAATCACAAGCAAGAAATAAATATACTTATTTTGCAAGTAAAGCAAAAAAAGATGGATATGAGCAAATTGCTGCAATATTTGAAGAAACAGCAGCAAATGAAAAAGAGCACGCAAAAATATGGTTTAAATTATTAAACGGAGGAGATATTCCTTCAACAGAAGAAAACTTAAAAGCAGCAGCAGGTGGAGAAAACTTTGAATGGACTGATATGTATGCTAGAATGGCAAAAGAAGCTAAAGAAGAAGGATTTGACCATATAGCATATCTATTCGAAGCAGTTGGAAAAATTGAAAAAGAACATGAAGAAAGATATTTAAAACTATTAGAAAATGTAAAAGACGGTCTAGTATTTTCAAAGGATGGAGATAGAATTTGGAAATGCAGAAACTGCGGACATATCGTAATTGGAAAATCAGCACCAGAAGTTTGCCCAGTTTGCAATCATCCACAATCTTATTTCGAAATAAAAGCAGAAAATTATTAAAATTGTATAAAAATATTAAAAGAGGTGAAAATATATGAAATACAGATGTACAGTATGTGGACATATATATGATGATGAAAAAGAAGGAGTAAAATTCGAAGATTTACCAGATACATGGGTATGCCCTGTATGTGGAGTTCCAAAGAATTTATTTGAAAAAGTAGAAGAATAAAATAAAAGCCTGATAGCTTAATAAAAAATTAAGTTATCGGGCTTTAAAAATGCTTGTTTTAGAAAAATATATATGATATAATCTAAAAAGAAAAAAAGGAGATAAAATGGGTGGAAATAGAGTAGATAAAGCAAACTATTATTTATCAATCGCAGAAGCTGTTGCAGGTAGAGGAACTTGTCTTAGAAAAAACTATGGATGTATCATTGTGAAAAATGATGAGATTATCTCAACAGGATATACAGGAGCACCAAGAGGAAGACAAAACTGTATAGACCTTGGATATTGCACAAAGAAAAAAATCTTACCAGACCTTAGGCATCGGAGGATATGATGCTTGTAGATCAGTTCATGCAGAACAGAATGCGATAATCAGTGCATCAAGAAAAGATATGATAGATTCAACCCTTTATCTAGTAGGTATTAGAAAAGACACAGGAGAATACGAAACAGGTGCAGATTCTTGTCAACTTTGTAAAAAGATGATAATAAATGCAGGAATTAAAGAAGTTATAATAAAAGATAATAATGAAAATGGATATAGAAAGATAGATGTACAAGAATGGATAGATCATGATGATTTATTATCAGGGAAAATTACATATTAATAAAATTGAAAGGAAAGGTTGAAATGCAAAAAGAGCCGATAGTTGCAGTAGTTCGGAAGACCAAATGTTGGTAAATCTACATTTTTTAATTACATAGCTCGGAAAGAAAATATCGATTGTAGAAGATAAACCAGGAGTTACAAGAGATAGAATTTATGCTGAAACAGAATGGCGTGGCAGAAAATTTATGATAATCGATACAGCAGGACTTGAGCCAAAGTCAGATGATAAAATTTTAATTTCTATGCGTGAACAAGTGCAAATTGCAATTGATATGGCAGATGTAATAATCTTTATGACAGATGTAAAAGTAGGAGTAACGCAGGCAGATAAAGATGTTGCACTTTTATTAAAAAAAGCAAAAAAACCTGTAGTTCTTGTTTGCAATAAAGCAGATAAGTTTGAGAAGCAAAACAATGATATATATGAATTTTATAATCTTGGAATAGGTGAGCCTAATGCCATATCTTCTGTAAATGCTTCAGGAATAGGAGATGTGCTAGATGCAGTTTATGAATATTTTCCAAAAACTGATGAAGCGATAGAAGAAGATGAAAGAATCAAAGTTGCATTAATTGGAAAGCCAAATGTCGGAAAATCATCTTTAGTAAATAAAATCCTTCGGAGAAAATAGAGTAATTGTAAGTGAAGTTGCAGGAACTACAAGAGATGCAATAGACACTCCATTTGAAAATGAAAAAGGAAAATATATTTTTATTGATACAGCAGGTTTAAGAAAAAAGAATAAAGTAGATGATAATATTGAAAAATATAGTGGCTTAAGGACAATACTTGCAATAGAAAGAGCTGATGTGTGTCTTCTTATGATAGATGCAAAAGAAGGTGTAACAGAGCAGGATACAAAAATTGCAGGAGAAGCACATGAAGCTGGAAAAGGTATAATTATTGCAATTAATAAATGGGATGAAATAGAAAAAGATAATCATACAATGGAAAAATTTAAAAAAGATGTGTATGACAAGCTAAAATATATTTCATATGCACCAATTATCTTTATTTCTGCAAAAACAGGGCAGAGGGTAGATAAATTATTTGATATGATAAATAATGTGGCAAAACAAAATTCAATAAGGATACAGACTGGAGTATTAAATGCAGTAATAGAAGAAGCAATTGCAATAACCCAGCCACCAACAGACAAAGGAAGAAGACTAAAGATAATGTATATAACACAGGCAAGCACAAAGCCACCTACATTTGTTATATTTGTAAATAATAAAGATATTTTTCACTTTTCATATGAAAGATATTTAGTAAATCATATTAGAAAAGAATTTGGACTAGAAGGAACACCGATTAGAATAATTGTAAGAGAAAAAAAGGAGGAATAAATATGGTATGGTACATAATAATGGCAATAGTCGCATATGCTATTGGTAGTATTAATTTTTCAGTAATATTAAGTAAAAAATATGCAGGATTTGATATTAGAGAAAAAGGAAGTGGAAATGCAGGAACAACAAATATGCTTAGAAGCATTGGAAAGAAAGCAGCTGCAATTACTCTTTTATGTGATATTCTAAAAGGAGTTGTAGCAATACTTATAGGTTATATTATAGGACTAATTGTAAAAGACATAAATGGAGCTTTACTTGTTCAAATAGCTGCAATTTGTGTAGTAATACGGACACACATTCCCAATTTTCTTCCAATTTAAAGGAGGAAAAGGAGTTGCAACATCACTTGGAGTATTAATTCTAATTAATTGGCAAGTGGGATTGCTTTGCCTAGTATTTGCTTTAATCATTATGGCAGTAACTCGTATGGTATCAGCTGGATCATGCACAGCAGCAATTCTTTTCCCAGTTCTTACTTTATTTGGAGTTGGTTCAAAATTCTTTATTGTAGAAGGCAACTACCTAATATTTAGTATATTACTTGCACTTATCGTATTATTTAATCACAGAGCAAATATAAAAAGAATACTAAGTGGAACAGAAAATAAATTAAGTTTAAAAAAATAAAATAAAAAAGGGAGGAACATATGAAAAACATATGTATAATAGGTAGTGGTAGCTGGGGAATAGCATTAGCTATCCATTTAGCAACAATTGGTCATAATATAAAAATATGGTCATTTACCGAGGAAGAAAAAAATTTAATAAATAATGAACATAGATGTAAGTTCTTACCAAACGCAGTAATACCAGAAAATGTATATTGTACTAATTCATACGAAGAAGCAATAGAAGGAAGTGACATAGTTTTACATGTTACTCCATCAAAATTTACAAGAAGCACAGTAAGAGAATATAAAAAATACATAAAAGATCAAATAATAGTTATTTGTTCAAAAGGTTTTGAAAAAGAATCTTTGAAAACATTAGATGATGTTGTAAGAGAAGAAATCCCAAATGCAAAAATTGCTGTATTATCAGGACCAAGCCATGCTGAAGAAGTTTCAATAGAAATTCCAACAGCACTTGTTGTAGCGTGTGATGATGAACAAATAAGAAATTTACTTCAAGAAGAATTTATGAGTGAACATTTAAGAGTATACACTTGTGCTGATGTTAAAGGAGTAGAACTTGGGCGGTGCTTTAAAAAATATAATTGCATTTTGTGCTGGAGTTGCAGCAGGAATAGGCCTTGGAGATAATAGTTTTGCAGCTTTAATTACAAGAGGACTAAAAGAAATTACAGAGCTTGGTGTAGCACTCGGAGGAGAAAAGGAAACATTTTACGGACTTACTGGACTTCGGAGACCTTATTGTTACATGCTTAAGTGAGCATAGCAGGAATAGACGAGCAGGAATGCTTATAGGTCAAGGCAAAACTATTGATGAAGCAAGAAAAGAAGTTGGAATGGTAATAGAAAGTATTGATAATATCGAAGTTGCATATGAACTTGGAAAAATACATAATATAGAAATGCCAATATTAAATACAGTATATAATATGTTATATAATGGACTCTCACCAAAGGATGGAGTCGCAAACCTAATGAAAAGACAAAAAAAATCAGAATTTTAAAAAATATTTAAGTATAATTTTGAAAAAAATATGAAAAATAAAAGTAAACACAAGATATTTTGTCTTAAGAAAGGAAAGTTTATATATGGAGATATTAGAAAAAATTGGGGATGCTGCTAGCAAAACCTGTAAATATACTGCTGAAAAAACAGCAAAAATTGCAAAAGAAACAAAGTTAAAAATGAAAATAAGTGAGTGCAAAAGAGAAATAGAAAAGATATATCGTGAAATTGGCGAAACAGTATATGAAAAATCTGTAGTAGACCAAGATATAGATAAAGAAGAGATAAAAGAAAAATGCGATAAAATAGATGACTTAACAGGCAAAATTGTAGAATGTAAAAACGAAATCTTATCACTTAAAGAAAGAAAACAATGTGGGAATTGCTATGAAGAAATAGAAAAGGATGCAAAATATTGCCCAAACTGTGGATGTCATCAAGAAGAAGCAAAAAATGAAGAAAAAGTAGAAATAGAGATAGAAGAAGAAAAAGAAGATAAAAAGGAAGAGGAAAATCCAGAGGAGAAAAAACAAGAAAAAAAGAAGAAAAAAGCAGAAAATCCTGAAGAAGAATAAATATATAAAAAAAGGTATCTTTGTAAAAAACAAGATATCTTTTTTTATTATAATGCATAATGAAAAAATGAAATGTAAATAATAGACTAAGAGAAAGAGGTGCTATTTTGAAAAATAGAGTATTGAATATAATGGTAAAAATATTTGGAGTACTTGTAATAATAGGTATTGTAATATTTGGAACTTCTGTATATTTAAGTGCAAAAGATAAAAACAAAACAGACGAAGAAAAAGTCGAAGAAGAGATAGATTATTTAGAGGCTAAAATTACAGATTTAATAAATACATTAAACGGAATACAGCTTGCAAATTATAAAGTTGTAGTATCAAAAGTAGAAAAAAATAATAGTTCAAGTTCAGAGTCAAGTTCTAGTTCAGGACAAAGCGAAGGAGAAGGACAAGGACAAGGCCAAGATTCAAAAAGTGAAGAAGAAAAAGATGGAGAAGAAGACTCGAGTAAAGAAAATACGACTATAACAAAAATGGAAAAAGATTTACTTATAGGAAATTCAGAAGAAATCAATTGGGAATGGATGAAAGGCGAAATAGAAGTATTTTACTCTGTATGGTCGCAAATAGTTTTAGATTTATATAATAAAGGTGTTTCTTCAGATAAAATCTTAGAATTTAGTGATAATTTAGACAATGCTGTACTTAGCATAAAAAATAGTGATAAAAAATCTTCAGCTATAAATCTTGCAAAATTATATAATATTATACCTGACTTTTCAAATCATACATCATCAATAGACGAAATAAAGAAAAATACATTACAAACGAAGAAATACATTTTAAATGCTTATGCAAATGTTGATTCAGAAAATTGGGAAGGAGTAAATTCAGAAACAGAAAAGGCAGAAAGAGCATTTATGCAAGCTATGAATAATATAGGAAAAGAAGGAGAAAAGAAAAAGTATAATATAAATAAAACATATATCTTATTAGAGGAATTAAAAAATTCCATATCTAAAAAAGATACGGAAATTTTCTATATTAAATATAAAAATTTATTAGAAGAAATAAATGTATTAATATAATTTTATTTAAGAACTGATTTATCCACTTTAAATCTTCCTTTACATTTTTTTGCGATAAATGTTCCAAAATCTTCAGATGTTCCTAAAGAAAATGCAGATTTAGAAAGTAAGAATGCATTTTCTTTTGATACATAAAGGTAAAAATATTCAGGCGTTTCAAAAACTTTACGAATTAAAAAGTATTTAAAATTAAACTTACCATTTTTATTTGAAACCTCAAGCCCTTTATCATAAAAAACAAATGTATTAGTATTGTTTTCAGTAAATTTATCACTTTTCATTTCACTATTGACTATCATCTTCGGACGAAATATTCTGTATGAAATAAAGCATATTAAAATAATTGTCATGCAAATACCTTGTATCCTAAGCCCTGATCCAAATGAGATGAACAAACAAAGGAAAAAGATAAAAGCCCAAAATACTGTGTATAGCATATATGAAAAATTATATTGTTTATTGTGGAAATTCAAAAATTTTACATATATATCTTGTGTATAAGTAGTTTTATTAATAAATAATTTCTCCATATTTTTCTATAATACCTCCAAAATAAATTATATCATATTAGTAACAGAAATACAATTATAATAATTCTTGTATTGCCTTTAAAATACCAAGTTTTCCGTATGAGTAAGTAAGTCCTCCTTGTAAAAAAGCAATATAAGGAGGTCTTATAGGACCATCACAAGAAAGCTCTATAGATGAACCTTGTGTAAAACTTCCACTTGCCATAATGATTTTATCTGCATATCCCGGCATATCATAAGGAGTTGGAACAGCGATTGAATCAACTGCAGAACCTTTTTGTATACCTTGACAAAACTTAATAAGATTTTCTGGGGTTCCAAATTCTATTTTTTGTACTATATCAGAACGCTTTTCATTATATTTTGGCGACACATTAAATCCTAACTTTTTCATTATTCTACTTGCAAATACTGCAGATTTTAAACTGCTTGCAACAACATGTGGAGCGAAATAAAGACCTTGCAAAATACTTCTATTTGCACCTAAACTTGGTCCAACTTCTTTTCCGAAGACCGAGGAGCAGAAAGCCTGTCTGCTATAAGAGAAACATATTTTGCTTTACCACATACATAAGCTCCGGTTTTGTGCAATGCCTCCACCTAAATTTTTGATAAGAGAGCCCACAATTATATCTGCACCGAACCTCCAAAGGAGATTTCCTCTCTACAAATTCTGTGTAGCAATTATCTATAAATATAATTACATTTTCGTCTATTTCTCTAATCTTTTTTATAATCTTCTCTAACATATCTATACTTATACTATTTCTAGAAGAATAACCGATAGAACGCTGAATATGTATTAATTTAATCGTATTTTCCTTTAATTCTTTAATTATCTTTTCTTCATCAAATTCATTATTTACCAAATCAATTTGTCTATAATTTACACCAAAAGCCTTTAAAGAGCTAGGATTTTCTCTAATTCCAATTACTTCATCTAAAGTATCATAAGGCTTTCCGAGAGATTGCAAGCATTGTATCATTAGGTCTTAAAAGCCCAAAAAGTGATACAGTTAGTGCATGAGTACCAGAGATGAATTGATTACGAACAAGACTATCTTCTCCAGCAAGTACTTCTGCAAAAATCTTTTCTATACAATCCCTACCGAACATCACCTTCACCGTATCCAGTAGAAGAACCAAAGTGCATTTCAGAAACTTCATATTTTTGAAATGCCATTAAAACTTTTTTAGTATTATATAGTTCATCCTCATCTATATGTTTAAAAATATCGTTAAGTTCTGATTCAACATCAGTTGCTAAATTTTCTAATTTTTCACTTATTCCAAAATCTTTGTACATCTTATATTATCCTTTCAAGAAACTATTTATATAATAACATAATATAAGGCAAAAAACAATAAAACCTAAGCAAAAAACTTAAAATTTACATAAAAAAAGAGTGAATATAAGTTGACAATAATTAAAAGACAATATATAATATATAGGAACTAAAATTATAAGGCTTTAGCTTTGTTGCTTAAGCCATCACAGCAAAGGAGGATAAGATTTATAAAGCAACATAAAGTAACTAAAAATTAAGCTAAAACAACAGTAGAAAGAGAGGATGAAGGAAATGCTTGATTTAGTGCGGTTATCTGATGCCCTCGGAAATGGAGAAAATGCTATCAAATATGTAGCATATAAGCCAGCTTCCGAGAAAAGTGTGGTATTACCTTCAGCACAAACTGGCTGGGGGACAGACCAAGAGGTTTGCGTGGAAGATGACATGTTGTGGACCCCTGTTTTGAGTATTGAAGAGAATGGTTGGAATGTGGTATATTTGATCGGTTCATCGACCAAAACCAAAATTAGGCTTAGTGGTGAAAAGGGCTATGAAAATGGTCCTGCCATTATGGACGAGGCACTTAAGATCTATTCAAACAAAAACACCGGAGCAGTTTCAAAAAGCATAACAAGGCAGATCTTTGAGACAATTCCTCAGAATTATAAGAGGACAAGAAGTGCGTTCTGGATTCCAGAACAGGTAAAAGGGACAATATCGTATACTGCAAGAGGTCTTAAGGTAGTAAATGCGTATGGACATATGGACTCTAGTGTGCTCTACAACTTAAACGGTGGTAGGTATAGCCCAAATTATGCACTAAGGCCGGCTGTTCGGCTTCCTGAGAATGTATATGTAAATATTCAGGACAAAAAGAAGAACGGCTCTTCCCCAGAATTAGCAATGAGACTGTATGTGAAATAATCTTTGTAAATCTTATGGCTCTAAAATCGCATGGTAATATTACCATGCGATTTTTCTTGCAAAAAAACATAATATATGTTATAATACAAATAGTATTTTGGAAAGGAGAATATGGTATAAATTCAAAAATACCATATGAATCGAAAAAATGGATAGAATGAAAAGATTAGGATTATGGCTTGCATTGGTTGTAGTATTTTACCTTTTTAGTGAATTAATGATTTACTTATTTTTACACGGAAACACAGTAAGAGAGCTATTATTACATATAATTGGTAAATAATAAGCATAATAAAGTTAACAATTTTTATGTAAAAATTGTGTAAAAATAGTTGTAAAAACATAAGATAATTGATATACTATATATACAATTAAATATCGTAGAAAGGATGGTAAATATTATGGAAAATGAAGAAAAAGTAGAAAATACTAATGTAGAGGAGATTAATGTTACAGACGATAGCAGTGTTGTAATATCTGAAGATGTTGTTTCAGTTATTGCTGGTATTGCCGTTTCAGAAGTACCAGGAGTTGTAGATACAGCAGGAGGATTTGCAGGAGGAATTTCAGAAGTATTAAGTGGAAAGAAAAAATTATCAAAAGGAATTAAAGTAGAAGTTGGAGAAAAGGAAACAAAAATTGATGTTAATATAATAGTAGAATATGGAACAAGAATACCTGATATTGCATTTGAAATTCAACATAAAGTTAAAAATGCTGTAAAAGAAATGACAGGATTAGATGTAATTGCAGTAAATGTACATGTACAAGGAGTTAGAACTTCAGTAGAGAACGAAGCAAAATCTGAAGAAAATAAATAATTTTGAATAGAAGGAGAAAATCCAATAAATATTTATTGGAAATAAAATAGAGATGAAAATACTAGATAAAATAACCTTAGTATTATTTTCAGTAATAATACTAATAATTGCTATAATTATTGATTTGCTAATATTTGACTTTATTAGTTTTTATGAGATAGCTATGATGTATAATAGTTTAATCGAAAACAATATTGCAATAAATTCAATACTAGCTGTATCAATAGTTTGTGAATTACTTGCATTAAAAGCAATATTTTTTGGAGGAAGTTCAAATAAAAATAATATAGACGGAGTATTGCTTGAAAATGAATCAGGAAAACTTTTAATATCAAAAGATACAATAGAAAATTTAGTAAATGGAGTAGCTAAAGGATTTGAAAATACACAAAGTGTTTCAAGTAGAGTAGCTGTAGGTAATGATAATGGATTGTATATTACTGTTACTTTAATGGTACTTCCAAATACAGTTATAAATGAACTTTCTATGAATTTACAAACAAGGATAAAAGAAGTTGTAAAGAAAGTTACAGATTTAGAGGTTAAATCAATAGATGTACGAATAAGAAATATTACAACTCCTGAGACAAAAACAGAAAATTAAAGGAGAAAACAAATTAATTATGGGTGATTTTAAAAATTTCTTTTATGAGTATAGAGGAGCAATTATCGGAGCAATAATTAGCATTATAGTTCTTTTTACAGGACTTTTGAAGCTTGCACTTGCAATTATAATAATTGGAGCTGGTATTTTTCTAGGAAACTATGTACAACATAACAAATACGAAGTTAAACAAAAATTATTAGATTTTATAAATAGAATGTAGGAATAAAGATGAATAGGTCAAAGTCAAGAGAATTAGCATTTAAATTAATTTACGAAAAAGAAATACAAAAAGAGATTCGGAGAAGATGAATTAAATATGTTTCTTCTATCTCAAGAGGTAGAAGAAGATGCCGTAAAAGAATATCTAAAAGATATTCTTTTTGGCGTTTCAAAAAATGAAGAAAAAATAAATAAACTAATAGAACAAAATTTAAAAGAAAAATGGACCATTGATAGAATATCTAAAGTAAATTTGAGTTTACTAAAAGTCGCAATATATGAGATGGTTTATAGTGATTTACCATATAAAGTAGCTATAAATGAAGTAGTAGAACTTGCAAAAAGATATTCAGACGAACAAGGACAATCATTTATCAATGGCATACTTGCAAGCATTGTTAAACAGGAGAATCTAGTTTAAAAGCAAAATACATGTATAAGTGAAAGGATAAAATTATTCATGGAAGTTACTCCAATAACAATAACGGAATTAAATAAATACATAAAAGATAAAATTGCAGGAGATGAATTTCTGCAAAGTGTATATGTAAAAGGAGAAATATCAAATTTTAAGAATCATTATACAGGGCATATGTATTTTACACTTAAGGATGATAATTCTTTAATAAAATGCATAATGTTTAAGTCATTTGCAGAAAGACTTAAATTTCTTCCAAGAGATGGAATGAAAGTTGTAGTTTTTGGAACAGTTGCAGTATATGACAGAGATGGAGTTTATCAGATATATGTTAAAGCCATGAAGGAGGACGGTATAGGAGACCTTTATACGGCATATAATGAGCTTAAGGCAAAGCTTGAAAAAGAAGGTTTATTTGATCAAAAATATAAAAAGCAGATTCCATTTATGCCAGAAAAAGTAGGTGTACTTACTTCTAAAACAGGTTCTGTAATTAGAGATATAATCAATGTTAGTACTAGGAGAAATCCAAATGTATATATAAGACTATATCCTGTACCAGTACAAGGAGAAGGTGCAGGAGAAAAAATTGCAAATGCAATAAAAGTTATGAATGAAAAAAAATTAGCAGATGTTATAATTATTGCAAGAGGTGGAGGTTCACTTGAAGACCTGTGGCCATTTAATGAAGAAGTTGTTGCACGCGCAATTTTTGAATCTGAACTTCCGGTTATTTCTGCTGTTCGGACATGAGACAGATTTTACAATAGCTGATTTTGTAGCTGATTTAAGAGCACCAACACCATCTGCTGCAGCTGAACTTGCTGTGCCAGAAGTCAGCAAGATATTAGAAGGAATAACAAATTATCAAAACAGGTATAGAATAGCATTAAGAAAAAAGCTAGAATATATGAAATTACAATACGCAAAATGTATGGAAGCAAGATGCTTTAAAAATCCATTAGATAGAATAAATACAGAATATATTAATATCGACAATATGGTTAAGCAGATAATAAATACTACATCTAAGAAAATGATTATATTGAGGAAAGATTTGATTCGGACACATCACAAAATTAGATGCATTAAGCCCACTTAAAACTTTAGCCAGAGGATATAGTATAACTAAAAAAGGAAATAAGGCTATAAACAGTGTTAAAGAATTAAAAGCAGGAGATAAAATTAGTATCAGATTTAGTGATGGAGAATTGCCAGCAGAAATCATAGAATAAGATAAAAGGAGTTTTTATGGAAGAAATTAAATTTGAAGATGCAATAAAAAAATTAGAAGAAATTGCAAAAAAATTAGAAAGTGAAAATTTAGGCTTAGATGAAAGTGTAAAAGAGTTTGAAGAAGGAATGAAGCTTTCAAAGGTTTGCACAAAAATGCTAAATGATGCTGAAAAGAAGATAAATTTACTTATTGATAATGATGGAGAAATTACAGAAGAAAACTTTTCAGTAGAACAAGAACAATAGAGAAAGAATAATGAAAAGGGGAAAAGTATGAACGCACTATTGGAAATTGTGACAAGCAAATACATATATATGCCTTTACTTGTTTGGTTTTGTATTCAAACATTTAAAGTTATTTGGGATTTAGTTACGACAAAGAAATTTAATTTTAAAAGAATACTTGGAGCACGGGGGAATGCCAAGTTCTCATTCGGCTGTTGCAATGTGCCTTGCAGTTTTAATTGGAAAGGCAGAAGGATTTGCAAGTCCTATTTTTGCTCTAAGTTTAATTTTTGCATTTGTCGTAATGTATGATGCAGCAGGAATTAGAAGAGCAGCTGGAAAGCAAGCACATCTGCTAAATAAAATTATAAATACACCGGGACTTTCTACAATACAGGTACAAGAAAAGTTGGTAGAAGTATTAGGACATACACCAACACAAGTATTTGTAGGAGCAATAATTGGAATTATTGTAGGAATGGTATTTTAAAATTTACATAACTTGATTTTCCTGCAATTTTTTGGTATAATAAATATATAAAAAATTTGTAGGAGGATAAATAATGGATAATATGAAAAAAGCAAGAAGACGGCATAACATTGCAGTAAGTAAGAGTCCTGAGCTGCATGATATCCAGAGCAATGCTATAAAGCAATTGGAATGGCATATCATATATAAGCTGAGGGAAACATTTGGACAAGACTCAGGCGTTACATACTACTGGGTTGAAAATCCATTGAAAATCCTCAAAGGATATGCGGCAGACTTGGAGGTCGATTTGCCCTCTGAGGAGCTGGGTAAAACCAAAACTTATGTTGGTTTTGTTTGGGCAGAGTATGATGGTTCAATTCACATGAAACTTGAATACTCTGAGCAGGTTAGTTTCTAACCAAAAAAGTCCCTAGCTTCGGCTAGGGACTTAAAAAATATATATTGGTATTAAAATAAGGAAAAAAACTTGACAAATATAAGGAAAAACTATAAAATAAGCTTATAAAGAATAGAAAAAATAATGGAGGAGCAGAAGATGAAAACAGCAAACCCTTATGGCTGTAAGAGAGAGAGAGAGAGAGAGAGAGGAGCTTTAGGAGCAAATAAAGCTTTCATTTTCATGCTTTATAATAAGAAAAGAGGATAGGTTTTAGTCAAAACCTATCCTCTTTGTGTTATTTTACTATACTGTAACCCAGTCATCTCCAAATAGGAGTCTACCATTTTCACCAGTCCCGAGTATGCAAGGAACATCAATCCCAAGTGCTTCACAGCACTCCTCAAGATTTTCGATGTAGCAGTGGTATACACAACCTTCATGAATTACATAAAGATCGCTAGGTATCCCATAACCACTACCGGAAGTGCGTACCCGAACTATGGCATCAGTTAATGGAGCTTTCAGAAGTACGCAGTCCCAAAAACCGATGCGTCCAGCAGCTCCATCTGCACCGTTACCTCGAGCAAGAACTTTAAATTGTTCTTGCTGTTTGGAAAGGACCTTAATAGTTCCATTACCACGTCTTGTATATGCACCTTCTGCAGACAACATCATATATAAAGTAGTGGTATCAGTCTGCCGAATAATTCGTGGTCTTCCACTTTTGGTAGTACCGATTGAGATGCTAGAATTTAATCCTTCGTTGACGATGGTATCCTTTGGACAAGTCAAAGCCATAAATCTCCGACCACGACCTATCTCCCCCATTCCAACTTGGTAGATGGTGCCAAAATCGAGAGCTCTTTCTTCTGCAACAAGTCTTTTGTTTGAAAATAACATAATGTTCTCCTTTCTCATGTGCCTTTGCTTAAGCTAAAATGTAGCTTTAGCTAGTGCAATCGCACTATAGCTAAAATATTATATGGTTTCCATAATTATATTTTAACATAGGAATGAACATATGTAAAATTAATAGTTCTAATATTTATTATTAGAACCACTTATAATTATATCTTTGAATAATTTTAGTTAGTTATAATATGAAAAATAGCAAGATAAAAAAACAAAAGAAAAATAAATCATGGAGGATAACTTAAATGAAAATAGTTTTTTGTGGACCGCCTCACTCAGGTAAAAGTGTATTTATTGCAAACCTTATAGATAAGATGCCAACAGATGCGTATACAATTATTAGAGCATGCCCTGATGGTGAGGGAACATGGAGCAATAATAAAAATCAGGAAGAAACTAGTATAGTGAGAAAAAAGGGAAAATTTACTAATAGTTTTATAGAAGATAGTTGCAAAGCAATAGAAAACCAAAATAATAAAATTGTATTAGTTGATGTTGGCGGAGTAATGTCAAAGGAAAATGAACAAGTTTTTAAACATTGTGATAGCTTTGTTGTTTTAAGTAGTGATGAAAAAAAGAAACAAGATTGGTTAGAATTTGGGCAAGGACTTGGACTAGAATGTATTGGATGTATAGATTCAAGTTTAGATGGACAAGAAGAAATATATTCAAGAACACCATATGTTAAAGGAAGAATAGTAGGATTAGAAAGAGGAGAACTGTTAGAAAATTCTCCAATAATAAATGCAATTACCTCAGATATTATTCAAAAAAGTAAATATGGGAAAAAAGAAGAAAATATAGATGATGAATATAGTGGAATGTTAATTGATGATACAAATTTAGGATTTGAATTAGGATATGGAAAAGAAATTTTTACAGAAGATGGAATACCTGTAAAAAAAGTAAGATGGGATGAAAGTGCGTTACCAGAAATATATAAATATGTACAAGAGAAAGTAAATTCAAGGCAACCTATAAAAATAAATGGAATTAGAGCAAATTTTATTTTATGTGCTATATGTAAAGCTGCTAAAAAACAGGGAGAAGAAGATATAAGTACCTATGATATAAGAACAAAATCTTACATCCCAATAAAAAACATACCGAAGAAAAAAGGAATAAAACAAGCAGAGGGTTTAAAATATAATATTATTGAAAATAAAGAAAATGTTTTTATGGACATAGATATAATAAAAGAAAGTTATTCATTAGAGGATTATGAGAAATGTGTTTTACCACAAATAAAGAAAAATAAAAAACTCTATTTATCTGGAAGAATGCCACTTTGGTTACTAGCTTCAATAAGTAGTAGTTATGATGCAAGTAAAATCTTTACGTTTCAACCAGGGAAAGGCTTTACTTGTATATCATCAATGGATGAAAAAGAGACAGGAATGCTTGTAGATGGTGTAGAAGGGATTAATATAAATAAGTATTATGAAGATAAAAAAGGAAAAAACGAAGCAAAACTACCTGCTGTTATGGAAAAACAAAGTATTTTGTCAAAATTAAAGGGATGGATTGTAAAATTGCAAATAAGTAAAGAAAAAACAGAATATTTAGATAATACAATTAAATCTAATATATTGATGAAAACACAAAATATATTAAATAGCCAAAAAATATATAGAGAAACATTACAAAAAAATACTTTAAAAGAAATAAGAATAAGTGAACAATATTCAATTTCAAATTTAAATAGTAAAGAAATATCAGGTACAGAATTAGGTGGATAATATGAATACAGATTTAGAATTATATAGAATATTTTGCGAAGTAGTAAAATATAAAAACATATCAAAAACTGCAGAAAGTATGTATATATCACAATCAGCAATAACACAATCTATACAAAAACTAGAAACTACATTAGGTGGAAAAGTTTTTTATAGAAATAAAAATGGAGTTGAATTGACAGAAGAAGGCGAAAAACTATATGAATATATCAAAGATAGCATTGAGACTATGAATAATGCAGAAAATATATTTTCAAAATATATTAATTTGGAGAAGGGAAAAATAAGAATAGGTGGAGGAAATTCCTTAATATTGTCTTTGATAATTGAACCATTTTTAACTTTTATTAAAAAATATCCTAATATAGATGTTACAATTAATAGTGGAATAACGGATGTTTTAATGCAAAAATTGACGAATGGGGAATTAGATATAGTTGTATTAAATTTACCATATAAAGACAAAAAATATTCTAATATTGAAATAGTGCCATTAAAAAAATCATGTTATTGTTTTTTTGCAAGTAAACAATATGTTAAAGAACATCCTATAAAAAATATTAAAGATATAGAAAATTATACATTAATATTACCTAAAGCACCAGCATCAAAGAAGAAGATTTTAGATGATTATAGTAGTAAAGAAAATCTACAATTAAATGCAAACTATGAAGTATCTAGTTCTTCAATAATGAAAAGGTTAGTTTTAAATAATATAGGAATTGGCTTTACAAAGTTAGAAAATATAGAAGAATGTAAAGATAATATTGAGATTATACAGAAAATTGAGGATGACACAATTAAGGAAGGAATTGCAACTTTAAAGAAAAGAATGTCTAACAAAGCAACTTTAGAATTGGTTAAAGAAATAAAAGAGTACTATAAGCAAAACTAATAGATAACATTATAATTATTAATTTTACATAACATAAAAATTATTATATAATTTATTCAAGGGTTGAATAAGGAAAGGATGGAAAATGTTACAGTTATATAGAAAATTATTAGAAATGGAATCAGTTGCATCACTAAAATTAGAACAAGATAGGAAAGCTCTGGATATGGTAAGGAAAACTTTATATCAAGAAAAAGATTTTATAATAGATAGGCTAATAACTTATTTGAAAAGAGAATTAGATATTGATTATTATAAATATAAGATTGTTGATATAGATGGCAATGTGGCAGATATAATAGTAAAGCAAAATAGTAAAATTTTTAAAGAAAATGTAGAAAACAAAGAATTTCTAAACTTTAATGTTGAAGAATTGATTGATAGTAGAATGTTTGATAATAAAGATGAAATAATTATAACAGATTTAAATTTTGATGAAAATTTACTGAATCTAGGTTATCTTTGTGATTCTTTAAATTATAACTATTTGTCATATTCTGAAGAGATAAAGGATAAACTTACTACATTTATTAATTATGTTATAAATAAAAATATTTATAAAAAGTAAACACATAAGATGAAAAAATGATAAAGGATAAAAAATGGAGGTAGAAAAAATGGAAGAAAATCAAGAAGTTTATACTATTGATACAAAAGAATTAGCTAATAAATTAGGAATAGAACCACAAAAGAGAACATTAGGAAATGGAAGAGTTGTAGAACAAGTAGTTTGGACACAAGAATATTTATTAAAAGCAGTTAAAGAAATTAAACATTTATCAGCAGAAGCAAAACCAGTAAGAATAGATGGACCTGCTCCTGCATGGTTAGTATCAGCTCTTACACATGCAGTACATCCTTCACCAGTTAGTGTATATGTA
The DNA here is from genome assembly GCA_947624725.1 of uncultured Clostridia bacterium. Next base: position 45,575 of record CANQLP010000004.1, read on the forward strand.
CCACAGATAGGAAAAGATGTAGCTGTTGGAGGTTTAAGACACGGAGAACCAAATCCAGAAGGCGAAGTAAAATTTAAAACAACAGAAAAAGGAGATAGTGTTTTAATAGAGTTTGAAATGGATTTACCAGATGGAGTTGATACTTATGATGAAAATAATTTATCAAAAGTTGTAGTACCAGAAGTTTCAAATGGTAAAGCAGTATATATATCAGGTAGAGGACCTAACTATTTAACAGTATCTATAGCTGAAGCATATGCTCATACTAATAGTAGTGTATCTTTAAACCAACCAGGAACTGGATATACATGTTCAATTACTCATAGTAGAGCAAAGAAACTTGGTGACTTAACAAAAGATCCTCTAATGCAAGAAGAAATTAAAGAACAATTAGTGGCTTCAAAAGAGAATGAAATACAAGAACAATCTCAAAATAAAGAACCTGAAACAAAAGAAGAACCTACATTGTAGTGGTAAAAAACTTTATTAAGAGGAGAATAATAATAATAAGTATGAATATAAAATTCATATAATTTCTACTTGACAATTCGAGAGTTAAGAATATATAATAAGAATGTAAATTGCTGGCGAAAATGCGTGAATTAACACGAGGGCAATTTACAAATATGTAGCCGATCGCCTGGGCAATTCTTTATGAAAGATAAGAATTGTCCTTTTTGATTTTTCGGTGCAAAAAATGGAGGTTTAGAAATATGAGTGATATTGAAATCGCAAGAAATGCAAAACTAAAAGACATAAGAGAAGTTGCAAAAGGTATTGGACTAAATGAAGATGAAGTAGAAAGCTATGGAAAATATAAAGCGAAAATAACAGAAGATGCTTTTAAAAGATTAGAAGGAAGAAAAAATGGAAAACTAGTATTAGTTACAGCCATTAATCCAACTCCCCTTGGAGAAGGAAAAACTACTATGTCAATAGGTCTTGCAGATGGCTTAAGAAAAATTGGTAAAAATTCAATACTTGCTTTAAGAGAACCTTCACTTCGGACCAGTATTTGGAATAAAAGGTGGAGCAACAGGTGGAGGATATGTACAAATTGCTCCAATGGAAGATATAAATTTACATTTTACAGGAGATATACATGCAATGACTGCTGCAAATAACTTACTTGCAGCTATGATAGACAATCATATATTTAGTGGAAATGAATTAAAATTCAAAAGAGTTGTTTGGAAAAGATGCTTAGACTTAAATGATAGACAACTTCGTAAGATTAAATGTGGTTTATCAGGGGAAAAGGGCATGGTAGAAAGAGAAGATGGATTTGATATAACTGTTGCATCAGAGATAATGGCAATTCTTTGTCTTTCTAAAGACCTAAAAGATTTAAAAGCAAGACTTGGTAGAATAATAGTCGGTTATGATGAAAATGATAAACCAATAACAGCAAGTCAATTAAAAGCAGAGGGAAGTTTAGCAGTACTTTTGAAAGATGCAATAAATCCAAATCTAGTACAAAGTCTTGAAAATACACCAGCAATAGTTCATGGTGGACCTTTTGCAAATATTGCACATGGTTGTAACTCAATAAGAGCTACAAAACTTGCCCTAAAACTTGGAGATTATTGTATTACAGAAGCAGGTTTCGGTGCAGACTTAGGAGCAGAGAAGTTCTTAGATATTAAATGTAGAGAAGCAGGACTTACTCCTGATGCTGTTGTTTGCGTTGCAACAATGCGTGCTCTTAAATATCACGGTGGTGCTAAAAAAGAAGAAGTTCAAGAAGAAAATATGGAAGCACTAGAAAAAGGAATGCACAATTTATTAAGACACATTGATAATTTAAAGAATAAATTTGGTTTAAATGTAATTGTTGCAATTAATAGATTTACAACAGATACAGAAAGAGAAATAGACTATTTACAAAGTAAATTAAAGGAATATGGAATTAACATGAGTTTAGTTGAAGCTTGGGCAAAAGGAGGAGCTGGAGCAACAGATTTGGCTGAAAAAGTAGTTAAACTTTGCGAAGAAAAAGAAGACTTTAAATTTACATATGAATTAAATGAAGAAATAGAAGAAAAAATTAGAAAAGTTGCAACAAAGATTTATGGGGCAGAAGATGTAGAATTTTCAGATGAAGCAAAAGAAACAATTGCAGAGATTAAAAAATTGGGATTTGGAAACTTACCAGTTTGTATTGCAAAAACTCAATATTCTTTCTCAGATGACCCTAAAAATCTAGAATGTACAGAGCCATTTAACCTACATGTAAGAGAGGTTATCTTAAAGGCTGGCGCAGGATTTGTAGTTGCAATTACAGGAAAGATAATGACAATGCCAGGACTTCCAAAAGTTCCAGCAGCAGAAGGAATTGATATTGATGAAGATGGAAATATTGTAGGAATATTCTAAAGCTTTATAGGTTTAAAATAGATATGACAGAGTAGATGAAAAAGTAAATAATATGTAAAAAAATGACAATTTTGTTGTAATTTAGTTATTTATAAAGTATAATGTATCTATCCTTTTCATAAAGGAAAACTTTAATGAAGGGGGTGATGCTGTATGACCAATGCAGAACTAATCTTGAAGTTAGTTGAAATGCTTATTGAATCTGAAAAGAAACAACAAACAATGAATACTAATGAAAAGAATGGTCAGAGCGAAGATTAGTACATAACTAATCATAACGGAGTAGTAACTTCCATTTGCTACTCCTTTATTTTTTATAAAACAAAAGAGATGCCTTCTTCCATTGCATCTCTTTCTAACTATATGACTTCTGCAGAACTTTAGTCACTTTTAAGCTACTTATATTGTACTACGAAAAAATAGAATTGTCAAATTATTTCAAAAATTTTTTTGCTTTTGAATTATAAAATTGGGACCACATCTAAATTAAGTCCTTGCATTTTTTTTATATAGAGTATATAATGATTAACGAAAGAAAGGTAAATATAAAATGAATTATGAAGAAATAGAAAAAAATATAGGATATACATTTAAAAACAAAGAATTATTAAAGACTGCATTGACTCATACATCTTATGCAAATATGCATGATGTTCAAAGTAATGAAAAATTAGAATATTTAGGAGATAGTATTCTAGAATTTATCTCGAGTAAGTATTTATATAATAATTATAAAAAGCTAAATGAAGGAGAAATGACAAAACTCAGGGCAACTGTAGTTTGTGAAGAGAGTTTACATGAAATAGCATTAAGGCTTAATCTAGGAAAGTTTTTAATTACGAGTAAGGGCGAGGGCTTTGGAGATGTAAAGAATAAAGCAATACTTGCAGATAGCATTGAAGCAATTATTGCTGCAATATATCTTGATAGCAATTTAGAAAATGCAGAAAAATTTATCATTGTCAATTTAAAAGAAAAGATAGAAATAGCAAGCAAACATGTCGGAACTAAAGATTATAAAACAGTTTTGCAAGAAAAATTACAAATACACGGAAATGTAAAGATAGAATATGTAATTATTTCTGAAAATGGACCAGACCATGATAAACATTTTGTATCAGAAGTAATATGTGATGGCAATATTTTAGCACAAGGAGAACGGAAAGAGTAAAAAGATGGCAGAAATGGAAGCGGCAAGAAAAGCACTAGAAAATATGAAATAATTAACTAAATAAGAGAGGAAACGAATAAGATGAAAATTGTAAACAATATATTTGTGGGCAGTCTTACTGGTAAAACAGAAAAAGAACAAAAAAAGTTATTAGATAAATTTGTAGAAGAAAACAAAAAGGCTAAATTAAAGGCTGCAGTTTCTCCAAATCTTGTAAATAAAGACTTTATAAAAATGGTAAAAAAATATAATGTAGATGAAATAGAACTAGAAGTACAATCTACTAATTCATATATTTTAAAAAGATGTGGATATACATATAATTTAGAAGATATAAAAAGAGTAACAAAACTTTTAAAATGGAATAGGTTAAAAGTTTCTTTTCAAGTTGGAATAGGACTTCCAGATAGTACAAGAATAGATGAATTAAATACTGCAAAAGCACTTTCAAAATTGAGGCCAAACCTTGTTAGAATTTATCCTATGGTAGTTTTAAGTAAAACAAATTTAGAAAAAGATTATAAAGCAAAAAAATTTGAACCATTAACCCTAAACCAAGCTATAGAAAGATGTAAAGAAGCAGTATATGCATTTAATAAGCACAAAGTTAAAAATATAAATATAGTTAAAGAAAATGAATTAAATAAATCTGAAGAAACTGAAATAATTGCAGGACCTTATCATGATGAGTTCGCATGGCTTGTTACAGATAGCATATGGTATGATAGTATAGTAGATAAGATAAAAAAGTGTAATACAAAAGTAAAAGAAGTAATAATAGAGGTAAATCCGAAAGATCTTCCAAATATTTTAGGATATGAGAGAGAAAATGCAAATAAACTCTTAGAAATGTATGATGTAGAAATAAAAGCTGAAGGCAATCCTAAAATTAAAATTCGGAAAATCAAAGTTGAATGTTGTAGAAGTATATTCAAATTAATGTGAAATGTTTATAATTTCTTGATATTTGTAAATAATACAAATATGAGAAAAAATATTAAAGAATTTTTAGGAATTATATTAGGCACAGCATTTATGGCACTTGGAATAGTATTTTTCCTACTTCCAAATCAGTTGTCATCTGGTGGATTTAGTGGAATCACAACTGTGCTTTATTATTTATTTAATTTTAAAATAGGTACAACGACATTTATTATGAATGTACCTTTATTTTTTATTGCATTTTTTAAGCTAGGGAAGAAATTTTTTACTAAAGCAATATTTGGAACAGTTATATTTTCGGCATTATTAAATGCTTTTGAAAGTGCATTTGTTGATGTTCCAATGTTTACTGATGACAAACTACTTGCAAGTATTTATGGTGGCTTAATGGTCGGACTAGGTACTGCAATTATTCTAAAGTGTAATGCTTCTACTGGACGGTACAGAACTTCTAAGCAATATAATTTCTAATATACGCCCTGAATTTAAAATAAGTAGTTTAATAACTTTATTTGATATTATAATTGTTGGAATTAACATGGTGGCATTAAAGCAAATAGAAATAGGGTTATATTCAGCAATTTCAATATATATTATAAATAAAGTAATAGAGGCTATTGCAGAAGGAATTAATTTTACAAAAATGGTATTTATAGTGTCTGATAAGTATGAAAAAATTGCAGAAGAAATAAGCAAGAGAGCATCAAGGGGAAGTACTGCATTAGAAGGAATTGGAATGTATGAAGGAAAAGAAAGAAAAGTTTTGTGGTGTGTGGCTTCAAGAGGAGAAGTTGCTAAAATTAGAGAATTAGTAAACGAAATAGATGATAGTAGCTTTATGTCTATTTTTAATGCTCGTGAAGTTTATGGAATGGGATTTAAGAAATTTTAAAATTTTTATAAAACTACTTGACAACGATATTTTTTTATTATAAAATACAAACATAAATTCGCAAAACGGAGGTTTCATAAAATGATAGGTACTTTGTGTATAAAAAATGTCGGAATAATTGATGATGCTGTTATAGAGTTAAATGATGGATTGAATATTCTCACAGGAGAAACTGGTGCTGGTAAAACACTTATAATAGATTCACTTCAGATAATTTCTGGTGGCAGATTTTCTAAAGAGATGATCAGAAAAGGACAAGATTTTTCTTTTGTTGAGGCGTCAATTTATTTACCAGAAAAAGGTGAAAGTACTGATGGAAATATAGTTGTTTCAAGAGAAATATATCAAAATGGAAGAAATACATGTAAGATAAATGGTAGACTTGTATCTGTAAGCGAATTGAAAAATTTTATGAAAGATGTAATTAATATACATGGGCAACATGAAAATGAATCTCTTTTAGATGAAAGTACACATATAAAACTTCTAGATAATTTTGCAGGAAAGGAAATTACAGCTTTAAAAGAAGAATATGCAGAAATGTACAGAAAATATCGTGAACTTACAGAAAAGATAAAAGAAAATTTTGGAGATGATAAGGAAAAACAAAGAGAGTTAGATTTACTTAAATATCAAAATTCTGAAATAGAAGATGCAAAATTAAAGGTAGGAGAAGAAGAAGAATTAGAAAATAAAAGAAATATAATGCTAAATCAAGAAAAAATTGTAAGTAATCTAGAAGAAGCAAGTGCACAAATTAGCGAAAACTCAATTGATTCAATAAGTTTGGCTATAAGATGTTTAGAAAAAATAGAAGGAATAGATAAAAAATATGATGAAACATTGGGCAATTTAAAGAGTATATATTATGATATTCAAGAATTATCAAGAGATATAGATGATTTTAAAGAAGAAATATATTTTGATGAAGATGAAAGAAATGAAGTAGAAGCAAGATTAGATTTAATATATGTGCTTAAAAGAAAATATGGAAATAGCATTGAAGAAATATTGAAATATAACGAAGAGATAAATGCAAGGATTGAAAGAATAGAAAATTCTGAAGAATATGTAAATAAGTTGAAAAAAGAATTAAAAGAAGTAACAGAAAAGATGAGAAAACTTGCAAAAGAAATTAACAAAATTAGAACAGATAAGGCAATTAAACTTGAAGAAAGTATTAATAAAGAACTTTATGATTTGGAAATGAAAAATGCAAAATTTGCAGTAAGTATAGTGTATGATGAAGAAGAAAAATTTACACCTAATGGTCTAGATTGTGTAAAATTTATGATTAGTACAAATATTGGAGAGGATGAAAAAGATTTAAGCAAAATAGCATCAGGAGGAGAAATGTCTAGAATAATGCTTGCTATAAAGAATGTACTTGCAGATGTAGATAAAGTATCTACTATGGTATTTGATGAAATAGATACTGGAATAAGTGGAAAGGCTGCAAATAGTGTTAGCGAAAAGCTTAAAGCTATATCTAAAAAGCATCAAGTTTTATGCGTAACTCATCTAGCAAATATTGCAGCAAGAGGAGATTATAATTACTATATAAGTAAGAAGGTAGAAGGGGATAGAACAAAAACAAGTATAAAGAGACTTGATGAAGAAGAAACAATTAAAGAAATTGCGAGAATAGCAAGTGGAGATTTAAATGACATTGCGATAGAGCATGCAAAAAACTTAAGAAAGATTGCATAAAAACATAATAGCTTAACGCTTTGTAATGCTACAAATAGACTGTATTAAGCTGAACAAATTCTTTACTTTTCATATTTTTTATGATATATTAAAAAAGGAATAGGTAAAGGAGAGATAATAATATGCAAAATTTTAACTATCATCAGCACACATTTAGATGTGGGCATGCAGATATGGATGTGCAAGATGAAGACTATGTAAAAGAATATATAAAAATGGGTTTTAAGAAAATCGCTTTTACAGACCATGCACCAGAAAAGAATGTTATAGATACAAGGCAAAATATGAGAATGCCATATAGCAAAAAGAACGAATACTTAAATAGTATAAAAAACTTAAAAGAAAAATATAAAGATAAAATAGAGATAGAAACAGGATTTGAAGTAGAGTATTTACCAGGAGAAGAAGAAAATATTTTAGAATTAAAGAGTGATGTAGATAAAATTATTTTAGGTCAACATTTTGTATATGATAATAATAGAAATCTTAGAATAATTGGAAAAGTAGATTTGACAGATGAAGAACTAATTAGGTATGCAGAATATGTAGAAAAAGCAATAGAATTAGGTATTCCAAATATAATAGCACATCCTGATTTTTTTATGTATAGGAGAGAGAATTTTGGAGAAGTAGAAGAAAAAGTTACAAAACGCATTTGTGAAGCAGCAGAAAGAAAAAATATTATATTAGAAATAAATTTGTCTAGAGTATTTGCAAAAACTTATTACGAGAATAAAGAATTAAACAATGATTCATTTGAAAAACAGAGAGAAAAACTTAAAAAATTTGAAAGAATAGATTATCCTTGTAAAGAGTTCTGGCAGATTGCATCAAATTATAATATAAATGTTTTATATGGTATAGATGTTCACCATAAAAAACAAATTTCAATATATAAAGAATTGATAAAGCTAGTAAATGAGTTTTTAGGTGAAGAAATAATAAGTAAGTTGAAATTTATATAATATTTTAGTTCTAACTAAAATATCGCAGTTCTAACCCAAGCCCTATGTGAATACAATTAAGCAAAAGCAAACAGGGGGCGTGTTTATGAACGGAAGTTTAAACCATACTCTACTTGCAGGAGAAAAGCTTATTGCAAGCAGACAGACAATAGAAGAGCGTGCGTGTACATTAGCACGATATATTATAGATTCAAAAGATACGGTACGAGGTGCGGCAAAAAAATTTGGCATTTCAAAGTCAACAGTACATAAGGATGTAAGTGAGAGGCTCCTAAAAATAAATCCAGTTTTAGCAATAGAAGTAAGAAAAATCTTAAATGAAAATAAAGCAGAAAGACATATTAGAGGTGGAATGGCAACAAAACTGAAATATGGGGCAAAACATAAGGCAAGTTAATATAAAAACTCAAGGAAAATCCCTTGAGTTTTTGTTCATATATTAAAACAAAATTATTAATTATATCTTAATAATAAAAAGTTTTAAAAAAGCACTTTATCTTTTAAAAAATTTGTATTATAATAGTAATGTCATAAATTGGATAAATCAAGCAAATAACTCTTTCAAGGAGGAATATATGAAAAAAACAAATAAAAAAAGAGAACAAAATGATGTAAAAGACGAAACAGTAATGTATAAACCAGTAAAACCATACAAAGAAAAACAAGCAGAAGACAAAAAGAATAAAAAGAGAAAGAAAAAACATCCAAAGCTTAGAAAGGTAATCAAAATACTAATTATCATGTTTATATTACTTTGTGTAATAGGAGCAGGAGTAGTTGGAGCTTTAGCATATCGTTGCATATGGGGAGACTGGGCAATTAGTAGAGAAGACCTAGAAATTGCATTTGAAAACTCAAAATTCTATGATAAAGAAGGAAATGTAATTGCGGTATTAAGTGGAGAAGAAAATCGTGAAATAATTAGTAAAGATCAAATGTCTCCATATTTATTTAAAGCATTTATCTCAATTGAAGATGAAAGATTCGAATCACATCATGGTGTAGACTGGAAGAGAACATTAGGAGCAACATTTACATTTTTAACACACTCAGGAGAAAGCTCTTATGGTGGAAGTACAATAACTCAGCAATTAGTAAAGAATTTTACAGATGAGAAAGACGACTCAGGAATAGATGGTGCTTTAAGAAAAGTAAAAGAAATATTTAGAGCATATGAAGTAGAAAATATATTGTCAAAAGATCAAGTGCTAGAGTTATACTTAAACTTAATACCACTAGGTGGTGGCTCTAACTTTATATATGGAGTTCAAACAGCAGCTAGATATTACTTTAATAAAAATGCAAGTGATTTAGATGTAGTAGAGTGTGCTTATCTTGCAGGAATAACAAGTGCACCAGAAAGATACAATCCATTTAGAGAAAGTACAGATAAAGAAGAAATAAATAAAAAAGTAAGAACTGTTCTTAAGAAAATGTATGAACTTGGTAAAATTACAGAAGAAGAATACAATGCAGGAATCCAAGAAGTAGATGCAGGTATAAAATTTGAAAAAGGTGAAGTATCACAAAATACAAAACTTTCATATTATTTAGAGGAAGCAAGAGATCAAATAGTAGAAGACTTAATGGAAGCAAACAACTGGAGTGCAGAACAAGCTAAAACACACCTTTATGGAGATGGATATAATATTTATACAAACCTTGATCAAAATGTTCAAAAAGAAGTAGATGCTCAATTTGTGGATAATGCTAAAAACTGGTATGTAGTAACACCAAAAAATGTACAAAGACAAGGTGCAATGGTAGTAATAGATAATGAGACAGGATATGTTGTTGCAGCATCTGGTGGACTTGGAGAAAAAACAGTATCAGAAGGAACAAACAGAATAAATATAAAGAGCCATAACCCTGGTTCTTGTATAAAGCCAATAGCAATAGTAGGGCCAAGTATGGAAGAAGGAAAGATTACATTAGGTTCAGTTATAGATGATGTTCCACTATCACTTGGAGATTATAAACCTGTGAATTGGTATTTAAATAATGGATTTTATGGCTATATGCCACTTAGAAGAGTAATTGAAAAATCAGCAAACTTACCTGAAATAACAATTTTAAAAATGATAGGAGTTCCAACATCACTTTCATACCTAGAAAAGATGGGAGTTGATATAACAGACGAAGAAAACGACGGATTAGCATTAGCACTTGGTGGAATGACACATGGACTTACAGCAGTAGAAATGGCAGGATGCTATGCAACAATTGAAAATGGAGGAGTATATAGGACCCCATTATTCTATACAAAGATAACAGACAAAGATGGAAATACAGTATATGAAGCAAAGCAAGAAGAAACAAGGGTATTTTCAGAACAAAATGCTTGGCTTCTAACAGATCTTTTAAAACAACCAATATATGGTTCAGAAGGAACAGGAACTGCAGCAGCAATTTCTGGGCAACAAGTAAGACGGAAAAACAGGAACAACAAATGATAACTCTTCTGCATGGTTTGCAGGATTCACAAAATACTATACTGCATCAGTATGGCTAGGATTTGATAGAGAATCAGATGGAAAGATAGGAAATAGAAGCTATAATTCAGATTCTACTCAATGTGCTAGATTATTTAAGGCAGTAATGACTCCAGTACATGCTGGAAAACCAAGTGCTTCTTGGGAGCAACCATCTGGAATTACAACAGCAACTATATGTAATGTATCAGGTCAACTTGCAGGAGAATTATGTGCACAAGATCCAAGAGGTAGCAGAGTTACGACTGAATATTATGCAGCCGGAACTGCACCAACAACAACCTGCTCTGTACATGCAAGCATAGAAGTATGTGCAGAATCTGGTAAGCTTGCAACTGATAAATGTAAAAATAAGGTTAGTAAAGTATTTATAACAAGAGAAAATGCAGATACTAACACGGCATGGAAATCTGCAGTTGATGCAGCTTATATGCCACCAACAGAAGAGTGTACAACATGTACTGGTGTAGGCCATGGAAGTGATGAAAATACAGTTTTTGGAAACAGTATAGTAAGTGGCGGAAATACAAGTTACAGTGGATCAAATAATAGTATTGTTAGTGGAAACAGTATAGTAAGTGGTGGAGGCAATAACTCTTATACTAATACTTCAGCAAAAAATACTACAACTAATAACACAACCGATTAATATTTTACTTAAAAATTAAGGAGAGATTATTTTGGAACTTAAGTTATATAACACTCTTTCAAGAAAGAAAGAAAACTTTTTACCAAATGAAAAGACTGTTAAAATCTATACATGTGGACCAACTGTTTATAGCTTTGCACACATTGGAAACTTTAGGTCATACATTTTCATGGATACCTTAAGAAGAGTTTTGAAATATAATGGGTATGACCTAAAGCATGTAATGAATATTACAGATGTCGGACATCTTGAAAGTGATGGCGACGAAGGCGAAGATAAAATTGCAAAAGCAGCTAAAAAAGAAAATAAAGATCCATATGAAATAGCTAAATATTACACAGATATATTTTTAAGAGATTTTGACAGATTAAATATAGATAGACCTGAAATTATATGCAAGGCAACAGACAATATACAAGAGATGATAGAATATGTAAAGGCAATAGTGGATAATGGCTATGGTTATGAAACATCTAGAGGAGTATATTTTGATATATCAAAACTTGATAAGTATCCTGTTTTATCAGATAGAAAAGTAGATGAACAAATCGCAGGTGCAAGAGTAGAAGTAGATAAGGAAAAGAAAAATCCAGAAGATTTTGCTTTATGGATAAAAGCTCCAGAAAAGCATTTAATGAAGTGGGATAGCCCTTGGGGAAAAAGTTATCCAGGCTGGCATATAGAATGCTCAGCTATGAGTTATAAATATTTAGGAGAAAATTTTGATATACATACAGGTGGAGTAGACCATATTCCAACACATCATGAAAATGAGATAGCACAGTGCAAAGGAAGATTTGGAAAGATTCCAGCAAATCTTTGGATGCATTGCAATTTCTTAACGATTGATGGTGGAAAAATGTCAAAAAGTCTTGGAAATATCTATACATTAGATACTCTAAGTGAAAAAGGAATAAGTCCACTTGCATACAAATTATTTTGCTTTTCTTCTCATTATAGAAATAAATTAAACTTTACATTTGATGTATTAAAAGGTGCAGAAATATCGCTTGTTAGATTAAAAGAAGGCTATAAGAATCATTTAGATGGAAATGATGAAGTAGACGAAAATATTATAAATGAATTTGAGGAAAAATTTCATCAAGCAATAAATGATGACTTAAATATGCCAAATGCAATGAGTATTGTTTGGGAAGTTATAAAATATCCTAAAAAATCAAAAAAACTTTCAGAGTTACTACTTAAGTTTGATGAAGTTTTAGGACTAAAATTAAATGAAGATGATAAAAAAGAAATAGATATACCAGAAGAAATTCAAAAACTTTTAGAAGAAAGAAAAGTAGCAAGAGAAAATAAAGACTGGGAACTTTCAGACAAGATAAGGGATATTATAAAAGAAAAAGGGTATATTATTAAAGATTCTAAAGATGGAGTAACAATAGAAAAAATTTAAAATATCTCTCCCTGCAAAGCAGGGAGTATCTAAAGGAAGGAAAGGACAAAGAATACTAAATCATGCCTTGATTTATGGAAGGAGTTTTATAAAAGATGGAGGAAATTAAAGATAAGAACTTCTTTAAAAAAATATGGACAAGCATAGTAGATTTTGAAAGTTATGAAGAATATGCTGCTGAAAATATTTCAAGAGCTATTAAATACATTTTCCTATTTACATTACTTTTTGTAATAATTGTATCACTTGCATATACATATAAATTTTATTTAGTAATAGAAGATATAAAAAGTTATGTAGATAATAATACTCAGAATATTAGTCTTATAGACGGAAAGCTGAATGTTGAAGCAGATAGTACTCTTATAATAGAAAATGAAGATAATATTGTACCAATAATAATTGTAGATACATCAGATGAAGCAGTAGAAGATGAGTATTTAGATAAAATTAAAGCATACAGCACAGGAGCAATAGTTCTATCAGATAAAATAATAGTATCAAGTAATTTATTACAAATACGGAGAAGAAGAGATATATTATAACAGTCTCTTTGATACAAATATTGAAAATAAGGCAGAATTCTTAAATTTATTGAGCTTTTCTAATTTGGGCACAATGTATGGATTCTTATTCTTTGTATTAACAATATATTTATTTGTACTTTATATTATATCAAATGTGATAGATATACTTATTTTAGGTGTACTTGGATACCTATTTGGTAGAATAGTAAGATTAAGACTTAAATATAAAGCAACATTTAACATAGGAACATATGCCTTAACCCTTCCAATAATACTTAATTTGATATATATAATTGTAAATACATTTACTGGATTTGAAATTAAATACTTTAATATAATGTACACAAGTATTTCGTATATATATGTTGCAGTTGCAATACTTATGATAAAAGCAGAAATAATAAGTCAAAAAATACAATTAATAAGAATAAAGCAAATACAAAAGCAAGTATCAGAAGAAGCAGAAGAAAAAATACCAGAAGAAAAAGATGAAAAAGGACAAGAAGAAAAAAAGGAAAAAGATAATAAAGAAAAGGGAAAAACAGCAGGAGAAGAGCCAGAAGGATCAAATGCATAGAAAGGGAGATAGAAATAAATGAAAAACAACAATAAGAAACCAAAAAACAATAAAAATGTCATGGCAGGAATATGTATAGTATTATTAGTTATTGCAGCAGCAATTACTTTAGCAGTATATTTTATGGCACAAAGTAAAGAAAATGATGAGGAAATTGCATATACACAGCTATTACAAGACATCAAAGATGATAAAATAGAAAGTATTGAAATGACAGTTGGAAGTACAACTTTAAAAGTAAAATATAAAGAAAGAGAAAATGATGACGACACAGAAAAAGTAATAATTCCAAATACACAAACTTTTATTGAATATGTTCATCAAATGAAAGAAGAAGGAAAAGAGATTAATTTAAAACAGTTGCCAAGTGGATTTTTAGCAGGAATAAAATCTAACTTCTTGTCATTAATATCTACAGGACTTATGATAATAGTAGTAGTTATGATATTTAAAATGCAAGGAATGGGAGATAAAGGCAAAGTTTATGATGGAGTAGAAAATAAGAGTGATGTTAAATTTGCAGATGTTGCAGGACTTCAAGAAGAAAAACAAGAGATGATAGAAATTGTAGACTTCCTAAAAGAACCAGATAGATTCTTGAAGATGGGAGCAAAGATTCCAAAGGGAATTTTACTTTGTGGAAAACCTGGTACAGGAAAAACATTGATTGCAAGAGCAATAGCTGGAGAAGCAGGAGTTCCATTTATTTCTATGAGTGGTTCAGAATTTATTGAAATGTTTGCTGGACTTGGTGCATCTCGTGTTAGAAAACTATTTGAAAAAGCTAGAAAACTTGCACCATGCATAATATTTATAGATGAGATAGATGCAATCGGGTCAAGAAGGACAAGCTCAAGTGGTGCTGAATCAGAAAACAATCAAACCTTGAATCAATTATTAGTTGAGATGGATGGATTTGAGAAAAATGATACAATAATTGTACTTGCAGCAACAAACAGACCAGAAATGCTAGATAAAGCATTGCTTCGTCCTCGGAAGATTTGATAGACAAATAACTATAGCTCCTCCTGATGTAAGAGGAAGAGAAGATATTCTAAAAATACATGGAAAAGAAAAGAAGTTTTCAGCTGAAGTAGATTTAAAAAGCGTTGCAGAAGATACAGCAGGGTTTACTGGAGCAGAACTTGCAAATATTATGAATGAATCAGCAATAATTGCAACAGTAAAAAGACATGATGAAATAACAAGAGAAGATATTGATGATGCAGTAAAAAAGGTAACTGTCGGACTTCAAAAAACAAGTCGTGTAATATCAGAAAAAGATAAACGCCTTACAGCATATCATGAAGCAGGTCATGCAATTGTAGGAAAATATTTAGAGACAGTTTTAGATGTAAAGGAAATATCAATTATACCTAGAGGAGTTGCTGGTGGATATACGATGTATAAGACAAATGAAGATAAGTTTTATATATCAAAGACTGAAATGGAAGAAAAGCTTATATCTCTTCTTGGAGGACGCGCAGCAGAAGAGCTTGCATTAGATGATATTTCAACAGGAGCAAGTAATGACTTAGAAGTTGCAACAAAGACTGCAAGGGATATGATTGTAGTATATGGTATGAGTAAAAAGATTGGACCTATTTCACTTGTTGTAGATGATGTAAGAGAACTTGAATTCTATGGAAAAGAAATAGAAGATGAGATAGGAACAGAAATAAGAAGATTAATAGATGTAGCATATGCAAGAGCAAAAGAAATCTTATCTGCGAATAGAGATAAACTAGATGCAGTTGCAGAAACTTTAATTGAAAAGGAAACAATTACAGAGAAAGAATTTAATAAATTCTTTGAATAAAATGCCAAAAAACTCATGCAGGAACAAAAAAGTTCCTACATGAGTTTTTTCTACTTATGCATTGACAAAAAAAAAAGAAAAGTATAGAACTTATATAAATTTGCTTGACTATGCACAAAACTCATGTTATAACTAGATAGAAAGTTTTTAATAACTTATTATCTAGTTATAATTTTATTCAAAAATAATCTATGGCACTATCTTGCCAAAAAATCAAGAAATTAAAAATTACAAAATGGGGAGTGATATTTATAGAAGAAAAAGAAATTATAGTAACAGAAGACAAAGAAAACATAGTACAAGATAAAGTAGATAATATTAAAAATCTAATTTATTGCATAAGAGGAAAGCAAGTTATGTTAGATAGAGATGTGGCAATGCTTTATCATTATGAGACAAAGAGAATAAATGAAACAGTAAGAAGAAATATTAGGCGCTTTCCAAGCAATTTTTGCTTTCAATTAAATAAAAACGAATATGAAAATTTGAAGTCGCAAATTGCGACTTCAAATATACATGGTGGAAAACAAAAATTGCCATATGTATTTACAGAAAAAGGAATTTTAATGCTTGCAGGATTGTTAAAAAACGCAGTAGCTGTTGAAATAAGTATAAAGATAGTAGAGGCTTTTGTAGAAATGCGAAAATTCATAACATTGAATGGAAGAATATTTAATAGGTTATTAGATATAGAATATGAGTTAGATAAACAAGGAAAAGCTATATCAAATCATCAAAAAAATTTTGAGAAAATCTTTAAAGAATTGGAAAAAAATCATAAAGAAGAAGTTAAGCAAAGTATATTTTTCGAAGGACAAATATGGGATAGCTATATCTTAATTATAGATATAATAAAAAGAGCAAAGAGTAAGATAGTGATAATAGATAATTATATAGATGATAGTATTTTGAGTATGTTAGCAAAGAAGAATAAAAATGTAGAGGTTATAATAATAACATCAGAAAGAGCCAAGATAGATAAACTAGATGTTAAGAAATTTAATGAACAATATCCAATATTAAAGATAACTTATACAAATAAATTTCATGATAGATTCATTGTTATAGATAGTAAAGAACTATATCACATAGGAGCATCACTTAAAGATTTGGGAAAGAAGTGTTTCGGAATTAATAAAATAGAAGATGAAGAATACATAGAGAAAATAAACAAATTTGCTATATTAGATTAAATTTTTGTAATTTTATTTTTGAAAAGACCTAAACGCTTGGTCAGTTTTATATACTTTTATATTGAAGTATGATAAAATACACATATTATTATGAAAAATGAAAGGAAAAACAAATATGGATAAAAGAATATATAAACATTTAGAAATTACTGACCTTAAGGATATGCTAAAGGAAACAGGAAAGCTTTATGGAGAAAAAACAGCTTACAAAATAAAAAAAGATGGAAAATATATTACATTTTCTCATAGAGAAGTAAGAGAAATGATAGATGCACTAGGTACTTCGCTTATAAATATGGGACTTAAAGGCAAAAGAATTGCCGTAATTGGAAATAACAGATACGAATGGGAAATAGCATATTTATCAGTTGTATGTGGAGCAGGAATAATTGTTCCACTTGATAAATCACTAACTGAAGTAGAGCTTTCTAATTTAATTGAAAAATCAGAGGTAGAAGCTATATTTTGCCCAGAAAAGTATATCCAAACTTTAGAAGAATTTAAACATAATGGTGTAGGAAAATTAAAACATTTAATTTCAATGGACCTAGAACTACATGGAAAAGGTGTACTTTCACAAAAAGAATTAATTGACGAAGGAAGAAAATTAATTGCAAGTGGTGATAAAAGATTTGTAGAAGCAAAAATAAGTCCAGAAGAAATGAATATTATGCTATTTACATCAGGCACAACATCAGCTCCAAAGATAGTTGCTTTATCTCATAAAAATATTTGCTCAAACTTAATGGATATAGCTTCTGTTTTAGATATAAATTCAGAAGATGTATTTTTATCTGTACTTCCAATACATCATGTGTTTGAATGTACAGTTGGATTTTTATTTGCATTATACAGAGGAGCAACGACAGTATTTTCAGATGGTCTAAAGCATATTGTAGATAATTTAAAGGAGTATAAAGTCACAATGATGGCATGTGTTCCATCAATCTATGAGCAAATATTAAAAAATATAAAGACACATTTAAGAAAAGAAGGCAAATTAGAAAAGGTATTAGCAGATGAGGAAAAATATAAAGAGTTACCAATTGAAGAAAGAAGAAAGAAATTTAAAGAAATACAAGATATGTTTGGAGGAAATATAAAACTATTAATAAGTGGAGCTGCAGCACTTGAAAAATCTGTTGAAAAAGAATATAGACAACTTCGGATTTAATTTAGTTCAAGGATATGGTCTGACAGAAACATCACCAGTAGTTGCAGTAGGAACAAATAGATTTTACAAATTAGGGTCAATCGGAAAAACAGTCCCAAGTGTTGAAGCAAAACTCGCAGATGTAAATGATGAAGGAATAGGTGAATTACTTGTAAAAGGACCTAGCATAATGCTTGGATATTATAACAATAAAAAAGCAACAAATGAAGTGTTTGATGATGGGTGGTTTTATACAGGCGATTTGGCAAAAATTGATGAAGAAGGCTATATATTTATCTGTGGAAGAAAGAAGAGCGTTATTGTTTTAAAAAATGGAAAAAATATCTTCCCTGAGGAAATAGAAAATCTAGTTAATCGTATAGAGGGAGTAAATGAGTCTTTTATATTTGGAAAGCAAATGACTGAAGATAAGGATGATATAAAAATAAATGTAAAGGTAGTTATTGATAAACAAAGAGTTAAAGAAGTATATAAAGTGGAAACAGATGAGGAGATATATAATGCCATTCATTCAAAAATAAAGGAGATTAATAAAATTATGCCACAGTATAAGGCGATAAGAGGCATGATAATAACAGAAACTCCACTAATTAAAACTACTACAAATAAGATAAAAAGAGAGGCAAATTTAAAGGCAATGAAATAACATATTCTTATCACAAAAAACACTTGCATAATCCCATGTAAAAATGATATAATCTAATTTGAAAAATTGTAAATACAAAATGTTTTAACATAAGTTATAATCTTATTTTAGGGTTAAAGAAAGGAACTTGAGAAAAACATGGGAAATATTGTTGTTTTAGATGAGCTTACTATAAATAAAATTGCAGCAGGAGAGGTTATCGAAAGACCAGCTTCTGTAATAAAAGAAATGGTTGAAAATTCAATTGATGCAGGCGCAAAAAACATAAGTGTAGATATAAAAAACGGTGGAATCTCATATATAAGAATTACAGACGATGGAAAGGGAATAGAAAAAGAGGATTTAGAATTATCTTTTGAACGACATGCTACATCTAAAATAAGAACAGCAGATGACTTAAATGAAGTAAAATCAATGGGATTTAGAGGTGAGGCTTTAGCAAGTATCGCAGCTGTCGCAAAAGTCGAAATGATATCTAAAACACAAGACCGGTGAAACAGGAAATAGAATTATAGTTGAAGGTGGAAATGTAAAAGATATAGCAGAAATTGGAGCACCAAATGGAACTTCTATAACTGTAAAAGAACTTTTCTATAATACCCCAGTTAGATACAAATTCCTAAAAAAAGATTATACAGAAGCAGGATATATCGAGGATGTGATAACAAGAATTGCGTTAGTTCATCCAGAAATAGCATTCAAATTTACCAATGCAGATAAGACAATAATACAGACTTCTGGAGACGGAAATATCAAAAATGTTATATACAGCATATATGGAAAAACTATTGCACAGGCATGCTTGAATGTAAATTATGAATTTGAAGGAATAACAATAACAGGAGTTGTAGGTAAGCCAGAAATTGCAAGGTCTAATAGAACAAATCAAATGTTTTTTGTTAATCAAAGATATATAAGAGATAGAATATTATCAAATGCAGCAGAAAAGGCATTTAAAGGAATGATACCAATAGGTAAATTTGGATTTTTAGTATTAAACCTAGAAATGGCACCTAGTATGGTTGATGTAAATGTACATCCAGCAAAGCTTGAAGTTAGATTTCAAGAAGAACAAAAAGTATTTAAAGCAGTTTATTGTGGAATACAAGATACACTTTTGAAGGCAGAACTAATTGCAAATTCTGAAACACAAATAACAGGTAAAATAGAAAAAGGGAGTATGAATGTGGAAAAATTAGAAGATACAGAAGGAGCAAAATCTAGCTTATCAGGATTGTTTAGAAGAATTGCAAGAAATGCACCAGAGGAAAAAGAGACTGAAAATAATGTAATAGAAAGTATTTATAATAGCAAGAATTCTAAAGAAAATGATAATAAAGCACAGGGAACAGAAAATGTAGATGTGCAAAGTCCAGTAAATAATGAACAAAAGCAAAGTACGGAAGATATTATAAATCAAGTAAAAAGTCAAATAGACGCAATAAATAGAGAAATGAACAAAGAAGGTACGACCAAGGTATCAGATTATAAAATAAACCCAGTTTACACAAATACAACTTCAGAAGAAGTTATAAATAAAGCAAACGATACAAGCTCTAATATAACTTCTAGTGTAAACACAACTGCAAATGTAACAGGAAATGATGCAATCAAAAAGACAATAGATGAATTAATGCAGATGGGAGCAGGATTGACACCAGAACAAATAAGAGAAAAGCTTTCAAAAATTGCAGAAAATAGCACAGCAAGTAGTAATGCTGTATCTAATGTTTCTAATCTTCAAACAAGTGAGAGTATTTTAAATAATACACAAAAAGAAAATGAGGAAATTAAGGAATATAACAAGGAAGAATTAAACAAAGAAAATGTAGAGGAAAATGCTACACAAGATACTCTGCAAGAAAATGACAAGACAGAAGATACTCAAACAATAAATTTAAGAGCAATTGAGAGAATTGTAAAAAATAAGGAAAATATAGAAGAAAAAGAAGAAGATACTAGTATTCTACAAGAAGGACAAAAGCCAGGAGATATACTTTTAAATATAATACAAGAGCAAAATGAGAAATATGTAGGGAACGAAGTAAAAGAAAGTCCAAAACAATTTGACGATATGTATGAGCAAATCTTTGGAAACATGACAGCATCAGCAAAAGAAAAAGAAAAAAATGAAGAGAAAAAATCAAGTGCAAATGATATTGTAAATAGCAATATGAATATGTTTGAGGAAGAAGAAACAATACCTTATAGGTTTATTGGTATTGCATTTAGAACATATATCATTTTAGAGATAGAAGATGAATTATATATATTAGATCAACATGCAGCACATGAAAGAATAATGTATGAAAAAGTAAAGAAAAATTATTATTCAGATGAAGAAAAAGATTCACAAATAATGCTACTTCCAGATGTAATTACATTAACTCATAAAGAAATGGATATAGCAAGAGAAAATATGGACAAGTTCGAAAAAGCAGGATTTGTATTAGAGGAATTTGGAGATAACACAATAAAACTTACAGGAGTTCCTAATATATGCTTAGATTTAGACACAAAGAATTTATTTTTAGAGACATTAGACGAAATAAATACAGTAGCTAGAACTGCAAAACAAGAGATAGAAGAAAGATTCATTGCAACTATCGCATGTAAAGCAGCAGTTAAGGCAAATATGGCACTTAATGAGGAAGAAGTAGAAAGTCTTTTAGATGAACTACTTAAACTTCCAAACCCATTTACTTGTCCTCATGGAAGACCAACAGCAATAAAACTTAGCAAAACAGATATTGAAAAGAAATTTGCTAGAAGAAAATAGTGAAAGGGGCGAGTGTAATTGACAATATTAACTGTAATAGAAATTGTTGCATTTATAATCTTTGTTATATCATGTGTAACCATATATCATAGTACTAACTCATATGAACCAAGCAAAAGAATTATATATATAGCGATTCGGAACATGTATTATGTATTTCATAATTTCTATGATTTGCAGTATTAGCTCTTCAAAATTAGTTGTAGAAAATGAACAAGCATTAAAAGATGTTCTTATGGTTGTTAAATTAATATTTACTCCAATAAATACGATGCTATTATTCGCACCAATAGGAAATGTATTTGGAAAATTAAAAGATCAAACAATAGATACAGATAAAGGTGGGAAAAGATTAATTGTAATATTAATAATTTTCATTATAGCCATTGTATTTGAAGCAAGATATATTGGAAGTTTTATTAATACATTATTAGGATAATTAGAAAAGGAAGAAGTAATTTGAATAAACCAAAAGTAATTGTAATTGCAGGACCAACGGCTTCTCGGAAAAACTGCCATATCAATAGAACTTGCAAAAAAAATAAATGGCGAGATTGTATCTGCTGATTCTATGCAAATATATAAGCATATGGATATTGGAAGTGCAAAGCCAAGCAAACGGAGAAATGCAAGGAATAAAACATTATATGCTAGATTTTGTAGAACCAAGTGAAAGATATAGTGTTGCAGAATATAAAAAACAGGCAACGAGTTGTATAAAAGAAATTATAAAAAAAGGTAAAGTTCCAATTGTAGTAGGTGGAACTGGACTTTATATTAATGCTTTAATTTATGGAATTGATTATATAGACACAAAGCTAGATACAGCATATCGTGAAGAACTTGAAAAAAGAGCAGAATTAGAAGGCTTAGAAAAATTATATCAGGAAGCTTGTAACATTGATAAAGAGGCAATGACAAACATTTCTAAAAACGATAAAAAAAGAATAATAAGAGTTTTGGAAATATACAAAGAAACTGGGAAAACAAAGACAGAGATGGAAAAAATGTCTAGACAGAAAGAAGTAGAATTTGATTATAGATTATTTGTCATTAATATGGAAAGAGATAGGCTTTATGAAAGAATAAATAAAAGAGTAGACTTGATGATAGAGCAAGGCTTAATAGATGAAGTAAAATTCATGCTAGACAAATATAAAGATTTTCCAACAGCTATGCAAGGCTTAGGATATAAAGAAACAAAGGAATATTTAGATGGCAAGATAACAAAAGAAGAAATGATAGATAAGATAAAATTAGAAACGAGGCATTATGCAAAAAGACAGTTAACATGGTTTAGGAAAAATCAAGAAGCAATATGGATTGAAAATAATCAAGAAGCAATAGAAAAAATTATGGCAAATATAAAATAAACAAAAGATTGGAGGGGTAAAAAACAGCATGGCAGAGAAACGCAGCAAAAAGCATCAAATAGAAAAAAAGATAATCATTATATTATCATGTATATTTGTAGCAGTTTTAGTAGTTTCTTTTCTATACAATTTAATGCAGCTTATAATAGAACCCTCTAATATATTTATCATAGAAAACCGGAAATATTTATGAAGAAGAAACAACACAAGGATATATTGTAAGAGACGAAAAAGTTTTATATGGAGAGAATCATAGAAATGGTTTGGTAGAAATAAAGTCAGAAGGAACTAAAGTATCAAAAGGAGAAAATGTTTTTAGATATTATAACAGTAATGAGGAATCATTAAACAAAAAAATAGCAGAATTGGATGTAGAAATAAGCGATGCATTGGAAGGACAGACAGATACATATTCAGCAGACATCCAACTTTTAGATAAACAAATAGAAACCTCTTTAGAAGAACTAATTTCTACGAACAATGTAAAAGATATAAAAGAATATAAAACTAATATTTCAGATTCTTTGGTAAAAAAAGCAAAAATTGCAGGAAGCCTCAGTCCATCAGGCTCATACATCAATAATTTGATTGAAAAAAGAAGAAAGCTTGAAGAGGAATTAAATAATCGGTTTGGAATATATAAAAGCAGAAATGAGTGGGGTAATTTCTTATAAAGTAGATGGGCTAGAAGATATTTTGACTCCAAGTAATCTTCAAAATATAAATGAAAAGCTTCTTAATAGTTATAATTTAAAAACAGGACAAATGGTATCAACAAGTAGTGAGGCTGGAAAGATTGTTAATAATTATGAATGCTATATTATTACATTTTTAGATTCTGACGAAGCACTTAATGCAAAAATCCGGAGATACTGTGACATTAAGACTATCTAACGCTCAAGAAATTAGTGCTGAAATTACATCAATAATAGGACAAGAAGATGGAGATGTAATGATTGCATTTAAAATAAATAAAGCAGTCCAAGATTTGATTTCATATAGAAAGATAACAATAGATGTTATTTGGTGGAGCTATGAGGGCTTAAAAATACCAAATTCGGCTTTAATACAAGAACGGAGACTTGTATTATGTAATAAGAAATAGAACGGGATATAAAGACAAAATTCTAGTAAAAGTGAAAAAACAGAACAAAAACTTCTCAATAATCGACAACTATGAAGTTTCAGAATTACAAAATATGGGATATAGCAAAGAAGAAATATATTCTATGAAAAATATAAGTCTGTATGATGAGGTAGTTACAAACCCAGAAAAATAATGTTACAGCAATGTTACATAAAGATTAAAAATAAATTACAATACGAAAAACTATTGACAAATCGTTCCAAAAGTAAGATACTATAATTAGCAAATTTACAAAGGAAAAATTAGGAGGTTTTATCAGATGGCTGGAAGTAATTTAGTTAACAAATTTTGGAACTTTTTTGGGGTTGAACAAGAAGACGATGAAGAAGAAGTAGAGAACTACGACTATGAACAAGAGGAAGAAGAAGAGGGCGAAGAAGAAGAAAGAAAGTTATTCGGAAGAAAAAATAAGGTTGTAAATATGCCTCAAAGTAACCAAGTTAAAATGGTAATTTCTCAACCAACTACTTTTGAACAATCTGAAGAGATATGCCAATACTTAAAAGAAAGAAAATCTTGTATTGTTAATCTTGAATATGTAAATAAAGATGTAGCAAGAAGAGTAGTAGACTTCATAAGTGGTGGCGTTTATGCCTTAAATGGACATATACAAAAGATATCTAATTCAATATTTTTAATAGCGCCAGCAAATTACGATATAGCTAATGAAGCAGGAAGAGAAGAAGTAAAAAGTAAACTTTCAGTATCATGGCTAAAATAGATAAATTAGATAACAAAAGATAGGCGAAATTAATAAAAAATTTCGCCTTTGTTTAAGTATAAAAACATTACGAAGCTTTACATAAATCAAGCTAGAAGGGAGAAAGGATTATGATTACACCATTAGACATTGAAAACAAAAAGTTTTCAAAAAGAGCTTTAAATCGGCTATAGTACAGAAGAGGTAGATGATTTTTTAGATGAACTAACGATAGATTACGAGAAGATATATAAAGAAGTATCTAGTAGTAAAGAAACAATTGAAAGTTTAAATGTAGAGCTTGCAAAATATAAACAAATGGAAACAACACTTCAAAATACACTTGTTATGGCACAAACTACAGCAGATGATATAAAAAATATGGCAAAACAACAAGCTGATTCTATAATTAATGAAGCACAAAAATCTGCAAAGGATGAATTAACACAAATTGACAGCCAAATTCTTATGAAACAAAGAGAATTGGAAGAATTAAAAAATCAATGTGAAGTATTTAAGACAAAAATGGAGTCTATGCTTGTTTCACAATTAGAGCTTTTAAAGAGTCAATATAAAAATTAATTATTGTGATTTTACCTAAAATCCTCAAAAACACTTGCAAATTTCGGAAAAAAAGAATATAATTTTATTCTGAGGTAAATTAAAGTGAATGAGATTACAGAGAGAATTTTAGACATTGATGAGAATAATAAACTGCGAGAATTAAATAAAATAAAAATAAGCCCAATAACTATATTGGGCTTATCTGACATTGCTAAGTCTTGTATAGTAGAAGTAATAGAAGATAAATTAAAGAAAACACTACTTCTTGTTACATACAATGAGCTTCAAGCACAAAAACTAAATAGAGATTTAAAAAGCATATATGAGAATGTTACATATATACCTAAAAAGGATATCGTAACTTACGAATATGATGCGCAAAATATGGATATTTTATATTCAAGAATAGAAGGAATTACGAAGCTTTACAATAAAGAAGCAGAAGTAGTAGTATTAAGTATTGAAACACTAATGCAACCTATCTTATCTAAAAAGATAATGCAAAGCAGTGTTTTAAAATTAATGACAGCAAATGAATATGATATCGAAAAAATAAAAGAAAAACTAGTAAAACTTGGATATAGAAGGACAGATCTTGTAGAAGGTAAAGGAACCTTCAGCGTAAGAGGAGATATTTTAGATATTGCCTTTTCAGAGAAAAAGGGAATAAGAGTAGAATTTTTTGGAGATGAGGTAGACCAAATAAGGCGTTTTGATATAGCAACACAGAGGTCAACTGAGAATATAAATCAAATCAAAATTTTTCCAATTTCGGAAGAAATAGTAAAAGAACCAGATGGAACAATTTTGGAATACTTGCCAGAAAATTCTATCATAGCTTTTGATGAATTAAGCAAAATAACATTA
The DNA here is from genome assembly GCA_947624725.1 of uncultured Clostridia bacterium. The sequence continues at coordinate 71,552 of CANQLP010000004.1, forward strand.
AGGTCAGAAAATATTTTAAATGATAATACTCTTGCAATTCAAGATTTAATAGAGAGAAATAAAAAAGTTCCATATGTTTTAGAGCATATGTATAATATGGAATATTTATTAAATAGAACAAAAGAATTTCAAGAGATTAGATTGGATTCTAATGATATAACATCTGAAAAAGGGACAGTTATAACATATTTACACGAAGATATAAAGAAAATTGAAGAAATATTTTTTGAAGTTACCAAACAGGATAAAGAGGCAAGAATTAGTAAGCCTAGAGTAAGAAGAACATCTGAATTTAGAGAAGCAGAAAAAGTAACTTTTAGTGATTTAAAAATTGGAGATTATGTAGTCCATAAAACTCAAGGAATAGGTCAATATATTGGAGTAAACACCATTACAACAGATGGTGTTACAAAAGACTATATAAAGGTAAAATATACAGGTTCAGATGTCCTATATATACCAACGAATTCTTTAGATAATGTTAGAAAATATGTAGGTGGAGGAGAAAAAGCACCTAAAATAAATAAATTAGGCTCTAAAGAGTGGGAAAATACTAAAAACAAGGTAAAATCAAACTTAAGAGAAGTTGCAAGAAATCTAATTGAACTATATGCAAAAAGGCAAAAAGCAAAAGGATTTGCATTTGAAAAAGATACACCATGGCAAAAAGAATTTGAAGATGCATTCCCATATGAAGAAACAGAAGATCAGTTAAGATGTATAGAAGAAGTAAAAGAGGATATGGAAAAACAAAAGCCTATGGATAGGCTATTGTGTGGAGATGTAGGCTATGGTAAAACAGAGGTTGCACTTCGTGCAGCTTTTAAAGCTTGCATGAATGGCAAGCAAGTTGCGTATTTAGTACCAACTACAATTCTTGCAAATCAGCAATATGAAACATTCAAAGAAAGAATGGATAAATTCGGTGTAAAGGTTGAGCTTTTAAATAGATTTAGAACTCAAAAAGAACAGCTTGAGATTATTAGAAAATTAAAACTAGGACAAATTGATATAGTAATTGGAACTCATAGATTGCTTAGCAAAGATGTAAGATTTAAGGATTTAGGATTTTTAATAATAGATGAGGAGCATAGGTTCGGAGTTAAGGATAAAGAAAAAATAAAGGAATTAAAACATAATATAGATGTATTAACAATGACAGCAACCCCAATTCCTAGAACGCTTCATATGTCTATTGTTGGAGTTCGTGATATGTCTGTTATATATGAGCCTCCACAAGATAGAAAACCTGTTAGAACTTATGTGTTAGAATATGACAAAGAGATAATTAAAGAAGCGATAACAAAGGAGTTAGAAAGAAAAGGTCAAGTATTTTATTTATTTAATAATGTAGAAGGAATAGAAGAAAAGAAGAAAGAAGTAGAAGAGCTAGTTCCAGAAGCTAAAGTTCGGATTTGCACATGGTAAAATGAGTGGAGAAGAACTTGAAGACATAATGATGGACTTTATAAATAAAAAGCTAGATGTAATCGTTTGTACAACAATACTCGAATCAGGAATAGATATACCAAATGCTAACACTATAATTATCGAAAATGCTGATAGACTTGGACTTGCACAGCTATATCAAATTAGAGGAAGAGTTCGGAAGAAGCAATAGAGAAGGATTTGCATATATAACATATAAAAGAGATAGGCTTTTATCAGAAGTTGCAGATAAGAGGCTAAAAGCAATAAAAGATTTTACAGAATTTGGTTCAGGATTTAAAATAGCACTAAGGGATTTAGAGATAAGAGGAGCAGGAAGCCTAGTTGGAGAATTTCAGCATGGACACATGGAACAGGTTGGATATGACATGTATTGCAGACTTTTAGATGAAGTAATGAAAGAGATGCAAAGTGAAAAAGCTGGCAAAAGTATTGAAACGCAAAATACAGAAAATGAAGATATTCAAATAGATTTGAATGTTTCAAGCTATATTCCAGAAGAATATATAGAAAGTAGCAATATCAAAATTGAAGTTTATCAAAATATTGCCCTTTCAAAAAATGAGGAAGAAATATTAGACATAACAGATGAGATAATAGATAGATTTGGAAGTATGCCAAAAGAGGTAGAAAACTTGTTAGAAATTGCAAGAATCAAGAATATGTGCAGAGAAAAAGGTATAAACAAAATAATTCAAAGAAATAAAAATGTTATATTTTATTTCTCACCAAATAATTTCAACTTGGATAATATGGATAAATTAATTAATGAATATAAAAATAATATAAAGTTTTCACCATCTGCGATTCCATATATTACATACACAATAGATTTAAACAAATCTATTATAAAACAAGTAAAGGAGTTTTTAAATATATGCAAGTAATAACAAGCAAAGATAATGAAATAATAAAAGATATAAGAAAATTAAGAGAAAAGAAGTATAGAGATTTAACAGGGACTTATGTTGTAGAAGGAATAAAACTAATTAAAGAAGCAATGGAGGAAAATGCTAAGATAAAGAAAATAGTAGTTTGTGAAGATTGCTTAAAGGATAACTGTACAGAGCAAAAATTCTTATATCAAATAGCAAAATTTGATTGCATATATGTAACTCGTAAAATATTTTCTCTTTTGACTGATGTTGTAAATCCTCAAGGAATGCTTGCTATTATTGAAAAAGAAAGTAGCGAAGAAAAACTAAAATTTACTGAAGACATCATAATTGTTTTAGATGGAATACAAGATCCAGGAAACCTTGGAACTATAATAAGGACAATAGATAGTGCAGGCTTAAGTCAAGTTGTCTTATCAAAAACAAGTGTTGATGCATATAACCCAAAGGTTGTACGCTCAACTATGGGTGCAATTTTTAGAGTAAAAATAATTGAGGCAGAAGATTTAGTTTTAACTTTAAAAAACATGAAAAAACATAAGTATAAAGTAGTTGCAACATCTCTTTCTGGAACTGAAAATATTTATGAAATTGATTATAGTAAAAAAGTAATTGTAATTGGTAATGAAGCAAAGGGAGTTTCAAAAGATATTCTTGATGTAGCAGATATGAAAGTAAAAATCCCAATGCTTGGAAAAACAGAAAGCTTAAATGCAGGGGTTGCAACAGGAGTTATGCTTTATGAGTATGTAAGAAGAAAAGTAAGTAATAAACATTAATAAATGTATAAATTAACACAAAATGGAAATAATTAAAATAGTTTAATAATTGTACAATTTGGAGGTATTATGAAAAAAATAACTATTTGTATTATTTCTATTTTTTTAATAATCTTTGCTTATGCATATTATACAAATGTTTCAAACGATAGTATGGAAGTTTTATCTAAATATGGTTCATCTGGAGATGAAGTTAGACAGATACAGCAAAAACTTAAAAATTGGGGATATTATACAGGAAATGTAGATGGTGTGTATGGAAGCAAAACACAAGCTGCTGTTAGAAAATTCCAGAAAACAAATGGACTTTCTGTTGACCGGAATTGCAGGGGAAAAGACACTTGCTGCTATGGGAATTACATCTAAAAGTTCATCTAGTTCAAGCTCTGGAAAAACAAATTCTTCAGACTTAAATTTACTTAGTAGAATAGTTTATGGAGAAGCAAGAGGGGAAGAGTATAGAGGACAAGTTGCAGTTGCAGCAGTTGTTTTAAATAGAGTAAGTAGTTCTAATTTCCCAAATACTATTGCAGGAGTAGTATATCAATCTGGTGCGTTTGATGCTGTAAAAGATGGACAAGTAAATTTATCACCTAATAAAACAGCAATAAGTGCAGCACAAGATGCACTAAATGGTTGGGATCCATCATATGGAGCTTTATATTATTTTAATCCAAGTACTGCAACAAGTAAATGGATATGGAGTAGGAAACAGACTGTTACTATAGGAAAACACATATTTTGTGTCTAAATTGTGAATTTTTCAAAAAATTAGCACTCTACACTTGACAGTGCTAAATAATAGTTATATAATACTAGTATAGAAAAAGTACTTTTCCAAATAAATAATATATATTCAAATAAATATTGTATTGCTAAACAGGCCCAAAATGCAATACAAAAAATGTTATTTGAATTAAAGATAGGAGGAAAAAATTATGATGTTAATACCAAGAAAAAGAAATTACGATATTTTTGATAGCTTTTTTGATGATCCATTTTTTGAAGGAGGTAAAAGAAGAGAACGCCATGATATAATGAGAACAGATATTAAAGAAAAAGATGGAAATTATATACTAGAAATGGATGTTCCAGGATGCAATAAAGAAGATATAAAAATAGAGCTTGAAAATGGATATGTAACAATTAGTGCAAAAACAAGCAATAAAGTAGATGAAGAAGAAGAAGGATATATATATAAAGAAAGATTCGTTGGAGAATGTTCAAGAAGCTTTTATGTAGGAGATAATGTAAAAGAAGAAGATATTAAAGCAAGCTTCAAAAACGGAACTTTAATGTTAACATTCCCAAAAGAAGAAGCAAAACAAATTGAAAACAAAAAAACTATTGAAATTGAATAATGATTTAAGAACTAGTCTAAAGGATGAAGAATCCTTTAGACTCTATTTTTTTCAAAAATTAAAAAAAAATCACAAAAAAACTTGAATAAAATTTTTATATAGGATATAATAAACAATAAGAAAGTTTTGGAGGAACATATGAAAAAATATAATTCTGAAAAAGGCTCTATGTCAGTATTTGTTATAATTGCATTCATTTTTTGTATGACGATTGTAATAAATATATATTGGTCAACGACCAATGATCAAGTTACAGTCTTGCAGGCTGAACAAAGGATAAAACAAATCTACGGAGAAGATATAAACAGAATGGAAGAATTACATTCTGGCTTAAATAATGATGTAGTAATAGAATAAACAAAAGTAAAATATATTAATGTTATATGTAAAAACTAGAATGTAAATAATGGCAAATACATTGTTAACTAATATGTTTTACTTTTTTTACATAGATTAATAATTAATAAAATAAGTGCAATTAAAACTAATTAGGAGGAGAAATAAATGGGAGAAGTTATAGTAATAACATCTGGAAAAGGTGGAGTTGGAAAAACTACAACAACGGCAAATTTAGGCGCATCTTTAGCTCTAGAAGGTAAAAAAGTTGCATTAGTTGATACTGATATTGGACTTAGAAACCTTGATGTTGTTATGGGATTAGAAAACAGAATAGTATATGATATAGTTGATGTAGTAGAAGGCAGATGCAAATTAAGACAAGCATTAATAAAAGATAAAAGATATAATGAATTATTCCTTTTGCCAGCAGCCCAAACGAGAGATAAAAGTGCTGTTAATGAAGAGCAAATGAGGACACTTACAAAAGAGCTAAAGGAAAATTTTGATTACATATTGATAGATTGCCCAGCAGGAATAGAACAAGGATTTAAGAATGCTGTTGCAGGAGCAGATAGAGCAATTGTTGTTACAACAGCTGAAATTTCAGCAATTAGAGATGCTGATAGAATAATTGGATTATTAGAGTCATTAGAACTTAAAAATTCAGAACTTATAATAAATAGAATTAGACCAAACATGGTAAAAAAAGGCGAAATGATGGATGTAGAAGACATTGTAGATTTACTTTCAATAGAGTTAACAGGTGTTGTTCCAGATGATGAATACATAATTACACAAACAAACAAAGGAGAACCCGTAATATCTAACAAAAAAGCACCTTCAGGTAAAGCATATAGAGAAATTGCAAAGAGAATACTTGGAGAAAATATAGAAGTAACAATACCAGGAAGAGAAAAAGGATTTTTCGCAAAGTTAAGAAGAATTTTTAGTAGAAGATAAACAAAGTAATAGATAAGGGTGGAATAAACATGTTCGAAAACATTTTAAACTTTTTTAAAAAATTAAGAAAATCAGAGAAAAAAGAAAATAATTCTAAGGAAACTGCAAAAGAAAGATTGCATTTAGTTTTAATGCAGGATAGAGCGAATGTTTCGCCAGACTTTTTGGATATTATGAAACAAGAAATAATAGAAGTTATAAAGAAATATGTAGATGTAAACGAATCTGAAATTGATGTTAGAATGACTAACAGACAAAATGATGATGGAACAAGCGGAGCACCTGCATTGTATGCTAATATTCCAATAACTAATATAAGAAATGATATTCTTGTTGAAAAGAAAAAAGAGTCTGAAAAACAAAAAGAAGAAACAGAAGACAAACATGATGAGAAAAACAGTGAAACTATAGAAAGTAAAGATGAAAATAATACAAATGAAGATGTAGAACATGTGTCAAATGAAGTCGCTAATGCGCCTAGCGAAAATGATGCACAAGAAAGTAATGAACCTATTGAAGAAACAGTAAATCAAAATTAAGAAATTTAGAGGGTTTATTGATGAATAAAAAATTGCTAAAAAATATAGAATGGGGAGTATTAATATGTGCAGTAATCTTACTTGGAATAGGGATTATTGCACTATTTTCTGCAACTCAAGATGATTCATTAGAGGAATTTAATAAACAAATATTATGGGGAGTTATTAGTATTCCTATAATGATAATTGTTATTTTTATAGATTATAATTTTATTGCAAAATTATCACCAGTTCTTTATGGATTGGCGATTATTTCGCTTATTGCAGTTTTATTTACAGAACCAATACATGGAGCATCCAGCTGGTTTAAATTGTCAGAAACTGTTACTATACAGCCAAGCGAATTTGCTAAAATAATATTAATAATTTTTTTGGCATATATTACAGTAAAATTGCAAAAAAGAAATAAAAATGAGATAAATACCATATGGAAACTTGGAATTGTTCTTATTGCAGCAGGTGTACCTATGGCATTAATTATAATGCAACCAGACTATGGAACCGTTATGGCATTTGCAGTATCAGTAGTATTTATGCTATTTGCAGCAGGTATAGATAAAAAATATATAATCATAACATTACTTATTGTAATTGTTACACTTCCACTTTTATATCTTTTCATTTTACCAGAGCATGCAAAAGCAAGAATAGATGTATTCTTGCATCCAGAGATGGATCCAAAAAATAAAGGATATAATTTAATACAATCAAAACTTGCAATAGGTTCAGGAAAGCTTTTTGGTATGGGAATTTTGAAAGGAAATCAAACACAACTGCGGTTATCTTTATCCTAAAACGACCGACTTTATATTTTCTGTTATTGGAGAAGAAATGGGATTTATTATGGCTACATCAATAATTGTTTTATATGTAATAATGATAACCAAGTCTATATATATTGCAAAAACAGCAAAAGATGATCTTGGAAGTTATATTGCGGTAGGAATTGCAGGAATCTTTACTTTCCATATGATGGAAAATATAGGGATGACAATGGGACTTTTACCAATAACAGGTGTACCACTTCCATTTGTTAGCTATGGAGGAAGCTCACTCATTACTAATTTTATTTGTATTGGATTACTTTTAAATATTAGTATGAGGAGGAAGAAGGCCATATTCGTAGATTAATTTTTTCAAAAAGTAGGAGAATAAAATGTACTTGCACAAATTAAAAATAGGAGATGTAGAATTAGAAAATAATATAATACTTGCACCAATGGCAGGAATAACAGACCTGCCATTTAGGCTTATTTGTAAAGAATATGGAGTGCGGTGCTGTTTGTACTGAAATGGTAAGTAGTAAAGCTTTGATGTATGGAGATGAAAAGACAAAAAAGCTTTTAAATACAAATGGAGAAAAGCATCCAATTATTGCACAAATTTTTGGAAGTGATGTAGAAGCAATGAGAATTGCTGCAAAGTTTGTAGAACAAACTGCTGATATTATAGATATAAATATGGGATGCCCTGCACCAAAAATTGTAAAAAATGGCGATGGAAGTAAGCTTTTGACTAATATAGATTTAGCAGTAGAAATTGCAAAAGAAGTTGTAAAAAATGTAAAAAAACCAGTAACTGTAAAAATAAGGAAAGGCTGGGACAGTAAGAACATTGTATATGAAGAACTTGGAAAAAGACTAGAAGAAGTCCGGAATATCTGCTATAACGCTTCATCGGAAGAACTAGAGAAGAATACTTTACAGGAGAATGTGACTTAGAAAGTATAAAAAGATTGAAAGAAATTTTAAGCATTCCAGTTATCGGAAATGGAAATATAAAATCAGGCGAAGATGCTCTAAAAATGCTTGAATACACAAAATGTGATGGCATAATGGTAGGAAGAGCTGCAATCCGGAAATCCTTTTATATTTAGAGAAATTTTAAGTAATTTATGTGAAGGAAAAAAGCAAGAAAAGGTGTCTAATAAAGAATTGCTAGATGTCATGATAAAACACATAAATTTAGAAGTAGAAGAAAAGGGAGAATATACAGGAGTAAGAGAATTAAGAACGCATCTTTCGTATTATATTAAAGGATTAAGAAATGCAACTGAAATAAGAAATATAATAAATAAGATTGAGCATAAAGACGAGCTGATAGCGGTTTTGAGAGAATACTTCGCAAATAATATGAATATATAAGTAGAGAGATTTAAAATATAAATCTTTCTATTTTTTTGCAAAAAAAGGGTGATGTGTTATGGATATAATCGGTAAAAACAAAAAACACAAAAGTATTTTTTTATTAATCATTTTGATATTTTTAATAGTTTTAATTGCAATTTTTATAAATTTTGAATATAAAATTAAAAATTCTGGAAATAATATTACTAGTTCAGATAAAATTGATATTTTAAATATTAGTTCATATAATGCAAAAGTTCTAGTAGAAGTTCACAGTAATAGAAATATAAACAAATATTTAATGGAGCAGGAATATAAAAAGCCAAATACATTTATACAAGAAATTGTAGAACCTAGTAATATAAAGGGATTAAAAATCACTTGTGAAGGAAATCAGGTAAAAATAGAAAACCAATTGTTAAATTACAATACAATATATGAACATTTTCAAGGAGAAGTTTCTAACTTAAATTTAATGAGTTTTATTCAAGAATATAAGGAAGGAACAGGAAATGAAGTAATAGAAAGTGATAATGAAATAATAATGAGAACTAAAATAAGTAAAAGCAAAAATAGATATCAAATGTATCAAAATTTGTACATAGATAAAAATACGAATCTACCTACTAAAATGGAAATATTAGATATTAACAAAAATGTAACAGTTTACATATTATATAATGAGATAAGCCTTAAATCTTAAGTAATTAATTAATACTAATTGGGGAATGTCTCAAAACTAATAGTTAAAATATATCTGAAAATACATGTAATATTAGGAGTGAAACAATATGGTAGTAAAAAGAGGAGATATGTTTTATGCAGATTTAAGTCCAGTAGTTGGATCAGAACAAGGAGGAATAAGACCAGTACTTATAGTGCAAAATGATACAGGGAATAAATATAGTCCAACAGTTATTGCAGCAGCAATTACTTCACAAACTGGCAAGACTAAACTCCCAACTCATATAGAAATAGGTTCTCAAAATAGTGGATTAAAGTCAGATTCAATAGTTCTTACAGAACAAATTAGAACTATTGATAAAAGTAGATTAAAAGAAAGAATAGGGCATATTGATGATGATGAAATAATTGGAAAGATAAATAATGCAATTCGGAGTTAGTTTTGGATTAGAAGAATAAAAGTATAAATAATGTATTTAAGAGAATGGCTATATATAAATATTTATTTGTTAAAACATATCACGGGTCTCTCAATTGGGTCTTAACAAAATAAATATTTATATATAGCCATTCTCTGTATTATATTAATTATTAATGAACTTCTGTAAAATATATATCAGATTTTTTATATTCTTCAGGTTGTAAGCCTATTTTATCTTTCATATAATCGAGAGTAAAGATAAAGGCTATTGTGAAGATGCAGCCTAAGATTGAGGTTGCATATGCAGTAGTTGTAACATCAAGCAAGAATGATGCAATATAGCATATAATTACTCTAAATAAGCTTTCTACCATTAAGTCTGCTGAGTATATTTTTGGAGACATAGTAGAACTTGAAAAACTGTTTAAGTATCTTTTTTGTATTGTATAATATGCTCCTTTGATAAAGTATTGGAATGCAAAGCAAATAAAAATTATAGTAAATGCAAATGGCAAGTTTTTAGAAAATGCAGCAGTTATTCCAACAGTTAAAAATGCTATACAATATATAAGTGAAAAGTAGGTAAGTAGCTTATTTTTTAATGCTTTGTGGAAGAAATTTTGAGATTTTGCAGCTATTGATGCAAAAACTTGTAATAGTGCAAATATAATTCCGAAATATTCTTCTTTTACTCCAATATCTGCAAATAAACTACTTGCGATAGTTGAACGTATTGCAATAATTGATGCAAATAGTCCAGAAAATAAGAATAAAGCTTTTAATCTATTTGATTTAAAGATATTTTTAAATGCTATTTTTAAGTCTTTAAAATAAGTTTTAAAATCACTACTATTTTCTAGTTTTACCTTTTTACCAGGTTCTTCATAGGATTTAAAATTATATGCAATTATACAAGATATAATGCACATTGCAAGGCATAAAAGCATTGGAAAATATTTGTTAATAACGAATAGAAAGCCACAAGAAACAGAAGAAATGGCATCAAAAATATACCAATATGTAGAACCTTTTCCATCTATTTTTGTAAAAGCTGTTCCTTTGTGCTCTTTAGCAGTTATACAGTCGCGAAGAAATGAAGGGTCGCAAATTTCTTTTAGAGAGTAACCTATACCCATAACACAATTTGCAAGTATCGCATGAGATAAATTTTTAGTAAGTATGAATATTAATACAGATAATGCAACAAGCACATTTGCTATAAGAAGGCTTTTTCTTTTTCCTAAAGTTTCAACTAAATTGACAGAAGGTATCTGAAATATAAACTTAAATAAAGTATAAAATGAGTCTGAAAATAGTATGTTTGATGCTGTAAGACCTTTGGCTTGTGTAAGGAAAAGGAAAACTATTGAATAGTAAAATAGTAAATCCCATGAAAATAGTTTATAAATTGGAAATATTTTAGCGTTATAATTTTTTGCATTTAATATTTTTTCAGAAACTTGTTCTACATTGTCTTTTGTATCTAATGCTTCCATTTTTTCCCTCCATATCATTTGTATATAAAATATTACATAACATTATATAATAACAAAACCTGTTTGTAAAGAGAAATTTGGTGTTTTTTGTGCAAAATATAGCTACATTTTTTTCTTCAAAAACTATTGAAAAAACATTACTTTATTGATAGAATTATACTAGGTTTAGTACAAGGAGAAATGAAGGATGTTAATTTATCCAAAAGCATATTTTGAAAATGTAACAAAAATTACTATAGATTTCTTAAAAGAAAAAGGCATCAAAGCCTTGATATTAGATATAGACAATACTTTAATAGATTTTGATAAAGTCTTACTTAAACGGTGCAAAAGAATGGTGTAATAATTTAAAAAGTGAAGGCATAAAATTTTATATACTATCTAATACAAATAAAAAAGAAAAGGTAGAAAAAGTTGCAAAAGAATTGGACTTGCCATACATCATGTTTGCAAAAAAACCTTTTAAAAAGGGATTTTTGCAGGTCAAAGAAAAACTTAATCTTGAATGCACAGAAATTGCAGGAGTCCGGAGACCAAATTATGACAGATGTAATTGGTGCAAATAGAGTAAATATGTATTCTATACTTACTAAGCCTATCGATAAAAGAGATATATTTATAACAAAGATAAAAAGACCACTAGAAGGAATTATTATAAATAGATATTTGAAGAAAAAGTCAAGGGGGTAATATCAATGTATCTTAATGATGTACATATACTTTTTTATGTATTGTTCTGTGTGCTTGGAGCAATATCAGGACAAATTGCGAGTTGGTGCATTAAAAGGATGCCAGAGCATAAAAAAGTATTATCAAAGGATTTTTTCAAAGAATTTAAGATAGATTATAAATTAATGATAATAACTATTATAATTTACTTAGTTCTACTTACAATGTATGGAATAAGGAATCAATTCTTAAATAATCTACAATTAATCAAATACATAATATTAACTCCAATGCTTATATCAGCATTTGTAATAGATAAAAAATATCAAATAATACCAAATAGACTAAACTTGACTATTTTTGAGATAGGACTTGGTACAAGCATAATATCAGGACTTTTTAGCTTAAATCTGATGACAGATGCACTTTTAGGAATGCTAGTTCGGAGGAGGAGTTTTCCTAATCATAACGCTAATTCGGAGGATTGATTGCAGGAAAAGAAGCAATGGGATTTGGAGATGTAAAATTCATGGGAGCACTTGGGCTTTACTTTGGACTTACAAACATTATCATGATAACTCTTATGGCTTTCCTTTTTGCAGCTGTTATAAGTATTGTATTATTAGTAGCTAAAATCAAGAAAAGAACTGATTATATACCATTTGGACCATTTATAGTTGTAGCATGTTTTATTAATATGATAATACCATTTGGAGTAATATTCTTAATTTTAGAAAAAATCTTTACACTAGGTATGGCATAAATGTAAAAGGAAGGAGAATGATTATATATGAATGATAGATTGGTATGGGTAAGAAATAATCTAAAGATGCAAAATATTCAAGGAATGATAGTATCAAATCCAGCAAATATATATTATCTCACAAATATAAATGCAGAAGGCGTTCTCCTTTTAACTTTAAGAGAAAATTTCTATATAACAGATGACAGATATATTGAGGATGTAAAAAGAACTCTTACAATAGATGATGGTGTAATAGTTGTAAATTCAAGAGATATATCTCCTGAAGATTACGAAAATTACTTTATGTTTTGTGAAAATGTAGGCTTTGAAGAAAACTATGTGACATATGCAAAATATAAAGAAATAATGCATGTATATAAAATCCATTCATTAGTAGAAACAGAAGGAATAATAGAAAAACAAAGACAAATTAAGGATAATGATGAATTAAGATACATAAAAAAAGCGTGTCAGATTACAGATGATTGCTTTACATATATTTTAAAATACATAAAAAAAGGAATGACAGAAAAGCAAATATCAGATGAAATAGAAAGATATTTTAAAGCAAATAATGGAGTATGTGCTTTTGATACAATAGTTGCGTCAGGGCCAAATTCATCTTCTCCTCATGCAGTACCTACAAATAGGAAGATAGAAGCGGGAGATGTTATTTTGATAGATATGGGATGCAGTTATAATGGATACGCATCAGATATGACAAGAACTGTCTTTGTAGATTCTATAAAAGAAGATGTAAAGGAGACATATGATTTAGTACTTGATAATCAATTAATTGCAATAGATGAAATGAAAGAGGGAGCAAATACTAAATTAATTTCAAGAATCGTAGAAGGCAATTTAAGAGTAAATGGATTTGATATGTTACATGCACTAGGACATGGAGTTGGAATGAATGTACATGAAAACCCAGTTATATCTTCAAGAAGTGATAGAACCTTAAAAGAAAATATGGTAGTTGCCATTGAACCAGGAGCATATATAACTGGGAAATATGGTGTTAGAATAGAAGATACTGTTCTTATAACAAAATTTGGATCAGAAGTTTTAACAAAATCTAGTAAAGAGTACTGTATAGTAGGCTAGAAGTTGGAATATAAGAAGAATCTGGAGGATAGACAATTTCATCTTTTGGCTTTTGAATTAATTTAATATTATCTATTTTTATTATAGGAATATCTCCATGATAATCTCCTTTAGTTATTGTGCCAGTTAAGTTTACCCATACACCATCTTTAAAATCTTTTGCATTATCTGCCTCACAAAGAAATCCTACGACTACATTTTGAAAATCAGAACTTACAACCATATTACGAGCTAGAACAAATTGTTTATCTGAAAAGTCATATAATCTATAAACATATCCAGAAAAACTTATTTTTTGACCAACATATGTATCTATATCATCATGCACAGCTTTTAGTACATTTGTATAATTATCAGTTTCAATTTCATATACATTTTTTGCAATTGTTTCACCATTTTTAAAGATTACCTTGTATGCAGTGTATAGACATATAATTAACCCGAACTATAATCATCAAACCAAAGATAAATTTAAATATTCTTCTTGAATCCAATTTTAAATTATAAATGAACATATGCAAGACTCCTTTTATAGAATAGTATGAAGAAGGAAAGACAAATAGAACAATAAAAGTAATTACTAAGATTATAAAATATTAAAAATAGTCTTGCATAATGTGTCGATTTGTGCTATTATATAAGAGTAGATTAAAAAAAAACCCATTTTTTAGGGAAAAATATTTTAGTCTATTTTTTTGTTTTTTATGGGCAAAAATAAAAGGAGGAAAAATCATGAGTAAAAAATATGTATTTGTTACAGGAGGAGTAGTTTCGGGACTTGGGAAAGGAATAACTGCAGCATCACTTCGGAAGATTACTAAAAAACAGAGGATATAAAGTAACAAATCAAAAATTTGATCCTTATATAAATGTAGATCCAGGAACAATGAGCCCATATGAACACGGAGAGGTTTTTGTAACTGATGATGGAGCGGAAACAGATTTGGATTTAGGACATTATGAAAGATTTACTGATGAAAACTTAACTAAAAATTCATGTGTTACATCAGGTAAAATATATCAAAGCGTTATAAATAAAGAAAGAAGAGGAGATTACTTAGGAAAAACAGTACAAGTAATACCTCATATTACTAACGAAATAAAAGAAAAGATATACAGTTTTGAAAATACAGATGTAGATGTAGTTATAACAGAACTTGGTGGAACTGTTGGAGATATGGAAGGACTAGCTTTTATCGAGGCTATACGCCAAATAGGGTTAGAGCTTAATAAAGAAGATGTAATATATATACATGTTACATTACTTCCATATGTTTACGGTAGTAATGAATTAAAATCAAAACCTACACAGCATTCTGTAAAAGAATTACAATCTTTTGGAATTAAACCTGATATATTAGTTTGCAGAAGTGAACACAAAATGACAGAAGAGATGAAAGAAAAAATTGCTCTATTTTGCAATGTAAGAAAAGAATGTGTAATACAAAATTTGACAGCAGACAACTTATATGCTGTGCCACTTATGCTTGAAGAAGAGGGCTTAGCAGATGCAGTATGTAAGCATTTGAATTTAGAGAAAAATGTTCCAAATAATAAAAATTGGGAAGATATGATTGCAAATATCAGAAGCATAGGAAAAGAATCTGTAAAAATTGCGATAGTTGG
This sequence comes from uncultured Clostridia bacterium, assembly GCA_947624725.1. The sequence goes on from CANQLP010000004.1 coordinate 86,749, forward strand.
AAAATATGTAAGACTTGAAGATTCATATCTTTCAGTTGCAGAAAGTTTAAGACATGGTGGATATGCAAACCATATAAATGTTGATATTAAGTATATTGATTCAGAAACAATTACTGAAGAAAATGCTGCTGAAAAATTAAAAGATATTCAAGGAATAGTAGTTCCTGGAGGCTTTGGAAATAGAGGAATACAAGGTAAAATAAATGCTATTAAGTATGTAAGAGAAAACAATATTCCATTTTTAGGAATATGTCTAGGTATGCAAATGGCAGTTGTAGAATTTATTAGAAATGTTTGTGGATTGGAAGATGTAGATTCTGAAGAATTTAGTCCAAACTGTAAAAATCCAGTAATACATATAATGGAAACACAAAAAAATGTATCTAAAAAGGGTGGAACAATGAGACTTGGAAGCTATCCATGTGTATTAAAAGACGGAACTCTTGCTAAAAAGTTATATGGAAAAGATGAAATCGCAGAAAGACATAGACATAGATATGAATTTAATAATGATTATAGAGAAATATGTGAAAAAAATGGACTAAAGATTTCTGGAACATCACCAGATGGTCTTCTTGTTGAGATGGTAGAATATACAAAGCATCCATACTTTATCGCAGGGCAATTCCATCCAGAATTTAAGTCTAGACCAGATAGACCTCAGCCTTTGTTTGTAGGGCTTGTAAAGGCTGCTATTGATTATAAAAATAGATAGAAAATAAAAAAATCGCACGAAGTGTAAAAACACTTCGTGCTTTTTTCCGGCTAGAAATGCTTTGCCGGCAACATAGGAGGTTTACTTAGAATCCCTAAGTTCAGCCTCATAGTTGTTTGAAGATATGATGGAGATAATGACATCAACAAAAAATTTCTTCGTCGCTCCATCAAATTCAAGCTGCAGCTTATGGTTGAACGAGATAAACTGCCTCAGGTTTGTACCAAGGACTTTCTCGAACAGTCGCAAGTTGCTCTTTGAAACTGCTACTTCACAGGTTGGGAATGTTGCGCTACGAAGTTTGAGAAGAAAATAATTATCTTCCTCAAGCACATCCACTACTGTGTACTTGCCATCAGGCAGTACCTGATTGGCGTAGTACAACGGAAGTTCTGCTAAAAATTTCAGATGTGTCTTGTCCAACAAGTTAATATAACCTTCTCTACCTTTTGCATTCTCGATACCGTCAGCTAAAAATGCTGCCGCAATGAGGCTGGCATCCTTAGCATTTACAGCTACTTTGTAGCTGATCTCGAAAACATCATCAAGCTCTACAAAACTGATGACATAATCGCCATCATCAATCCGGCGAACACTCTCAATAGTTGCTTTTCTCATTGTAAGTTTCCTCCTATATTATTAATAAAAATGTGAATGTTCCTTCTAGCTACTCGTGCTAGAACCTACTTTAATTATACCATATTTATGTAAATTCTGCAAGCTTAATGGATTTTTATGAAATTACTGTGAAATTTTATAAATTTTTTTAAATACTATTGACATTTCATAAAAAATGGTATAAATTATATTAGCAGTCTAAAGAACAGACTGCTAATATGGAGGAGGTATGATTATGATAAAACCATTATGTGACAAGGTATTGATAAAAATGTGCGAAAGTGAAGAAACTACAAAGAGTGGTATTATTTTATCAGCTAATTCAAAAGAAAAACCACAAATAGCAGAAGTTATTGCTGTTGGACCTGGTGGAAAAGTAGACGGAGAAATGGTAGAAATGTATATTAAAGAAAAAGACAAAGTAATTGTAAATAAATATGCAGGAACAGAGATAAAATACGAAGGAGAGGAGTATATTATTGTTAGACAGTCAGATATACTTGCTAAAATCGAAAAATAATTAGCATATTGCGTCGTTGTTCTTCGCAAGAAAAGCCTTTGGCGTTCATTAGCACGCCTCCGGTATTTCTTGCTTGAACGCCTAGCACTATACTAATTCTTTTTCGATTTCGATATGAAAGTAAGGAAAATTTTATAAATATTTTGAAAGGAATGATTTAGAATGTCAAAAGTAATTTTATACGGAGAAGATGCAAGAAAAAAATTATTAGAAGGTGTAAACAAACTTGCAGATACTGTAAAAGTAACACTTGGACCAAAAGGAAGAAATGTTGTTTTAGATAAAAGTTTTGGTGCACCACTTATAACAAATGATGGTGTAACAATTGCCAAAGAAATAGAATTAGAAGATCCATATGAGAATATGGGTGCAAGACTTGTAAAAGAAGTTTCAACAAAGACAAATGATGTTGCAGGAGACGGAACAACCACGGCAACAGTACTTGCTCAAAAAATGATAAAAGAAGGAGTAAAAAATGTTGCAGCAGGTGGAGATCCTATGGCAATAAAAAGAGGAATAGATAAAGCTGTAGATGTTGCAGTTCACGAATTAAAAGGAATTAGTTCACCAGTTAATGGAAAAGAAGATATTGCAAGAGTTGCAAGCATTTCAGCAAATAGTTTAGAAATAGGAGAATTAATTGCAGATGCTATGGAAAAAGTTTCTAAAGATGGAGTAATTACACTAGAAGAAAGCAAAACATCAGAAACTAAAGTAGATGTAGTAGAAGGAATGCAATTTGATAAAGGTTATGTTTCTCCATACATGGTAACAGATACAGAAAAAATGGAAACAATATTTGATAATCCATATATATTAATTACAGATAAGAAAATAAGCAATATTCAAGAGATATTACCATTGCTTGAAAGCTTAATGCAAATGTCTGGAAAACTTGTAATCATTGCAGATGATATAGAAAATGAAGCATTATCAACACTTGTATTAAACAAATTAAGAGGAGTATTAAATGTAGTTGCAGTAAAAGCTCCAGGATATGGAGATAGAAGAAAAGAAATGCTTGAAGATATTGCAATTTTAACAGGTGGAGAAGTAATTACATCAGATTTAGGATTAGAACTAAAAGATACTACAATAGAACAATTAGGTAGAGCAAGACAAGTAAAAGTACAAAAAGAAAATACTGTAATTGTTGATGGTGCAGGAGATAAAGATAAATTAGCAGAAAGAGTACATCAACTAAAGAAGCAAATTGATGAGACAATGAGTGAATTTGATAAAGAAAAATTACAAGAAAGACTTGCAAAACTTGCAGGAGGAGTTGCTGTTATTGAAGTTGGTGCTGCAACTGAAATTGAAATGAAAGAAAAGAAGCTTAGAATAGAAGATGCTTTAGCTGCAACAAAAGCTGCTGTTGAAGAAGGAATATTAGCAGGAGGAGGAACAGCATATATAAACATTATTCCTAAAGTAAAAGCCGAAGTTAGCAAATTAAAAGAAGACGAAAGACTTGGTGGAAATATTGTATTGAAAGCATTAGAAGAACCAATTAGACAAATTGTATATAATGCAGGATTAGAACCAGCAGTTGTTGTTGAAAAAGTAAAATCAAGCAGTGATGGATTTGGATTTGATGCAGGACGCGAAGAATATGTAGATATGAAAAAAGCAGGAATAGTAGATCCAACTAAGGTTACAAGATCAGCTCTTCAAAATGCTGCAAGTATTGCTTCAATGGTACTTACAACAGAAAGCATTGTTGCAGATAAGAAAGAAGAAAAATGTGGATGTGGTTCACATGAATCAAGTGGTATGGGAGCAGATATGGGCGGAATGTATTAAAAGATTGTTTACCATAGAGAAAATACTAGTAAATAGCATGTATCTAAGAATACATGCTATTTTTTAATACAAAGCAATATTGACTTTACATAAACAAGATGATATAATTTATGCACAAAGGCAAAGGGCCTTAATAAAAAAACTTTAAAGGAGTGAAAATGGTGAAAAATTCAACTAAATTATCCGACATTTCTCTTGAAGAACGGATAAGACTGGCAGAAAGTGTATCCGATGCTAATGTACTGAATGTACTTGCAGAGGATGAATCCTTCGAAGTAAGGTTAGCAGTAACAGAAAATACCAATGCAATCCCTGAAATTCTTCTGAAATTTGTAGAAGATGAGGACTACAAGGTAAGGAAAGCAGTAGCAGAAAGTACCAATGCAACCCCTGAAGTCCTTCTGAAATTTGTGGAGGATGAAGATTACGAGATAAGGAAAGCAGTAGCAGAAAGTATAAATGCAACTGCGGAAATTCTTTTGAAACTTGTATCAGATAAGGAGTGGGTTGTAAGGGGAGCGGTAGCAGAAAATGCCAATGCAACTGCTGAAGTTCTTATGAATCTTGCAAAAGATGAAGACTGCTATGTAAGGGGAGTAGTGGCAGAAAATGCCAATGCAACCCCTGAAATTCTTCTAAAGCTTTCAGCAGATGAAGAATGGGATGTAAGGTTAGCAGTAGCAGAGAATGCCAATGCAACTCCTGAAATTCTTCTAAAACTCGCATCAGATAAAAATTGCTTTGTAAGAGAAGCAGTAGCGGAAAATGCGAATACAACTACTGAAATTCTTATGAAGCTTGTGGCAGATGGAGATGACGATGTAAGGGAAGCAGCTGAAACTGCTTTAAAAAGAAACAATTAAAATTTTCACCCACCCACTTGTCTATTGACAAGTGGGTATTTCTTATACAAAGCAATATTGACTTTACATAAATAAGATGATATAATTTATGCACAAAGGCAAAGGGCCTTAATAAAAAAACTTTAAAGGAGTGAAAAAATGAAAATTTTAATTGAATTATCCGAAATTTCTCTCGAAGAACGGATAAGACTGGCAAAAAGTTCAGCAAATACTGAACTATTGAATGCACTTGCAGAAGATGAGGACTACGATGTAAGGAAAGTAGTAGCAGGAAGTAAAAATGCAACTGCTGAGATTCTTCTTAATCTTGCAAAAGATGAAGACTGCAATGCAAGGAGATTAGTAGCAGCTAATGCTAATGCAACTGCTGAAATTCTTGTGAAACTTGCAAAAGATAAAAACAGCCTTGTAAGAGAAGCAGCTGAAACTGCTTTAAAAAGAAATAATTAAAATTTTCACCCACCCATTTGTCTATTGACAAGTGGGTGTTTATTATACAAGGCAATGTTTGACTTTACATAAATGAGATGATATAATTTATTGCACAAAGGCAAAGGGCCTTAATAAAAATTAAAGGAGTGAAAAAATGAAAATTTTAATTGAGTTATCCGAAGTTTCTATTGAAGAACGGATAAGACTAGCAAAAAGTACATCCAATACTAATCTACTGAATGCACTTGCAGAAGATGGAGACAGTCAAGTTAGAGTTAAGGTAGCAAGAAATGCCAATGCAACCCCCGAAATTCTTTTAAAACTTTCAAAGGATGCAAAATTTATTGTAAGAGAAGGAGTAACAAGAAATGCCAATACAACCCCTGAGATTCTTATGGATCTTACAGAGGATGAAAGCTGTTATGTAAGGACAGGAGTAGCAGAAAGTGTGAAAGCGACCCCTGAAATTCTTCTGAAACTTTTAAAGTATAAAGATGGCAATTTAAGGGAGGCAGTAGCAAAAAATGCTAATGTAACTGCTGCAATTCTTCTTGATCTTGCAGAAGATGAAAGCTGGTCAGTAAGGGAAGCAGTAGCAGGAAGTGTCAATGCAACTCCTGAAGTTCTTCTAAAGCTTACAGAAGATGAAAATGATGTTTTAAGGGAAGTTGTAGCAAGAAATGCCAGTGCAACTCCTGAAATTCTTCTGAAGCTTGCAAAAGATGTAGCACCATATGTAAGGAAAGCAGTAGCAAAAAGTGCCAATGCAACTCCAGAAATTCTTATGGAGCTTGCAAAAGATGAATATTACGAGATAAAGGAAGAAGTGGCAAAAAATGCTAATGTAACTGCTGAGATTCTTCTTGATCTTTTAGAAGATGAGGACTACGACCTAACGGAAGCCGTAGTAAAAAGTGCAAAAGCAACTGCTGATATTCTTATGCAACTTGCAGAAAGTGAAGATAGTGAGATAAGAGAAGCAGTAGCACAAAATGCCAATGCAACTCCTGAAATTCTTCTAAAGCTTGCAGAAGATGAAGATGTATATATAAGGATGGCAGTAGCAGAAAGTGCGAATGCAACTCCTGAAGTTCTTCTGAAGCTTGTAGCAGATGAAGACGAAGATGTAAGGGAAGCAGTAGCACAAAATGCCAATGCAACTGCTGAAATTCTTCTTAATCTTTCAGAGGATGAAAACCCATATGTAAAGAGGGTAGCTAGAACTACATTCAAAAGAAATAACTAAAATTTTCACCCACCCATTTGTCTATTGACAAGTGGGTGTTTATTATACAAGGCAATGTTTGACTTTACATAAATGAGATGATATAATTTATTGCACAAAGGCAAAGGGCCTTAATAAAAAACTTTAAGGGAGTGAAAAAATGAAAATTTTAATTGAGTTATCCGACATTTCTCTTGAAGAACGGATAAGACTAGCAAAAAGTGTATCCGATACTAATGTACTGAATGCACTTGCAGAAGATGAAAACAGTAAAGTTAGAGTTAATGTAGCAGCAAATGCAAATGCAACTGCTGAAATTCTTCTTGATCTTGCAAAAGATGAAGAGGTATATGTAAGGGAAGCAGTAGCAGAAAATGCCAATGCGCCTGAAGAGATTCTTATGAAGCTTGCAGAAGATGAAAATGTAGATATAAGGAAAGTAGTAGCAGAAAATGCCAATGCAACCTATAAAATTCTTTGGAAGCTTTTTGTAGATAAAGACCTCGATGTCAGATTAATAGCAAAAGAAAAAATATTTTAAAAATAAACAATTAAAATTTTCATCACCCACCTGTCTATTGACAAGTGGGTATTTTATTAAAAAAATTATAAATTTTCTTTACAAAGGCTAAAAAAAATGTTATGATATATATTGTTGCCCGAGTGGCGGAACTGGCAGACGCACACGACTCAAAATCTAAATGGATTTTTTAATTAGTAAATCCTAAATGTATTGAAAATAATAGTGTTTAGATATTTGCTAGAATGTAAGATTACTTAAACATCTAACAAATATCTAACATAATTGTAAAATTGCCAAAATTTGTAAAACATGTCGATGTGGCGGAATAGGCAGACGCACAGGTCTCAAAAACCTGCGGATAACTTCCATGTGGGTTCGATTCCCACCATCGAC
>CANQLP010000005.1 GCA_947624725.1 uncultured Clostridia bacterium
TTAGATGAAGAACCAAAAATGGGAGAAAGCTATGTAGTATTTGGAGCTATCGCATTATGTGTAGTTCTTGCAGTTATTGTAAATTCTAGAAAAAGAGCTAGAAGATAAATTTAAAATAAAGAAATCATTTTTAATAATGAGTTCAGACTGTTGGCAAAATATATAAAAATTTTGCCAGCAGCCTTTTTATTTTATAGTAAAATATACATAAAAATCATTGACTTTCATATAATAATATAGTACAATATTAAGTACAAGATAACATACGCTATTTTGCAATAAATGAAAGGAGATGAAGGTATGCAAGCTATAAGTGTAAGTGAAGCAAGACAAAACTTTAAAAAATATTGTGATGCTGTTGTTGAAAATGATGATATAATAATTGTAAGTAGAAATGGAAATGGAAAAGAAAATATGGTTTGGATAGATTTGAAAACCTATAATGAATTACAAAAAGCAAAAGCTAATCTTGAATATTTAACCAAACTAGAAGAAAGCTATAAACAATTAGAAAAAGGAAAAGTCGTAGTGAAAACTATGGAAGAATTGGAGGATATGGCACGTGAATAGCATTTTTACCGAGAAAGCTTGGAGTGAATATTTAAGCTGGCAAAGTGAAGATAAAAAGACATTAAAAAAGATAAATTCATTAATTACTGATATTCAACGAAATGGGAAAGATAGTAGACTCGGAAAATCAGAAATTTTAAAAAATAGAAATGGTTATAGTAAGAGGATAGATAGTAAAAATCGCTTGATTTATGACTTTAATAGCACTGGTGATGTTGTAATTATATCATGTAAAGGACATTATCAAGACTAGTAGTTAGTTTATTAAAAAAATAAAAAACAGTTGACATTAACATATTAGAAATGGTAAAATAAGCATACAAACAAAAGAAAAGAAAAAACAAATGGAGGAATAGATATGAAAACACACATCAAAACCGTTGGGGCTGTAGAGAGAGAGAGAGAGAGAGAGGAAGCTTTAGAGGCAAAAAAGGCTTTTGTTTGTTGTGTAAAAATAATGAATATGGGGGCAAATTTTATACACTAGTTGTATAAATTTGTCCTTTTTGTGTTTTTTTGGTTATTAAAATTTTAGAAAAACTAAAATTTTGATATATAAATTAAAAAAGTAAAAAAAGAAGGGAGAGAATTAAGATGAAAAATAAAATCTTAATAATAACTGTATTGCTAGTTGCAGTTTTAGCACTTTTTGGCATGGCAAATACAGTAAAAGCAGCAAAGACAGATACAGACTTAACTCAAGCTATATCTGATGCACAAGATGGAGGAATTATAACATTAATTCAAGGTGAAACTTATACGTTAAGTAATACTGTTACAATTGATAAAAACCTTACAATTGAATTAAATGGTGCAACAATCACATCTGCAAGTCAAGTAACACTTAAAGTAGATTCAGATAAAACAGTAAAATTTACAGGAGATGGAACAGTTCAAAATACAGGAGGATGTATAGCTATTTATGTCAAAGGAGAAGCAATATTAGAAGGTGGTACATATAAAACAACAAATGCAAGTGGATCATATGGAGTTATACAGGTAGGACCAGCAGATATTAACGAGCCAGGAGGAAAATTGACAGTAAAAGATGGAGTAACTATAAATGGAGAGTATGGAATCGCTCTTTTTGGTGATGGTTCAGAAGTTATAATTGATGGTGGAACTATTACAGCAGGAAATGGATTTGCAATTGCAGGAAATGGAAGCCAAGCTAAAAATACAAATATAACAATAAATGATGGCACAATTGAAAGTACAAATACAGCAGCAATATACCAACCAAATTCAGGAACATTAACAATAAATGATGGATCTATAACTGGAACAAGTGCAGGAATAGCAGTTCGTAGTGGAGATGTAATAGTAAACGGAGGAGAAATTACAGCAACTACTAGTGGACATGGAACAATAGGTAGTAATTCAACAGATTTGCCATTTGGTTCAGCAATTATAGTAGATAATCAAACTGAAGAATATGAAGATACTGGAAAAGTAAGTATAAAAGGAGGAGAATTAACATCAGCAGATAGTGTTGATTCAGTAAAATCATATACAGGATCAGGCGAAGCAAATTCAGAAGATTTTGAAATATCAGGTGGAGAATTTAGCGAAAAATTTGATAAAAGCTTTGTAAAAGAAGGAGCAGCAGAAGTATCAATCGAAAAAGACGGAGAAACTACATATTATGTAGGAACAGCAGCAAAAAAAGCAGTAGAAAATGCAGCAGAAGGCTCAACAGTAACAGTAGAAACAGGAAAGCTAGAAGTAGATAAATTACCATCAGGAGTAAAACTAGATCCAGAAACTGCAAGTCAATTAACAGTAAAACCAAAGGCAGGAAATGATACACAAACAATAAAGAATAATCTACAAGCATTAATAGAAAAAGCAGAAAAAGTAGAGAACCCATCAGAAGAATTAAAAAATGCAATAGCAACTGCAAAAGCCGTACTTGCAAATGTAGGATCAACATATGGAGAAGTAAGTGATGCATTAGCAAAACTACAAGTAGCATATAACAAAGCAGGAGAAGCTGAAGGAAATACAGCAAATAACAACGAAGCTACATCAGGAGATAAAGGAAAATTAGATGAAGAACCAAAAATGGGTGAAAGCTATGTAGTATTTGCAGTAATTGCATTATGTGTAGTTCTTGCAGCTATCGTAAAATCTAGAAAAAGAGCTAGAAGATAAATTTTAATATCAAAGTAAATGGAAAAATGCGGCAGATAAAACATCTGCTGCATTTTTGATAAAAAACATTGAATTAAATACTTACATATGTTAAAATTAATTTGTTAAAATTCATTTTAGGAGTAATTTATGAGCGGAAAACATGGAAAACAAAGTAATGGAGAAAGAGCCAAGAAGAGAGAAAAATCCAGAAGAAAAAGAAGTATAAAGAAGAAGATTATATTAATATGCACAATTGTTTTATTATGTTTGCTTGCATATCTAGCTTATTATTTCTATAATAAAGGTAAAAATATGACATCAATAAGAGAAGCACAAGAATATATGGAAGTAAAAGATGAAAAAGAAAATGTAGTAGAAGATGAGAGAATTGATAAGGTAAAAGAATTGCAATCACAAAATAGCGATATAAAAGGTTGGATTCAAATAGAAAATACTAATATAAACTATCCACTATTGCAAGGCGAAGATAATGAATTTTATGCAGATCATGATTACAAAAAAGAAAAAAGTGTATATGGTTCAATTTATTTGAAAAATATATGTAATATATATGATGAAACATCAAATTTAGTAATATATGGACATCATATGAAGGATACAGAAATGTTCAACAATTTATTAAAATATAAAGATCAAAGCTTTTATAATGAACACAAAACTGTAGAAATAATAACAGATAAAGATGTTAGAAAATATGCAATTGTTTCTGTATTTAAGTCTAGAATATTTTATCAAAATGAGACAAATGTTTTTAGATATTATAATATTGTTGATTTTGAAAATGAAGATGAGTATAATGATTTTATTAGCAATGCAAAAAAATTACAATTTTATGATACTGGAGTAGATGCAAAATTTGGAGAACAATTAATCACAATGATAACATGTGAAAGTTCGACTGAAAACGGTAGACTAGTTGTTGTTGCAAAAAGGATATTAGATGAATAAAAAAATTAATAAAATATAACTTTAAATGAATAATTTTTTCCTTTTTACAAATAATAGGTTTTGAAGTGAACAAAAAGGAGGAATTATTTTGAAAGCAACAGGTGTAGTTAGAAGAATAGATGATTTAGGAAGAATTGTAATCCCAAAAGAAATAAGAAAGGTACTTCGTATCAAAGAAGGAGACCCTCTTGAAATATTTACAGATAAAGAAGGAGAAGTAATACTTAAAAAATATTCTCCTATTGGAGAACTTTCAGAATTTGCAACAGGTTATGCAGAAACACTATCTAAAACAACAGGACATATTGCTTGCATTACTGATAAAGATACTGTAATTGCTGTATCTGGTGGTTCTAAAAAAGAGTTCTTAGAGCAGGATTTATCTAAAGAACTAGAGCAACTTATGGATGATAAAGAGGTTTATATAAGCAAAGAAAATAATGAAGTATCGATTCCTGTAGTTAAGAATGATAATAAAGAAAGAAAATTTAATTCACAGGTAGTTTATCCAATAATAAGTCAAGGAGATGTTGTAGGTTCTGTAATTCTTTTGTCAAAAGATTCAAAGACAAAAATGGGAGAAACAGAGCAAAAAGTTGTAGAATCAGCAGCAGGATTTTTAAGCAGTCAGATGGATATATAATTCTTAAGAAGAGCTATGTATTTTTATTAAAAAAGCATAGCTCTTTTTTTCTTGAAAAAATGACAAAATTAATATATAATTGCAAATAGAGGAGATTAAAAGTAATGGATTTAAGTAAGAATGTGCAATTCGTAAAAGGTGTTGGCGAAAACAGAGTAAGATCACTAAACAAATTAGGAATATATACTTTAGAAGATTTGATTACATATTATCCAAGAAACTATGAAGATAGAAGTATTGCAAAAAAATTAGAAGATGTAGAAGATGGAGATGAAGTCCTAATTAAAGCAAAAGTAGTAACAAGTATGCAAGTTATAAGAACAAGAAATAAAAAAATGACAATTTGCAAGATGATTGTGAGTGATGGAACAGATGCATGCGAGATTGTATGGTATAATCAGCCATATCTAAAGGCGCTTTTTTCTACAGGTTATGAATATAGTTTTTTTGGCAAAATTACAAAAAAATCACGGTCACTTGCAGATGATGTCTCCTGTTTTTGATAAAGAGGGACTAAAAAATAACACACGGAAAAATTATTCCACTTTATCCTCTTACTTATTCTATATCACAAAATCAAATAAGGAAAATTATTGAAAATGGTTTAAATTTAGTAGAAGATAAATTAGATGAAACTTTACCAGAATATATTTTAGATGAGTATAAATTAATAGATTTTAATTCAGCAATAAAGAAAATACATTTTCCCTCAAGCTTTGAAGAATTTAATATTGCAAGAAAGAGGCTTGCATTTGAAGAATTACTTACAATGCAGCTTTTACTTTTGAACCTAAAAAATCAAGCTACAAAAAATCAAAAAGGTATAAAATTTGACAAAGATGTGAAAATGTCAGATGTAATAAATACTCTACCATTTAATTTAACAAAAGCACAGCTTCGTGCATTAGAGGAAATAGACAGAGATATGGAATCAGATAAATCAATGAATAGATTACTTCAAGGAGATGTTGGCTCTGGAAAAACTGTAGTTGCAATTATTGCAGCATATAAAGCAGTAAAATCAGGCTACCAAATGGCAATAATGGCACCAACATCAATACTTGCGACTCAACATTTAGAAAGCTTTTCAGAGATTCTAGGAAAGTTTGGAATAAGATGTGAACTCTTAATTAGCAATATTCCTGCTAAAAAGAAGAAAAAGATAATAGAGGAAATAGCATCTGGAGATATAGATGTAGTAATTGGAACACATTCTATTCTGCAAGAAAATGTAGTATTTAAAAATTTAGGACTTGTTATAACAGATGAGCAACATAGATTTGGTGTAAATCAAAGAAAAATTATTAGTGAAAAAGGAGAAAATGTTGACAAACTTGTAATGACAGCAACTCCAATACCAAGAACACTAGCACTTATTCTTTATGGAGATTTGGACATATCTGTTATAGATGAACTTCCTCCAAATAGGCAGAAAATAGATACATTTGCAGTTCGGACTTTCTATGGAAGATAGAGTAAATAATTTTATAAAAAAGCAGATAAGAGAAGGAAGACAAGCATATATTGTATGCCCTCTAGTTGAAGAAAACGAAGAAATAGAAGCAAAATCTGTTTTAGAGTTATTTGAAAGATATAAAACGGAGGTCTTTAGTGAGTTTAGAGTTGAATACATACATGGAAAATTAAAGCAAAAAGAAAAAGATGAGATAATGGAAAAATTTAAGAATCGGAGAAATAGATATTTTAATTTCTACGACTGTAATAGAAGTTGGTGTTAATGTGCCAAATGCAAGCGTAATGGTTATTCAAAATGCAGAAAGATTCGGCTTAGCCGCGCTTCATCAATTAAGAGGAAGAGTAGGAAGAGGCGAATATAAATCATATTGTATACTAAAATATCAAGGAAAATCAGACACTATAAGAGAGAGGATGAAGGTTATGCAAGAGACAAATGATGGATTTGTAATTTCAGAGAAGGACTTGGAACTAAGAGGCTCAGGAGAATTTTTTGGAACAAAACAACATGGAATTCCTGAATTTAAAATTGCAAATCTTTTTGAGGATATGAATATTCTAAAACTAGTTCAAAATCTAGCAATGAAAATTTTAAATAATGATCCAAATTTAGAAAAAAAAGAAAATATACTTTTAAAGACAATGATAGATAAAAAATTTAATGAAAAAATTGCGATATAGAGATAATTTCCAATAAATTTTAGCAAAACTGCTTGATATTTTTGCAATTCTAGTGTATGATATTATATGTAAATTTAAAACTAAATATGGAAATAAAATAGAGAGGAAAATATAAAATGAAAAAAGTAGTAATTTTAATGTCAGCAATACTAGTTTTCTTAATGGTATTCTGTTCAGGTAATGTGTATGCTTCAGATGAAATCTTAAATTCTGAAACTACAAGTAAAATGATACAAATGACAGAAACACAGAAAAAAGAACTTGCAGATTATGTAGAAGATTATGGCTCAGATGCTTACGGACTTACAGCATTTATATTAAATAAGATTAGAATATTTAGTATACCATTTTGCTTTTTAGGAATAGTTGTAAGTGCAATATATCAATATGTAATAGGTATAAGAAAGCTAGATGTAAGATATAAAGGATTTTATACTATGATAGCATTTATTACAATTTTCGTTATATGTCAAATATTACCACTTGTATTCGTAATTGTAATAAAAGGATTTGGAAGGAGTTAACAAATGAAAGTTTTATTTGCTGTTAATAATGAGGATGTATCTGAATCTATTATAAAATTATATCAAAAAGAATATAAAGAAATAATATCAGGTAAAAATGTCTATTATTTTAATGCAATAATAAAAGAATTACAAAGGGATCAAACATATGATAGAATAGTTATTAGTGAGGATTTAGAGCCTTATGCTAATAACAATTTTGATGTGATTGATAAATTTTTATTTGAACAATTAGATAAGATTAGTGATGAAGCAATAGGGGAACGGAGGCTCAGATATTCCGATTATCTTTATTGCAACTGATAGGCGTTCAAAATCTGATAATTTATTATCTAAATTATTTTCAATTGGAATATATGATGCTTTGCTTGGATCTGATAGAAGTGTTCCTACAGTTTGTAAATTATTAAATAAACCTCGTACAAAAAAAGAAGCAAAAACATATTACAAGATAGAAACAGAGGAAGTTAATTATCAAGCAGAATCTGAAGATAGTGTTAGTGAAACAGAAATACAAAATATTTTAACACATTATAAAAAACTTGGAAAAAATACAGATAGGTATGTAGAAAGCTTTAATAATATTGCAGCTCAATATACAGATGCGCAATTAAGAGTAATAAGCAAATTCTTGCCATTATCAGTAAGAGCTGTATTAGAGACGGATTCTCCTAAATATCAATCAATTATGACATTTGGGGAAGGTACATATAAAAGAATTGAACAAGCAAAGGAAGCTAAAAAAGATAACTTAAAAATAGGATTTATTGAAACACAAAATTCAAAAACAAAACTTACAAAACCAGTAGTAATTCCATCAGAAGTAAATACTGAATCAGTAAAGAAACTTAATAAAAATAAAACAGAAAAAGAAGAAGCACCTGCAAATGAAGCAGATTCATTGCCAGGAATTGATGAAATGTTTGAAGATATAGAAAGTACAGAAAATAATATTCCAGATGTTGAATTTGCAGATGAAGCAGAAGAAAATGTAGAAGAACCAGTAAAGAAGAAAAGGGGAAGACCTAAGAAGGCTGCTGATCCTGAAGCAGAAAAAAATGCAGCACCTAAAAAGAGGGGAAGACCTAAAAAAGTTGTAGAAGTAGATGAAACAGAAGCTATAGATGAAGATGCTACAAAACAAGAAGAAGTACAAGCAGAAAATGTAGATGAAGCAGATAACACAGTTCTTCCTGGATTTGAAGAAGTAAATAGTAAAGATGAAGAACCTAACCTATTTGCATTAGGTGAAGAAGAAAAAGCAGAACCAGAAGAGAAAGATATAGAAAATATTATTAATAATTATAGAAACAAGAATAATGATTTTACAAAAGCACTTACGAAGGATAAAAAAGTAGTTGCATTTGTTGGATCACCTAAAGCTGGAACATCTTTCTTGATAAACAATCTTGCAGATATGCTATCAAAATCAGGAATAAAAACTGCAGTATTAGATTTAACACAAAATAGAAATTCATATTATATATATACGAAAAATGAAGATTCATTAAGAAGACTTGCATCAAATTGTTTAGAAAAAATAGAAAATGGAATAGTTGAAGGAATAGATGTAAGCAGAAATTTAAGCATATTTACATCTGTACCAAATCAACAAATAGAAGTAAATAATGTTGAGACAATAGTTTCAAATCTTATAAAGAAATATTCATTAGTACTTTTAGATTGTGATTTTATGACAGATGAAAAATATTTCGAGCTTGCAAGTGAAATTTATCTAGTACAAAGCATGGATATACTAACAATACAACCTTTGACAGCATTTTTAAGAGATTTACAATCAAATAATAAGCTTGATCCTTCAAAACTAAAATGTGTAATAAATAAGGCTTTAAAAGTTAGAGGATTGACTACAAAGATTATTATAGGTGGAATGTCATGTTATAATAATCCAGAAATGTCATACATGAGAGAATTATTTGATAAGGATAAGATGAATGCAATTACAATACCATTTGATGAAGATGCTTTATCAAAATATTTGTCAGGATTGGTAGATTGCTTTGTATCTACAAATGGATATTCAAAACCATTTTTAGCAGAACTTAAAAAATTAGGAGATAGTGTATATCCACTTGTTGCAAACAGATTTAGACCAGATTATTCAAAAAATAATAAATTCGCAAAAAATAATATGATGGAATAAAGATAATATTCTTCAATACTTTATATAATCTTGAAGAGAGGAGAAGAACTAACATATGGAATTAGTTGCAATGATAATATTAGTAATAATAGTTATAGCATTACTTGTTTACAATATTATTATAAGTAAAAGAATAAAGAACTTCAAAGATATAAATCAAAAAGTAACAAGTTTAAATGTTTTACAAGATTTTATGAGTACGATTGGGGAAGAACAAACAGTAGATGAAAAAATTGTAAAAATAAACGATATATTGATAGAACAGTATGCTATCAAATATTCTACAATAGTAGTATTTGACGGAGCAGAGTATGTTATAAAGGCTTCAAATGTTGATAAAAAACATTGGGAGACTCTTAAGAATTTACAAAATGAAGAGATATTTAAAGATAGTATAACTTCAACAAAACCTAAATATATAACAGTAAACAAGGAAGATGAAAGACTTCCTTATCAAAAAATGGAATTTGGTAGAGCAAAGTCTGCAATGTTTTTCCCACTTTATATAGATAATGTATATATTGGTTATTGGATTATAGAAAGTGGAAGAATGCATGCATTTGACCATATTGATACAACAATACTTGAAGTTGTAAAAGAAAATATCATATCAATATTTAAGATTGTATCTTATCAAAATATTGTAGAAAGTTTAAAAAGAAAAGACCAATATTCTGATTTAAATACTTCAGAATATTTATATGAAGCAGGAAGAAAAATTATAGATAGTTATACATCTTCAACTGTATGTATGTTTAAGATAACAAATTTAGTAGAAACAAACGAGAAGATTAATAGAGACACAGGAAACCAAATGATAGTTGATATTTGTGATTTCATCAAAGAAAGGCTATCAGAGGAGTATCTATTTGTAAGATATATGGGACCAAAGTTTGCAATAGTTTTTTCTGGTATAGATGTAAATGGTGTAGTAGAATTTTTGAATGATTTAAAAAGAGATGTTGAAGACCTAGAAATAGAAGATGCAGATGAGGTAATAGAAGAAAACAAAAAGACAGCTAAAAAGAAAAAAATAAAAACAGTTAAGCCAAAACTTAATTTTGCACTTACGACTTATTATAAAGGAACAGCATTAGAAAAAGTTCTAAAAGAGCTAGAAGAATATCTTGATAATGCAGATCCTAACGAAAATGACATTAATAATATATAATATAAATATTTAGAAAGGATGATTAAGCACATGGATTTTGATAAGACAATGAATTACAAAGTGGAGAATGATACTGATATTAAATATAAGGAAGTATTAAAAGAGGTATATAAAGCTCTTGATGAGAAAGGATACAATCCAGTAAACCAAATAGTAGGATATATTTTATCAGGAGATCCTACATATATTACAAGTCATAATGATGCAAGAAATGCAATTAGAAAAGTTGAAAGAGATGAATTACTAGAAAAAATGGTAAGATATTATATAGGGTTAGATGATTAATATGAGAATTCTAGGAATAGATTATGGGGCATCAAGAACTCGGACTTGCAATATCAGATGCTTTAGGTATTACTGCACAAGGCTTAGAAACTGTGCAAAATAATGGAAATGATAAAATCATTTTAAAAAGATTAGAAGAACTAATAAAAGAATATGAAATTTCCGAATTTGTAGTTGGCATGCCTATAAATATGAATGGAACTCAAGGAGAAAGAGTAGAAGCTACTAAAAAATTTATACATAAATTAAAATGTAAGTTTAATAATATACATATAGAGACAGTAGACGAAAGATTAACAACAGTTGCAGCACATAAAACGATGAACTTTCTAGATGTAAAGCAAAAAGAGAAAAAGCAAATTGTGGATACTATTTCTGCTGTGTATATACTAGAAATTTACATGAACAAGAAAAAAAGTTATTAACATTGTAGAAATACAAGTATTATAAATTTGAAAGGAGAAAAAACAAATGGATGATGAAGAATTAGATAATGTTATTGTTTTAAATGATGAAGATGGTAACGAAGTTAATTTTGAATTTTTAGATTTAGTCGAATTAGACGGAGAGGAATATGTAATATTATTACCAACTGATGAGGATGAAGAAGAACCAGGAGAAGTTGTTATCCTTCAGGTTGAAGATACTGATTCAGAAGATGAAGAATCTTATGTTAGTGTAGAAGATGAAGAAGTATTAAATAAAGTATTTGAAATGTTCAAAGAAAAATTTAAGGATGAATTTGATTTCGTTGATGAAGATTAATTAACAAAAATAAAAAAGCTTTAGAATTGAATCTAAAGCTTTTTTAATATGTAATCATTTTAGTAGTATAATCTAAATTCGAATATGAATCATAGTCATAACCTAAAGTATATGTATTAGTTGCTTGTATATCTTTTTCAAGCATCATTAACAATTTTTTGTTTCTGCAAGTTGTAGTAAAATTCTTTACAGAAGTTACAACTTGTAATTTCTTATTTGCTCTGCAAATATTTGAAAGTAAAGTTTGTCCTTTATTGCTATATCCTAAAACTCTAATATATGGATCTATTTGAGTAGAAGTTTTCATATCTTCCTTAGTGAATCCTAAAAGTGCATATAGTAAAATTCTTTGAATTCTAGTTTGAGTATATCTTTTTGATTTAACAATATTCATAAATTCTACTAAAGTATTGCAAGAGTTTGCTGCATTTTTAATTACATTTTCTAGTCCTTCATTAACATCTGGTAAATTTGCAATCTCTGCAACTGTCATATTACGAAGTACAAACATTATCTCTTTTTCATAGCATTCAATTCCACGAACGAAATGGCCTTTTTTAATTGACGCTTCCAAAATATCATAGCAAACCTTAGGCATAACCTTGTCTATTGCATAGAAATTCCTATCAGTTATGTATTTTCTAATAGCTGTTGCACTAGCGAAATCTCCATATGCTAAATTGCTGTGATATCCAGGACCAATTCTTTTTATACCAAGAGGCATTATAGAAGAATTAGTCTGTTTTAATGCTTTCAAATATTCTATTGCTAAAATATTATTTGGCGAAGATAAAATGTTTGCAGATTTTCTAATATTATTTAAGTACATAAGTAAAGCATTTTCTCTAGCCTTTGGGAAAGAGATACCTTTTGATAATTCATGAGCAAGTAAAGATTTAAATTCTTCAGGTTGTTCTGTCAAAATATCTGCAAATTCTTTAAGCACAGAAACATCTTCTGTTTCACAACCAAATGAAACAGTATCTACTACTTTAAGAGAATTTAATAGCCTGATGGCTCCTGATGCAAAATTTTCTGCACTTGAAATACTATATATACATGGAAGTTCTATTACTAAGTCAAAGCCATTAAGTAATGCCATTTTAGCTTTTGTCCATTTATCAACAATTGATGCATCGCCTCTTTGGACAAAGTTACCAGTGATTAAAGCAATAGTGTAATTTGCATGAAAAATTCTTTTAGCTTCGTTTAGATGGTAAAGATGTCCATTATGAAAAGGATTGTATTCACCGAATTATTGCTAAAACATTATCCATAAAAACCTCCATTAAAATTTCTTGAAATATCTATACAATATAAATATTTATTGATATAATATCATAAAAAGAAAAAAAAAACAATGCTTTTATGTAAAATAAATTTGAAAATTGTAAAATATATTGAAAGGAAGATTTATGAAAAAGGTTATTATATATACTGATGGAGCATGTTCAGGAAATCCAGGACCTCGGAGGTTGGGGAAGTATCCTTATGTGTGATGGTGTAAAAAAGGAAATATCAGGAGGAAAAAAAGAGACAACTAATAATGTTATGGAAATTACAGCTGTAATTGAAGGACTAAAACTTTTAAAATATCCATGTGAAGTAGATATATACAGTGATAGCGCTTATGTTGTAAATGCTTTTAATCAAAACTGGATAGAGTCTTGGATAAAGAAGAATTGGAAAAATTCTAAAGGAGAAGCTGTAAAAAATAGAGAACTATGGGAAGAATTAATTAACTTAATTAATATCCATAAAGTGAAGTTTATTAAAGTGAAGGGGCATAGTGATAATGAGTTTAATAATAGGTGTGATGAGTTGGCACGCAACGCAATATGTTCTAAAGCAATATAATAATTTCTGTTTATCACTAGTTTGTGAGAATAGCATATATAAAAATTGATAAGCTCCTTGTGTGTCACAACTTACAAATTAAAATACGAGTTGTAAGTTGCTCCAATCGCACTCGGCAAGCCTCGCTTGATCGCTTACGCGTCGCTTCTAAATTTTTATATATGCTATTCTCCAAATCATTAAAATGTAGAATATATAATAATAGAAAGGAGATTTTGTTTATGAAAATTGGAATTGATTTAGGTGGAAGCCATATTGCAGTTCGGTCTTATAGAAAAAAATAAAGTTATTTTGAAAAAGGAATCGGATTTTGATAAGGGAAGTAAAGATGATATAAAAGAAATTATAGTAAATAAAATAGAACAATATGTGAATGAGATATTAGTCGAGAAGAAGATTAATTTAGAGGATATAGAGTTAATTGGCATTGCAGCTCCTCGGAAGTATTAGAAATCGGAGTAATATTAAAAGCAGAAAATTTAGGAATTAGAGATTTTGATATAGTAGATGTTTTGAGGAAAAAACTTAAATTTGAAAATATTGTTTTAAGAAATGATGCAAAGTGTGCAGCTTTATGTGAGAAAAGAATTGGAAGTATGAAGGAGTATCAAAATGCTATATTTTTGACATTAGGTACTGGAATTGGTGGAGCTGTGTTTATGCAAAATGAATTGTTAAGGGGAAAAAATAATGACGGATTTGAGATAGGACATATGGTAATAAAGGCAGATGGAGATAAATGTACTTGTGGTAATTCTGGATGCTTTGAAACATATGCTTCTATGAAAGTATTAAAAGATAAAATTGCTAAAAAGCTTAATTTAGATAATTTATCTCGGAGAGAAAGTTTATAATATAATTAAAACTGATTTTGAAAGTGTTAAAGATGTTGTAGATGAGTTTATTTATGATTTAAAGATAGGTTTGACAAATGTTATAAATATTTTTGAACCAGAGTGTATTTGTCTAGGAGGCAGCTTTACATATTTTGAGGATTTATTGCTTGATAAATTAAAAAATAGTATGCAAGAAGCAAACATGACTTTTAATAAAAGTATGCCAGAGATTTTAGTTGCAAAATCAGGAAATGATGCAGGAATGATTGGAGCGACTTTTTAGGTAAAGCTTTTTTATTTAAAATAAAAGTGAAAAGTTATAGTGTCAAAGATTTTCTAAAAATTAAGGCACTATTTTTTTAATTTTTCTTGTAATTTAAGCTTTTTTAATATATAATAAATAAATCAAATTGAAATTATGAAAAGACAAGGAAAGTGAGATTATGAGAGAAAAAATTGAAAAAATAAGAGATGAGGCAAAGCTTGCAATAGAAAAGATTACTGATGCGAAAACTCTAAATGAGATTAAGATAAAATATCTAGGCAAGAAAAGCGAACTATCTAATGTTTTAAAAGATATGGGAAGTCTTTCTAAAGAGGAAAGACCTGTTGTTGGAGAAATCGCAAATAAAGTAAGAAAAGAGATTGAAGAAAAAATATCAGAAAAACAAAAAACTATAGAAAAAATGCTACTAGATAAAAAGTTAGAAAAAGAAAAAATAGATGTAACACTACCTAGCACAAAAGTAAAGAAGGGCTCTAAACATCCAGTAAATACAGTTATAGAGGAGATAGAGGATTTATTTGTTTCTATGGGATATACAGTAGAATCTGGTCCAGAACTTGAAACAGATAGATTTTGCTTTGAACTTTTAAATCTTCCACAAGGACATCCTGCAAGAGATATGCAAGATAGTTTTTATATTACTGATGAATATTTATTAAGAACTCAAACATCAGCAGTTCAAGCAAGAACAATGCTTGCAAATAAAGAAAAATCTCCAATTAGAATGATATGTCCTCGGTAAGACTTATAGAAGAGAAGATGATGCAACTCACTCTCATCAATTTACACAGGCAGAAGGTTTAGTAATAGATAAAAATATCTCACTTGCAGATTTAAAGGGAACACTTGAGATTTTTGCTAAAAAGATAATTGGAGAAAATTCAAAATTAAGGTTTAGACCTAGTTATTTCCCATTTACAGAACCTTCATATGAAGTAGATGTATCTTGCTTTAAATGTGGAGGAAAAGGATGTAACCTTTGCAAACAAACAGGCTGGATTGAAGTTTTAGGCTCTGGTATGGTACACCCAAATGTACTTAGAATGTGTGGATATGATCCTGAAAAATATTCTGGTTTTGCATTCGGACTTGGACTTGAGAGAATCGCCATGTTTAAATTTGGAATTCCAGATATGAGATATTTATATGCAAATGATGTAAGATTTTTAGACCAATTTTAAGTTGAAGTTTAAGGTAAAATCTAATACATTAGAAAGGATTGAGAATTTATATGAAATTAAGTAAAAATTTTGTAAAGGATTATGTAGATGTAGATGTTGATATTAAAACACTTGCAGAAGATATGACAGCCGTACGGAAATGAATATGATTCAGCAGAAAAATTAGTAAATGCAACAGGTTTAATTATTGGAGAAGTTAAAACTTGCGAAATGCATCCAGATTCTGACCATTTACATGTTTGCACAGTAGATATTGGAAAAGAAATTTTAAATATTGTTTGTGGAGCACCAAATGTAAAAAAAGGTCAAAAAGTAATTGTTGCAATGGCAGGAAGCACACTTCCACGGTGGAGTAAAAATAAAAAAAGGTATGATAAGAGGGCAAGAATCAAATGGAATGATTTGTTCTTTATCAGAAATTGGAATAGATAGTAAATTCCAAAGTGAAGAGGATAAGACAGGAATACATATTTTAGGAGATGACGCAAAGCCTGGAGATGATCCTGTAAAATACATGGGACTTGATGATGAAGTTATAGACTTCGATTTGACAGCAAACAGAGGAGATTTACTTAGCATTTTAGGTATGGCATATGAAATAGGAGCAATATACAAAAAGAAAGTAAAAGATATAGATTTATCTCATAAAGAAGAAAAAGAAAATATTAACGATAGCTTTGCTTTAGATATAAAGACAGATAATTGTAAACTATTTTTAGCCAAAAAGGCTTTAAATGTAGAGATAAAGGAAAGCCCAGATTTTATTAAGAATAGACTTATCGCATCAGATATAAGACCAATAAATAATGTAGTTGATATTAGTAACTATGTAATGCTAGAAACAGGTCAGCCTTTACATTTTTATGATGCAGATAAGTTAAATCGGAAAAATAGAAGTTAGAATGGCAAAATCTAAAGAAAAACTTACAACACTTGATGGAGAAGAAAGGACTCTAGAAGATTCTGACATAGTAATTTCTGATGGAAAACGAGCAATAGGACTTGCAGGTGTTATGGGAGGGCTTGATACTGAAATAGAAGAAGATACAAAAAATGTATTAATAGAAGCTGCAATTTTTGATGGAGTTAAAGTAAGATTAACTTCTAAAAAGATTGTAAGAAGTGAAGCAAGTAATCGTTTTGAAAAAGGACTAGATCCAAACAGAACATATATGGCAATTGAAAGAGCATGTACCTTACTTGAAAAGTATGCAAATGCAAAAATTTTATCAGGAACTGCCACATATGATAACTTAGAAAAAGAAGATAAAAATATAGATATATCATTAGAAAAAATAAATAATATACTTGGTTCAAATATATCAGAGCAAGAAGTAATGGAGATTTTTGCAAGGCTTGGCTTTAAGTCAAAGGTAAAAAATGGTATATTTACAGTTACTGTTCCAAGACGCAGAATAGACATAGATATTCCAGAAGATTTAATAGAAGAAGTACGGTCGCATTTATGGAGTAAATAACATAGAAGGAAGATTACCAGTAGTTCCAACTGTTCCTGGAAATTATAACAGGGATGTAAGAAATATAAGAAATAAGATGATTGCACTTGGGCTAAATGAAACTTTATCATATGTTTTAATAAATGATAAAGAGGTAAATAAATTTGTTACAGATAAATTTGATAAAGTAATGCTTTTAGATCCTATGAGTGAAGACAGAAATACTTTAAGATATAGCTTAATTATATCTCTATTTAAAATATATGAATACAATGTAGCTCATGGAAATAAAGACATTTCAATATTTGAAATAGGTAAAGGCTTCTTTAAAAAAGAAGGAAATTATGGCGAAGAATTAAAGCTTTGTAGTATTATGTCAGGAGAATTTTATACAGGAATAAATCAAAAAAGAGAAGTTGATTTTTATATTGCAAAAGGAATTGTAGAAGAATTATTAAATAGTATGGGATATGAGAATAGATATAGTTTTGAAGTTCCAAAGAATATTCCTCAAGAATTTCATCCAGGACAAACAGCAGAAATTAGTATAAACCGGAAATGTCATTGGAATTTTAGGAAAACTTCATCCAGAAGTTACAAAAGCTGATGTATTTGCTATGGAAATAAATCTTGATAAATTATTTGAAATAAAGAGTGGAAAGCCAAAGTATAAAGAAATATCTAAATTTCCAGAAACTAAAAAAGATATTGCATTAGTTGTAGACAAAGACATAGAAGCAGAAACTATAAAGAAAGTTATCAAAAAAGCAGGTGGAAATAAACTAAAAGCGATTGATATATTTGATGTTTACGAAGGTGCAATTATAGATAATGATAAAAAGAGTATAGCTTTTTCATTGACATTTGGAGAACAAGATAGAACCCTAACAGATGAAGAAGTAAATCTAATCATGGAAAAGATTGTAGATGCAACTAGCAAAGAATTTGGAAGTTATTTAAGAAGTTAGTTTGAAAATTTAGAAAGGATACATAGAATAAATGGCAAAAGCAAAAACAGTATTTGTATGTAACAATTGTGGATATGAATCTAGTAAATGGCTCGGAAAGTGCCCAGCTTGTAATGAATGGAATTCATTCTTTGAACAAAAATTAGAGGATATTGAAATAGAAAATAAAAGGCAAAAAAAAGAAGGCGCAGGGCCAGTTAGTTTAAAAGATGTTACATCCAAAAAGACAAATAGAATGTCTACTGGATTTTCTGAACTAGATAGAGTATTAGGAGGAGGATTAGTTGAAGGCTCACTAATATTACTTGGTGGAGAACCTCGGAATACGGTAAGTCTACATTAATACTTCAAATATGTGATAAAGTAGAGACAAATGAAAATATCTTATATGTGTCAGGAGAGGAATCTGCTGACCAGATTAAGATTAGAGCAGATAGATTGAACATAGAAAAAAGTAATATACTCTGTATGGGAGAAACAGATATAGACATAATAGAGGCAGAAATAGACAAGCAAAAGGCGAAACTTGTTATTATAGATTCTATACAAACAATTTTCTCAGATAAGCTTCAATCACTTCCAGGAAGTGTTAGCCAACTTCGTGAAATAACAGCAAGAATAATGAGAATGTGCAAGGATAAAAATGTTACGACAATTATAATTGGTCATGTTACGAAAGAACGGAAGCATTGCAGGACCAAGAGTCCTTGAACATATGGTGGATGTTGTATTATATTTAGAGGGAGAAAGATATTTTTCATATAGGATTTTAAGAGGAGTAAAAAATAGATTCGGTTCAACAAACGAAATAGGTATGTTTGAGATGAGGGGAGAAGGAATGATAGAAATTACAAACCCATCTGATGTACTTATATCGGAGAGAGATAAGGTAGCAGCAGGCTCTCTTGTTGTTGCTTCAATGGAAGGCACAAGACCACTTCTGGTTGAACTTCAGGCACTTACAACTCAAACTGTTTTTGGTTTCCCAAGAAGAACAGCAAATGGAATTGATTATAACAGACTTACACTTCTTATGGCAGTTATAGAAAAAAGAACAGGAATAACTCTTTCTAATCAAGATGCATATTTGAATATAGTTCGGTGGTATCAAAATAAATGAGACATCAATAGACCTTGGAATAATTTTAAGTGTTGTATCAAGTTATAAAAATAAACCAATACCAAATGATGTAGTGGTAATTGGAGAGGTACGGATTAACAGGAGAAGTAAGACGCGTTTCTATGATAGAAAAACAGCTAAAGGAAGCAGAAAAGTTAGGATTTAAAAAATGCATAATTCCAGAAAATAATAAAAAACTATTGAAAGAAAACTTAAAATTAGATATAATAGGTGTGAAAAATATTAAAGAGGCATTGAGAGAGGTAGACCTATTTAGAGCATAAGATAAATTAAGAAAAAACATAAGAGGGTGATTTAATGTTAAAAAACGAAAGAGGAATAACCTTATTAGTATTAATAATTTCAATAGCTATAATGCTGATACTTGTAAGTGTTGGAATACGCTATGGAGGAGAGTCAGTAGAAGATATAAACTTACAAAATTTCTCATACGAATTACAGCAGATCCAAGGTAGAGTTGATAGTTTCCATGAAAAGATGAAAATAATAAGTGATATTGATTATATAACTTTCAATGGACAAGCAATGGGAATAAATGTAAAAAGGTCTGCAAAGGCAGTAGAAACATTAAAGAAGTTTGGAATTAATTATGATGTTGCAAGTGGTGAGGATAAGAATTTATATTATGACGGAAATGGTGTAGATACATATTACAGATATTTTTCTAAGTCAAATCTAGAAAAACAATTAGATATAAAGAATGCCAGAATAAATGTTATTATTAATTTTAAAACAAGGGAAGTAATTAGCGTAGAGCCACAAATTTATAAAGAAAATCAATATTATAGGTTACAAGATTTAAAATATCACGAAAATTAAAAGCATGAAAGGAAGTTTAAAATGAAAAAAAAGGTGATTTTAGTAATTGCAATTATTTTAGTTTTAGTTTTGATAGGATTAGTGTTAAATGGAGTTATACAAAAAGCTAATTATAAATTAGAAAACCCAATAGCAACTATTCAAATAGAAGGATATGATAAACCAATAGTTGTTGAATTATATCCAGAGGAGGCTTTAAATACAGTTAAAAATTTCATAACACTTGCAAATGGTGGATTTTATAATGGACTTATTATACATAGAGTAGAGCCAGACTTTGTAATTCAAGGTGGAAGCTCTGACGGAGAAGGTGGTAAAGGTGCTACCATGAGATGGATAGATGAATCTATAGAGAAGGACTCAGATGCTGATAAGGAATATATGATTGTTGGAGAATTTATAAGAAACGGATATGATAATAATCTTAAACATGAAAAGGGAACTGTTTCTATGGCTAGAGCAACATATGGAGCAGATGCAATCACAGAAGGATATAATTCAGCAGGAAGTCAATTCTTTATTTCTTTAAGAGATGAACCAAGCTTAAATGGTTCATATGCAGCTTTTGGAAAAGTTATAGATGGAATGGATACAGCAATTGAGATTTCAAAGGTAGAAACACATGTAGATGTAGATGAGGAATCAGGAGAAGAAACACCTACAACTAAACCTGAAAAAGATGTTGTAATTTCAAGCATAACAGTTGATACAAAAGGTGTAGATTATGGAAAACCAGAAGTTATAGATGCATTTGACTTCTCAAGTTGGTTTATGGAACATATGAATTTTTCATAGAAAAATGAGGCGGAGCAACTTTATGCAGCACCGCCTTAATTTAAAGATAAATAAAATAAGCTTTGGTTAAAATAGTATTAGGACTGTCAATGATTCTTAAGTAAAAAGGAAGATTAGAAGAATATGGAAAACTTAAAAAAAATAATAATTGCAATAGTTATAATTTTAATAATTGCTGTAATAGCATTTTTTGGAGTAAATGCAATTATATCAGCAAATAAAAATTATACTTTAGAAGAAATAAAAGAGCAAGATTATAAATATTTTTCATTATATGAAGACGGTAAGTACGGAGTTATTGATGATAAACGGTGATGTTATAATAAATTGTGAATTTGCAAGTGTCATAATACCAAATCCTACCAAAGCTGTTTTTATATGTGAAAAAGAAGATGGAAATTTAGTTACTTTAAATGAAAAAAATGAAGAAATATTTACAGAATTTGGAGTAGTTGAACCTATAGAAATAAATGGTGTAATGACTTATTTGCCATATGAAAAAAGTGTACTTAAATATAAAAAAGATGGCAAATATGGAATCATTGATTTTAATGGAAAAATGTTAACAAAACCACTATATGATGGAATATATTCTGTAAAATATAAAGAAGGAGAAATCCTTGCTAAAAAAGATGGAAAATTTGGTGTTATAAATAATAAGGGCAAGGTTTTAATTCCGTTTGAATATGATGAAATAGAAGCAGATAGATATTATAGTGATGGATATCAAAAGTCTGGTTATATTGTTAAAGTAAAGACAACTGATGGATATAAATATGGATATATTAATTCAAAATGGAAGAAGTTACTTAAAACAGAATATACATCTCTAAGTAGAATATTAGACATAGATGATAAAGAAGGAATTTATTTAATAGCATCATATAATGGACAATATGGAGTTATAAAAAATAAAAAGGAAGAAGTCGATTTTGAATATCAATCTATTTCCTATAATAAGGATACAGAACTTTTAGCTGTTCAAAGAGGAGAAAACTACGGAGTTATAAATATGCAAGGAGAAAATGTAATTCCAGTAGGATATAGAGCAATAAGATTTAATGGAATATATATTTGTGCAAGAGGAATAGATAAAGACACATATTATGATATGTCAGGAAAAGAGTTAGAAAATGACTATATTGGAAAGAGAAAAATAGATGAGGCAGATTGCTATATAACAACTAAGAAAGATAATTCATATGGAATCGAAGATAGTGAAGGAAATATACTTACACCTAATGAGTATGTTTATATAGATTATGCTTTTGATAAATATTTTGCTGCATATAAAGAAAATGAAGGACTTGGAATAATAGACAAGAATAATAATGTTATTGTTAATTTTGAATATGACAGTTTAAATAGAATAAGTGATAAAAATCTTATAAAAGCAGTTGATTTAAAAGATAATATAACAACTATATTTTCGGAAAACATGGAAAAAGTTGTGACTATGCAAAATATGAGCATGAGTGTATATGATGATTATGTTGAATGCACAAATGGCGAAGAAATGGTATTTATAAATAATCAAGGTGAAATAAAGAAAGCCCAAGATATATTTACAAATAATAAGCTTTTTGCCTTTTCAGAAAATAAAAAATGGGGCTTTAAAGATGAAGAATCAGGTGAAATAAAAGTAAATCCAGAATATGATGTTGTTACAGAATTTAATAGATTTGGATTTGCTGGCGTAAAAAAAGATGGAAAATGGGGAGTAATTAATCAAGCAGGAGAAATTGTAAAGGAATGTACATTTACATTTGAAGATGAACAAATAAGTCCAGAATTTTTAGGTAAATTCTATAAAACATATAAGGAAAATGGAGAAGTATATTATACAGATGAATTAGCAAATTTAGAATAAAAATAAAATAATTTTGGAGGTTGAATTTATGGTAAAAAGAATTTTTGTACAAAAAAAGGCAGGATTTGATGTTGAAGCAAAAGAAATTTTAAACGACCTAAGAGAAAATTTGGGACTAACAGAATTACAAGATTTAAAAATACTTAATAGATATGATGTAGAAAATATACCAAATGCAGTTTTTGAAAAAGCTAAAAATACAATATTTTCTGAACCACAAGTAGATATCTGCTTTGAAGATGAATATCATGCAAACCCAAAGGATATAGTATTTGGTGTAGAATTTTTACCAGGACAATTTGACCAAAGAGGAACAGCTCTTTCTGAATGTTTACAACTTGTTGCAGGTGGAGAAAGATTAACTGCAAAGGCTGCTAAAATTTATGTTTTAACAGGAAACTTAAGTGAAAATGATGTAAAAAGAATAAAGACATACTTAATAAACCCAGTAGATTCTAGAGAATGCTCTTTAGAAAAACCTGAAACTTTAGAAACAGAACATCAAGAACCAGAAGATGTAAAAGTTGTAGAAGGCTTTATTTCTATGACAGATGAAAATGTAAAGGAATTTTACGATAAATACGGTTTCGCAATGGATATAGAAGACTTAAAATTCTGCCAAAGATACTTTAGAGATGAAGAAAAAAGAGATCCTACAATGACAGAAATGAAAATGATTGATACATATTGGTCAGACCATTGTAGACATACAACATTTTTGACAAAATTTGAAAAGATAGATATAGAATGGGATTTATTAGAAAAAGTATTTGAAGAATATAAAAAGTCTAGAGATTTTGTATATGAAAATAAAAAAGCGAAAGATATATGCTTAATGGATATTGCAACAATTGCTGTAAAAGATTTAAAGAAAAAAGGATTACTTAAAGATTTAGATGAATCTGAAGAGATAAATGCTTGTAGTATTAAAGCAGAAATAGAAGTAGACGGAAAAAAAGAAGAATATTTAATAATGTTTAAGAACGAAACACATAATCATCCAACAGAGATAGAACCATTCGGAGGTGCTGCAACATGTCTTGGAGGTGCGATTCGTGATCCACTTTCAGGAAGAGTTTATGTGTATCAAGCAATGAGAGTAACTGGATGTGGAGATCCTAGAACAAGTATAAAAGATACACTTCCAAATAAATTGCCACAGAGAAAACTTACAAATGAAGCAGCTCGTGGATATAGCTCATATGGTAACCAAATAGGTCTTGCAACAGGACAAGTTACAGAGATATATAATGAGGGATATGTTGCAAAAAGACTAGAAATTGGGGCATTAGTTGGAGCTGCACCTGCTAAAAATGTTGTAAGAGAAAGACCAATTCCAGGAGATGTTGTAATACTTTTAGGAGGAAGAACAGGTAGAGATGGATGTGGTGGTGCAACAGGTTCTTCAAAAGCACATAACAGTAAGTCACTTTCTTCTTGTGGAGCAGAGGTTCAAAAGGGTAATGCACCAGAAGAGAGAAAAATTCAAAGATTATTCAGAAACCCTGAAGTTACAAGATTAATTAAGAGATGTAATGATTTTGGCGCAGGTGGAGTCTCAGTTGCAATAGGAGAGCTTGCAGATGGACTAGAAATAGACTTAGATAAAGTTCCTAAAAAGTATGAAGGACTAGACGGAACAGAACTTGCAATTTCAGAATCACAAGAGAGAATGGCAGTAGTTGTTAGCAAAGAAAATGCAGAAAAATTTATGAAACTAGCTGCAGTAGAAAATTTGGAAACAACACAAGTTGCCGTTGTAACAGAAGAAAAAAGAGTAAAGATGTATTGGAGAAAGAAACTAATAGTTGATATTAGTCGTGATTTCTTAAATACAAATGGAGATGTAAAGGTATCAAATGTAAAAGTAAAGACACCAGATTTTGAAAACAGTTACTTTAATAAGAATTACGAAGTAAAAGATATAGAAGCTGAATGGAAGAAAACTTTACAAGACCTTAATTGTTGCTCACAAAGAGGATTAGTAGAAAGATTTGATAGTACAATAGGAGCTGGAACTGTACTTATGCCATATGGTGGAAAATACGGTTTATCTCCAGAAGAAGGAATGTGTGCTGTAATTCCAACACTTTCAGGATATACAGATACTGGAACTATTATGACATATGGATATAATCCTAAAATTGGACTATGGAGTCCTTTCCATGGAGCAGTTTATGCAATACTAGAATCAATTGCAAAATATGTTGCAATAGGTGGAGATTATAAAAAAGCTTGGCTTACACTTCAAGAGTATTTTGAAAAATTAAGAGATGAAGATACAAGATGGGGCAAACCTTTTGCAGCATTACTTGGAAGCTACTATATACAAGAAAAATTAAAAATTGCAGCAATTGGTGGAAAAGACAGTATGTCAGGTTCATATAATGAGCTAGATGTACCTCCAACACTTGTTTCATTCTGTGTCGGAACGGTTGATACAAACTTTGTTACAAGTACAGAATTTAAGAAGGCAAATTCAAAAGTTGCAATATTAAAAACAAAATTGGATGAGAACTTCTTACCTGATTTTGAAGATTTAAAAGAGAATTTTGAGATAGTACATGAATTAATAAATAAAAAGCAAGCAATATCTGTTATGACAGTAAGAGACGGAGGTCTTGCTGAAACTATTACTAAAATGGCAATTGGAAACAAGATAGGATTTGAATTTGAAGGAAAAGAAAATCCATTTAAGCCAATGTATGGAGCATTTGTAATAGAATTAGATGGAGATATTCCAAATGATAAGTTAGAGCTTTTAGGAAGAACAATAGAAGAAAAAGAAATAAGAATAGAAAATGTAAAATTAAGTATAGATGAATTAATTAAACTTTGGGAAGAACCACTTGAAAAAGTATTTCCAACAAGAACAAATGCGAAAGAGAAAAAATGCGAGAATTTCTTAAGTGATAAAAAATGTACAATAGTTGCAAAAGAAAAGTTTGCAAAACCAAGAGTATTTATACCAGTATTCCCAGGAACTAACTGTGAATACGATATGAGTAAAGCTTTCTCAGATGCAGGAGGAAACCCATCTATAGAAGTATTTAAGAACTTAAAACCAAATGATATTGAAGAATCAATAAATGCGTTTGCAAGACAGATTGAAAATGCACAAATTATTGCAATACCAGGTGGATTTAGTTCAGGAGATGAGCCAGATGGTTCAGGAAAATTCATTGCATCTGTATTTAGAAATGAAAAATTAAAGGAATTAATACATAAGCATCTTTATGAAAAAGATGGCTTAATGATAGGTATTTGTAATGGATTCCAAGCATTAGTTAAACTTCGGTTTATTACCATATGGAGAAATCTTGGATATGAACGAAAATATGCCAACACTTACATTTAATGAAATAGCAAGACACCAGTCAAAGATGGTAAGAACAAAGGTTACATCAAAATTATCTCCTTGGTTTAATAAAGTATCTTTAGGTGATGAATTTATAATTCCAATATCACATGGTGAGGGAAGATTTGCTATAAATGATGATGAATTAAATAAATTAAAACAAAATGGACAAATTGCGACTCAATATGTTGATTTAGAAGGAAACGCAACTTATGATATAGCATATAACCCAAATGGTTCAACATTTGCAATAGAAGGAATTACAAGCAAAGACGGAAGAATACTTGGAAAGATGGGACATTCAGAAAGATGCTATAGAGGAGTTACTAAAAATGTTTATGGAAATCCTAACCAAAGATTGTTTGAATCAGGAATAGAATACTTTAAATAGAGGGAAAGAAATTTATGAGGATCCGTTATAGAAAATGGGCAAGACCAGAATTAGAAGAATGTAAATTCTATATAGACAATCCTGAAGACTTTAAGGGGAAATGGCACGAAACATTTAAAAATAAGCAAAATAAGATTCATATGGAACTAGGATGTGGTAAAGGTTCATTTATCGCATCTTTAGCTTCAAAAAATTTAGATATAAACTATATTGCAGTAGATTTAGTAGATACAATGCTAGGATTTAGTAAAAGAAATATAGAAAAGGCATATAATGAGTTACAAATAGAGCCAGAAAACATAATACTTACAAGACATGATATTGAAAGAATTTTACAATTTATGTCTAAAGATGATTTAGTAGATAGAATATATATAAACTTTTGCAATCCATGGCCAAAGCCAAAACATAGAAAAAAGAGATTAACACATACTAAACAATTAACATTGTATAAAGAATTTCTAAAAAAAGATGGCGAAATTTACTTTAAAACTGATGATGATGGGCTGTATTTAGATACAAAAAAATATTTTGAAGAAGCAGGATTTAAAATTATAGCTGATACAGATGACTTAGAAAAAAATAATATATTTGAAAATAATATTCAAACTGAACATGAGAAGATGTACATGGAAGAAGGAAAAAAGATTAAAGCGATAATTGCTGTTAATTTATAAAAAACTATATAAAAAAAAGGAAGTACGAAAAATGGATAAAAAAACAAAAATGAAAATTAATGTTCTTGCAATTATTTGTATAATGGTATGGGCATTTGCACTAACTCCAAAAACACTCCAAAATGATACCTTTTATACAATAAAAACAGGCGAACATATTATGGAATATGGTATTGACGGAGAAGATGCTTTCGCTTGGACAGACCTTAAATATACATACCCACATTGGGCATATGACACAGTAATGTATCTTATATATGATCATTTAGGGGGAATGACGGGAATATATATATCAACGATTATTTTAAGCATGATACTTGGAATTTCAATATATGTTACAAATACAAAGATAAATAAAAATAACTTATTTTCTTTTATACTTACAATTGGAGCTATGTATTTATTGAAGGACTTTATAGCAGCTCGTGCACAGCTTGTGTCATTTATATTATTTGTATTAGAGATACTTTGTATAGAATGTTTCTTAGATACAAAAAAGAAACGATATGCAATTTTTCTAATGATTATTGCAGCCTTAATTGCTAACTTCCATGCAGCAGTATTTTATGTATTCTTTATATTCTTTTTGCCATATGTCGCAGAATACATTGTGGTTTGCTTAAGAGATAGCAACTTTATATATAAACTTAGAATAAAAAGTATTAAGAAGAAAATTGAAAAATATGTAAAAAAGGAAAAGCCAACAGAGAAGGTAGAAAGCTTACAAAACAAATTATTAGTACTTGAAGAAAAATTTGAAAAATATAAAACAAATGCTAGAAGAAGAGAAGAAAATCCATATAAGATAAGACTAGTTAAAAGAGATGCTGTAAAATGGTTAATACTTGTAGCTGTTTTATGTTTTGCAATGGGCTTATTGACTCCAATTGGAGATGAACCATATACGCATATAATAAAACTAATGTCAGGTGATACAACACATAGCATTGCTGAACATCAACCAGTAGTACTTGTTTCTCATAAAGGGTTACTTACTGTTTTGGCGTTGTTCTTAGCATTAATGGTTTTCACAGATACTAAAATTACGCTTAAAGATTTATTTATGATTGGTGGATTATTAGTACTTACATTTTCGGCAAGAAGACAATTTTCGCTATTAATTTCAATAGGAATATTCTCATTTACAAAAATTATATGTGATTTTGTAGATAAATATGATAAGAATGGAACTAAAGAGTTTACAGATTTGATAATTACTTGGAAGGGAAAAGCCGTAACAATTGTATTAATTACATTAATATCATTTTGTATGTATAAAGACAAAATGGATGACGAATATATTTCAACAGCCAATTATCCAGTTTCTGCAGCTGATTTTATTTTAAGTGAAGCAGAAAAAGGAAATATAAACTTAGAAACAATGAAGATATATAATGATTATAACTATGGAAGTTATTTACTATTTAGAGAAATACCAGTATTTATAGACTCAAGAGCAGATCTTTATTCTCCAGAATTTAATGATGGTTGCAGTATATTTGATGATTATATGATATTATCAAATATTGGTAAATATTATGAAGACGGATTCAATGATTATGGAATAACACATGTTATATTATATAAAAATTCAAAGCTTAATATGTTCCTTTCAAGAGATGACAATTATAAAGAACTTTATTCTGATGATCATTTTATATTTTATGAAAGGTTGAGTGCAAATGCAGAAGATGCAGAGTAAGGAATATATAATAGACGAGGAAACAGAAGGAAAGAGACTAGATAAAGCAGTATCAGAATTAGAAAGCAATATGTCAAGAGCAAGGCTGAAAAAACTAATTGATGAAGAAAAAATAACAATAAACCGGAGAAGTCCAAAAAGCATCATATAAAGTAAAAATGGGAGATAAAATCATAATAGAATTAGAGCCTCCTAAGGAAACTGAAATGAAGGCACAAGATATTCCAATAGATATTTTATATGAAGATGAATCCATTGTAGTTGTTAACAAACCGAAAGGTCTTGTTGTTCATCCAGGAAATGGAAATCCAGATGGAACCTTAGCAAATGCAATGCTTAACATTTGCAAAGATTCATTATCTGGCATTGGTGGAGAGATAAGACCTCGGAATAGTACATAGATTAGATAAAGATACATCAGGAGTATTGATTGTTGCAAAATCTGACGAAGCTCATATGTTTTTAAGTGAACAAATAAAGGATAGAAAAGTAAAGAAAATTTATATTGCTTTAGTTAGAGGAGAAATTTCTGAAAATGAAGCAACTATAAATATGCCAATTGCAAGAGATACTTCTGATAGGAAAAAAATGATGGTATCAAAGAAGCGGTAAAGAAGCCATAACGCATTTTAAGGTTTTAAAGAGGTATGATGGATTTACTTTGCTTGAAATTAAAATTGACACAGGTAGAACTCATCAAATAAGAGTACATATGTCAGAAATAGGACATCCAGTTGTAGGAGATATGGTTTATTCAAATGGGAAGAACCCATTTAATGTTAAGGGACAAATGTTACATGCAAAAGAAATTACATTTGAACATCCTAAATTACACAAACAAATGAAAATAGAGGCACCATTACCAGCATATTTTGAAGAAGTATTAGAAGAGTTAGATAATGTGCAGTAGATAAAAGATAAGGAAAAGGTAAGGATATGGAACTAGTAAGATTACAAAAATATTTAGCAAATCAAGGAGTAGCATCTAGAAGAAAATGCGAACAATATATGATAGATCGGAAGAATTACAGTAAATGGAGAAGTAGTTACAAAACTTGGACTAAAGATAGACCCAGAAAATGATGTTGTAAAATTTGATGGTAAAGTTGTAAAAAATGAAGCAATTGACCATGTGTATATATTATTAAATAAGCCAATTCGGATATGTTACAACAGTTAAAGACCAATATAATCGTGACATTGTAATGGATTTGGTAAAAGTAGATAGAAGAATATTCCCTGTACGGAAGGCTTGATATGTTTACATCAGGAGCATTAATACTTACAGATGACCGGAGATTTCGTATATAAAATAACACATCCAAAACATGAAATAACTAAAACATATGCAGTAACGATAGGTGGAAAAATTTCTGAAGAGGAAATAGAAAAGTTAAGGGCTGGAGTAGAAATAGACGAATATCTGACAAAGCCTGCTAAAGTTAAAATATTAAAAATAGATCCAGAAAAAAATATTTCTAGGTTAGAAATAACTATACATGAAGGAAGAAATAGACAAGTTAGAAAAATGTGTGAAGCAATTGGAAGAAAAGTAAAAGCATTACATAGATCTAAAATTGGTAATCTCACTTTAGAAGGACTAAGTATGGGAGAATGGCGATATTTGACAGATAAAGAGGTAAACGAGTTGCAAAATTAGAAAAATAATAGTATAATTATGTTTGTATTATATGGTACAGAAGAAAAGAGAGTTAAAAATATGAATTACAAAAGATTTAATATATCAGAGAGTAATCTTGAAAAAGGTATGATTGTAAGCCGGAAAGGTAAAACAAATAAAGCCATATGGCGCCTTTATAGAAATAGAAAACGGAATAAGTGGACTTTTATATATTGAAGATATTTGTGTATCAAGGATAAAGTCTCCATTTGAAAGGTTTTCTATAGGACAAGATATATCTGTTATGGTAAAAGATGTAGATAAAGAAAATAATAAGGTGTCTTTTACATATAAAGAGCTTTTAGGAACTTGGGAAGATAATATAAAAGATTTT
The DNA here is from genome assembly GCA_947624725.1 of uncultured Clostridia bacterium. The sequence goes on from CANQLP010000005.1 coordinate 30,738, forward strand.
AGGCAAGGAACAGTTGTAAAGGGAATTGCAAGAGATATTGAAAAATCAGGTAATGGAATTTTTATAGAGCTTGCACCAAATCTTGTAGGACTTGCTGAATATAAAGAAAATGTGGAATATGGACAAAATGTTAATGTATATATAAAAAAGATTATTCCAGAGAAAAAGAAAGTAAAATTATTAATCTATGATGATAATAAATAGAAAGGTAGATGATAGCTATGGTAGAAGATGATAAAATCGAAGCAAAGAAATCACCATTCGCATTAAGAGAAGGAGAGATAAAAACATTTGATGGAAAAGACGGATATGTCTCTATGAATCAAATTGTACAAAAAATAAATTTAGGACATATTAACGAATTACATTTTGCGATACTTGAATTAGTAAATGAATTCGAATTTATAACCTCAAGACAATTATGCCAGATGCTATCTCATAAGGGAATAGATTATAAGTCTCAAGATAAATTAAATAATAAGTTAGACCAATTGATAAGATCTAAAATATTAACTAGATATTACTTTACATCTGAAGATGGTAAGGGAATATACAGAATATATTGTTTGGAGAAAATGGGCAAATATTTACTTACATCAAGAGGAATAGATTGCAAATGGCAACAATCAGATAATACTAAACCAGTTGCCATGATAAAGAAAAGACTTGCAGGAAATCAAGTAATAATTGCATATCTTAATAAAGTAAAAGCCTTTGATGAATATATTGTAAAACCAAGTCTTACAGCAAAAACACTTGGTAAGACCTTTAAAGCGACAGGAGGAGCTGTAAAGCTTTCTAAAAATTCAAAATCTATTACTTTTGTTTTTGAAGTAATAAGAAGAGAAGATGAATGGCAAAAGAAATTAATAGATAAAATGAAGATGTACAAAGACTTTTATGATAATTTCGTACCAATGGATTCAGGCTTTAGTACGCTTCCACAATTAATAATTGTATGTGAAGATGAATTACATACAAAAGAAGCATTTAAAGAAATAGTTACAAATGGAGTGGAAATATCAAAGATAAAACTTTATTTTACAACTGATTTAAGACAGATAGAAGAGAACCTAAATAAGACTTTATTAGAGTTTAAATTAGATCCAGAGACAAATAAATATAAAGTAGAAGATGTAGAGCTTAAGTTATTAGACTAAAAATGCTCATAACTATTGCTTTTTTTGAAAAAATATGTCATAATATATATGGATTATTATGTAATTTATTAATTAATAATATATAGAAAAAATTTTAGAAAGTGGTGGGGATTTTGAAGTATCTTGATAAGTTACTAAAGATATTAAAAACTGATAGAAATACCTTCTTCACCTATATATTTACATTACTTACAATATATATAGTTATAGATAGGGTGGTAGAATTATTATTCTTAATATTTACAGGAATAGGAGTTTCATATTGGGGACCAATAGAATATACATTAGCTTTGGCGTGCCCAGTATTAGCATTCCTTTTTTCTGGTTGTTCTAAATATGCGTCATCTGGTAAATTTAAGGTTATGATTATATACTGCTATGCTGTAGTTCTATATATTGTTGCAATGTCAATGTTATCTCAATGGGTTAATGCAGCATTGTGGGTTGCATTTCTTTCACTTCCAAACTATGTAGAAATTGCAACACATTATACGAGCTTAATTAGACCAGCATTTCAAGCAATAGCACTATATATACCACTTACATCATTTTTCTCAATTTTCTGGTGGTGCTATGCAAAAGTTGCAGATACAAGATTAATAAAAGAATCTATTTGGGATTATACAGGTATAGATTTATCTAAGAAGACAACAAAGACAGGTGCTTATAGTTTTGAAAATGTTATATCAATAGATAAAGAAACAGGAAAAACAGTTAAAGTTTATGAAAACAGAAGAGCAGATCCTATGCTTATTTGTGGACCTTCTGGAATGGGAAAAACAGCATTGATGCTTGAGCCAATGATGGCAAGAGATATGGAGAGAAAATATTTCTTAAAAGAGGCATCAAAGGAAGTAGGATTTACTGCACTTAAAACTGGGCTTGCAAATTTGAATTGCCCTTATACTAACGAATATATAAATGAGAACTTTACATTAAATATGCTAGAACCAATTTCAGGAAAAGAAAAATTGTTTAAGGCATATTTGAATAAATTAATATATGCTGAAAGTCCTAAAATAATATATAGAGATTTAGGAATAACATTCCTTTCTCCAGATTATGAATCTACTGATAGAATGATAGGAGTTGCTAAAAACTTTAATCTAAAAGTAAATATTGTAGACCCTGAAAATCCAGACTCAATGGGTATAAATCCATTTTCTTATGGATCAAACGGAGAAATTGCAGGAGTTATTTCAACAATTGTAACATCAATGTATAGTACTTCAAGACCTGCTGAAGACGAAGTATTCTTCCAAAATTCAGCAGCACAAGCTATAGAAAATTTAACAATACTTCTTTTGGAAATGTATCCAAGACTTCATGATGGATTATTACCAAATTTGGAAGATATGTTGGAAATGCTAAACGATTTCGATTTAGCAGTTGATATGTGTAAAAAGTTAGAGGAAGATCCAGAGCTTGCAGAAAAGCACAAGTTACAACTTGGATATTTCAAAAAGAACTTTTATCCAGAAGGTGTAATGAGAGAAAGTACAGAGAAGTATGTTCATACAGCAATAACACAACTAGATAGTTTACTTAGAATCCCAGGACTTAGAAAAATATTATGCAATAGGACAAATAATGTAAACTTTGATGATGCACTTGCAAATGGAGAAGTTACAATAATATGTACTAGAAGAGGAAGTTTGGGTCCAAAATTACAAAAAGCATTTGGCTTATTCTTCTTACTATCAATGGGTCGTTCAGTTATAAAGAGACCAGGTGTTGAGGCAAGTCGTATACCACATATATTATATGTAGATGATTATGCAGACTTTGCATCAGGTTCAACATTAAGTCTATTTACAGTATATAGAAAATATAAAGTAGGAACAGTTGCAGCAGTTCAAAACTTAACACAATTAGATTTCACAGAGTCATCAAGAAGAACTATTCTTTCTAACTGTACAACTAAAATGGTATTTGGAAATCTTACACCAGAGGAAGTTGAATTCTGGTCTAATGAATTTGGAGACAAGAGAGAGTGGCTATTTAGCCAAGATATGTCTATAAAAGCAGAAGGACAAGGAAAGCAATTCTTAGCTGGAGAATCATCTGCAAAAGATATTTCATATGGAGACTACAAAGGTGTTAAATGGGGTTGGAAGAAGAACTTTGAGCTTGGAAAATTACAAGCACTTAAATTTAAGAACTGTGCTTTTAAATATAAAGATGACAAAGGTGTTAGCTTCACAGGTGTTGCAGCATTAGACTTTATGGGAGAAAAGTATAAAGAAAAACACAAAGAAAAACAATTTGACTTTGCAAAATTCCAGTCAGGTATAATAAATGAAAATATAGATGTAGAAAAAAAGACTACAAATAGATACAATCCAAAAAATATTGATTTTGATTCATTTAGTGATGAAGCTGATGTAAATCCAATTCAAACGGATGTTGGAGATGCTGGTGCATTATTCAATAATGAAGATGCGATTGTATATAATTTAAAGAAAAAAGATAATTAATTATAAATAAAAAAATAACTCTTAAATTTAATTTGAGAGTTATTTTTTTTGCTTTAGAGAATAAAATATAGATGTAACTTATTCTAGGAGGGAATACATCATGTTTTATGTTTTTAATAAGCAGAAAATATGCTCTTATCTGATTGCATCAAGTACAGTTATAGTACTGCTTGCAGTTTCGATAATTTTTACTGCAAAAACGACAAAGAAGGAAATAAAAACAGAAAATAGGTTAGATATATACACAGAAAAAACAAAAGAAGAAAGTAAAACGCAAAATGTATAAAATAGAAAATTTTTGTTAAAAATAGAGATTGTATATTAATTGTAGGAAGGAAAGTAAGAATAGATGGCATTTATCGGAGTTATTGCAGATAACAAGTATGAAATGCAAATAAAAAAATTACTGGATAATTTATTAAATGCTAAAATAAAAAAATATACAATAATAGTTATAAATGATAAAAGCATCGAGAATATAAAAAATATAAAATTTGAGACAATTCTTGTAATGGATTTAAAAAGAGTAGAAAATGAGGAAGAAATATTAAATGAGATGTTTGAAAAATTAAAATATTTAGTTATAAATGCTGATATGGATAGTAGTCTAAATATTATAAATAATTTAAAAGTTAATGTTATAACATTCGGATTCAGCTCAAAATCAACAATAACAGCCTCAAGTGTGGAAGATAATATGCTATTATGCGTGCAAAGAAAAATAATAAACATAGAAGGCAAAATCTTAGAACCTCAAGAGATTAAGACAAATATAACGAATGGAAAATTAAAAAACAATAGCCATAATTTAATGGGAATCGCAACAATTCTTCTAATATATGGGAAAAATGAAAACTTTTTCTAAAAAATTAACATTTTATGTAGACAAATCCAAAATTATGTAGTATAATAAAAGAGTAAAGAAGCAAAAAAGAGAAATACATTATAAAGAAAAAAATATTACAAAAAATGTAATAGAAAGATACGTATGAAATTATATTACAAATGTAAAGGATATTTCCTACGTAGAAGATAGGGGAGGAAAAGAAATTGAATACAAATTATTTGGATAATAACCATTTAGTGTTAGTGGGTAAAATTACAAGCGAAAAAAGATTTAGTCATACAATTTATGGAGAGAATTTTTACATATTTGATTTAGAGGTACCACGATTAAGTGAGACATTTGATATTATACCAATTACTATTTCAGAAAGATTAATTGATGATGACGAATTACAAATAGGAAAGAAAATCATAGTAAAAGGACAATTTAGATCATACAACAGTTATGAAAATGAAAAGAACAAATTAATACTTACTGTGTTTGCTAAAGACATAATATTTGAAAATGACATTGAAGAAAAGGCTAAAGAAGATGAAGAAGTAAATTTAGATGTATCAAATCAAGTAATTTTAATTGGACATATTTGCAAAAAACCAATTTATAGAAAAACTCCATTTGGTAGAGAAATAGCAGACCTTTTACTTGCTGTTAACAGAGCATACAGCAAATCAGATTACATACCAGCAATTGCTTGGGGAAGAAATGCAAGATTCTGCGATCATTTAGATGTAGGAGCTGAAGTAAAAGTAGTAGGTCGTGTACAATCTAGAAAATATGAAAAGAAGTTTGAAGATGGAACATCAGTACAAAGAGTTGCTTACGAAGTTTCTATATCAAGCTTAGAAGTAATAGAAGAAAAAGATGGAGAAGGAAGTGCAGAAGCACAAGAAGCAGAGACAGAAGCAGAAGCTGTTTAATAAAATTAATTTGAAAATATCATCCTTAACATAAAAAACTAAAAAAGAACAATCTATACATAATTTAGATTGTTCTTTTTTATATAATAGGCAATGTCTTTCAAGCAAAATCCTTTTTTATTCTGTCCATTGCAATGGCAGATACAAAAAAAGAACAAGCAAATGACAAGCTAAGTGATACTATTTTGATGCCTATGTAATAAATTAGATTAGATGATTTAAGAAGTATGTAGTAAATGAGAAATCCTGTTCCAATAAAAGAAATAAGTAATGAAAAGTATAAGCCATTTACCATTATCTTTTTAACTTTTTTATCTAAATTTTTAAGTGTTTCCTTTAAAGCTTTTATCATACATGCCCCCATTTCTGGTAAGTTAATACCGATTTTTTTATGTATGTTTATATAATTATATTAACATAAAATATTTGCAAAATCAAAGGTAATTTCTGTAAGAAATTAATACATTTTGTGTGTAAATACTTAATTTTGTAAAAATATTATGAAAAATATTGTATTTTTTAAAAATATAGTGTAATATATAAGCGTCATTGTATTAATAAGGAGAATTAATATGGAAGAAAACCTATACAATATTGGAGTAGAAAGAGAAGGATTAAGATGTGATAACAATGGCAAGTTATCTACAAAATCTCATCCAGAAGCTTTTGGAGATAGAGTAACAAATGCTTTTATCTCAACTGACTGGGGAGAAGCACAAATGGAACTCAGAACTCCAGTATGCAAAAACACGGCTGAATGCTATGAGAAGCTAAACGAGATTACAAATGTAGTCTTGTGTGAGTTAAATGACCAAGAGGATTTATTGTGGCCGTACAGTATGCAATGTATACTTCCAAAAGAGGAAGATTTTCCATGGGGAAACTATGGAACACATAAAGAAATCTATGAGTATGTTGATTATTTATATAAAAAATATGGATATAAAATGCATTGCATGTCAGGTATTCATGTTAACATTTCTTTGAATCACATATTATTTAATATGATTAAAGCAGAATATAAAAATATTCCACAAAACTTAGATGATGCATATTTTAAAATAATGCGAGTTTTTATGAAAAAAGCTTGGATGTTAATGTATTTTTATGGAGCAACTCCAATAAAGCTTGACTCTGAAAAAACTAGCAAGCTTTCTTTAAGAAATACAAGAGGAAATGGATTTTCAAGTACCCAAAAGCTAGAAGTAGATTTATCAAATAAAGAGAATTATGTAAAATCAATACAAAAATTGATAGATCAAAAAGTGATAAGGGCATCAGATGAGCTATATATACCAATTAGGGCAAAATCTGAAAATAAAGAAAAATTACTTGAAGAGCTTAAAAAAGATCATGTAAACCATATAGAAGTTAGACTTTGTGATATAAATCCATTTGATAAGTGTGGAGTAAGTAAAGAGCAAATGGATATATTAGTCTTATTTTTGATAAAGTGTTTACTTGAAGATGAAGATAAAGTAAAAGAATTAAGCTATAAAGAAGTTGCAGAAAATGGCTTAAACAAAGAACTTTTGCAAAAATTAATGGATGAGGTAGAGTCATATAAAGAAATAAATAAAAATTTAGGACTTGATTTCGAAAATACGATTGAGAAATACTTAAAAGATATTAAGGAAAGTAAAGATACATTAGCTGAAAAAATAACTAATCTTACAGAAAAAGAGGGACTATTAAAAGCAATATTGAAGATTGCAAACAAGTATAGTGAAGATGCAGAAGAAATGAGATATAAAATAACAGGACATCCATATTTAGAGGCATCAACACAGATAGTAATAAAGAATGCCATTTCAAGAGGAATTGATTATAGAATTATTGATGAGAAAAAGAGCTTTGTAGAGTTTAATAATGGAAAAATCAAGGAATGTATTATACAGGCTTCAAAAACCTCAAAAGACACATATATTTTCCCATTTATTACAGATGACAAAATGTATGCTAAAGAAATAATGATGGAAAATGGTATAGATACACCAAAGTGCATATGTATTAATAAAGATATGCCAAAAGAGAAAATAGAAAGAATTATAAAATCTATTGTGGGAAAGAAGGTAGTTGTAAAACCTAAAAGCACAAACTATGGAGATGGAATTACAATACTTGATAATCCAACATCTTTTGAGGAATTATCTACTGCCATAGAATATGCTTTTACATTTGATACTGATGTATTAGTAGAAGAATATGTAAAGGGAAATGAATATAGATTTTTAGTAATAGATGGAAAATGTATACATGTATCATGGAGAAGGCGTACAAGTGTAGTAGGAGATGGAGCATCTAGTATAAAAGAATTAATAGATAAAAAGGTAAAAAGTAAAGCTTTTGTAAGATTTAATAGAAAAATTGTAGTAAACCAGCTAATGCTTGATTATCTTGCAGAACAAGGACTTTCATTAGATTATATACCTGCAAAAGATGAGAGAATATTTCTTCATAAAATTTCGAATGTAAGTAAAGGTGGAGAAGGTGTAGGCGTAAATGAAATAATGCCAGATTATTTCAAAAAAATTGCTGAGAAATTGGTAAGAGCCTTTAATGCAAAAGTATGCCGGAGTTGATATAATAATAGATGACTTAAATTCAAAGGAATACAAAGTTATTGAATTAAATGATAATCCAGGAATACTTTCAAATGAATATCCTGTAGAAGGAACAGGAGTAAAGGCAGGAATAGAAATACTTAAATTATTAAATTTGATAGAAGACTAAAATATAAAGCAAGTGAAATATTCACTTGCTCTTGTTTTTTTATTACTCTTTAATTCGCACATTTATGAATATCTTATTCAGATATTCATCTGGATAGTATTTATCTAAAAATACTTGCAAAAAGTTAGTTGCTTCAATATTTTTTCTTCTTTCATGTTGCCTATATCCTGCTGCTATTGATATGAAAATATCAAAAATCATAAGTGCAGATACAATGAGGGTTATAACTAAAGTAATATTTTTATCTATTACAGAATCAAACACATCCATAAGTGGAACAAAAGCAATGAAAAATATTACACCAGCTAGCCCCCAATAAGTACAATGCCTTAAGCTTGTTCTTCCTGCAATGTTATATTTTAAATATCCATAATCCCATGATATAGTTCCGAACAATTCTTCTTGAAGAAAAGAACAAATATATTCAACTATACCCCCTAAAAGAAAAGTTACAATAAATACTAATAATAAATTGACAAAATTATTTTTAGTTTTAAGTGAATTATGTGATAGTATTAAATAATAAAACATTGCACCAATTCCATAGACAGGGATAAATGGACCATATACTAAGCCCTTTCGTATTTCGTAATGCCCTTGGAATATTGTAATCATTGTTTCTACTACATAACCTAAAAAACTACCTATAATAAATAACCAAATTAATTTTATTATCTTTTTCTTCATTTTTTATTACTACCTTTTATTTCTAAATTATTCATATATTATTATAATAGCAAGAATTTTGATTTATGTTATATAATAATATAATTTTATCATATTTTTCATAATTTACAATAGATATATTCGAAAAACTAGTTAATAGAAATTTAGACATTTTTTAAAATATACTTCCATAATGCTTAAAAAGAGAGTATAATAAAGGGTAGGGCATAAAGAAAGGAAGGATTTATTTTGAGAAAAATTACAGATTTCATAATAAACAAAAGACATTTTATTTTAATCTTGTTTATTATTCTTACAATAGGTTCAGCCGTCTTATCTTCAAAAGTAAAGATTAATCATGATATAGCTGAATATTTACCAGATACATCCGAAACAAGAATCGGTATGGATATTATGGAAGAAGAATTTTCAGAAACAGAAACAAGTACTTTAAACTTAATGTTTGAAAATCTACAAAATGATGAAAAGCAAGCAATAAAAAGTGAAATAGAGGCAATAAACGGAGTAGAAAGCGTAGACTACGATGAAACAGAAAATTACAATAAAGAAAATTATACATTATATGTTATCACTGTAGATGATAAATCCGATTCAGAAGTAGCAAGTGGGGTATATAACCAAATAGTAGAAAAGTATAAGGACTATACAATTTATACAAGTGGAAATATTTCTGAAAGTAATAAATCAGTATTACCATTTTGGATCATTGCTCTTGCAGTATTTTGTGCATTAATTATTTTAATTATAATGTGTGAAAGCTATGTAGAACCATTTCTATTTTTGACAACAATACTTATGGCAGTAGTTTTAAATAAAGGTACAAATATAATATTTGATAGTGTATCAAACATTACAAATTCAATAGCTGCAATATTACAAATGGCATTATCAATGGACTATTCAATAATGCTTATGAATAGGTATGACCAAGAAAAGCAAACAGAAAAAGACAAAGTAAAAGCAATGAAGAATGCTTTATACAGAGCTTTCCAAGCAATATCTAGTAGCTCTGTTACAACAATAGTTGGACTTTTAGCTTTAGTATTTATGAGTTTTAAGATTGGAAAAGATTTAGGATTTGTTTTGGCAAAGGGTGTATTATTTAGCTTAGTTTGCATATTCTTTGTACTCCCATCTTTAATATTAATGTTTGATAAGTGGATAAATAAGACAAAGAAAAAAAGCCCAAGTATAAAATTAGGTTTGCTTGGTAAAGCAAGCTATAAGGTAAGATTTATTTCGCTTCCGTTATTTTTAGGTATATTTATAGCAAGTTATATTTTGAAAGGAAACCTAGGTATAGCCTATACAGATTCTCAAACTGACAAGATAAGCGAAATATTTACTGAGAATAATCAAATGGCGATTATCTATAAAAATGAAGATGAAGAAAAAATTGCAAAATGCTTAGAAGAGCTTGAAAATACTGATAAAGTAAATGAAGTATTGGCATATGGCAATACAATAAATGAAAAACTAACTTATGATAAACTAAATGACAAATTGAATGAATTAGGCTCTGATGTTAGTGTAGAAGATTATCTTTTGAAAATTGTATATTATGATTATTATAAAAAAGATGAAAGTGAAAAAATAACTTTTAGTGAATTTATAGATTTTATTGAAAAAGAAGCATATAACAATGAAAAGGCAAATTCAAAAATTGATGACAATACCAAAAAAGATATTACCAGATTAAAAAACTTTATTACAGTATCTGCAATGAATAAAAAGAGAACATCAAGTGATATTGCAAATATATTGAAAATAGATAAAAGCAAAATAGATGATATTTTTGTTTACTATCTTTCTAAAAATAATAATACACAAATTACATTAAATCAATTTGTAAACTTTATGAATAAAGATGTTTTAACAAATGCTAAATATGCAGGCAGAGTTAATGCTGAAAGTCGTGAAAAACTAGACACTTTGTCGAAATTTACAAATAAACAAACCTTGCAAAAGAAAATGACAAGCGAGGAAATGGCAAAGTTATTTGACATTGATGCTAATACAATGAGTGACTTATACAATTATTATGTTTTAGTAAGTGATGTAGATATTAAAATGACTATATCAGAGTTTTCAAATTTTGTACTAGATGAAGTTCTAACAGATAGTGAATATAGCGATAGCTTTGATGCAGAAACAATCCAAAATATCAAATTGCTTGCGACATTTAGCAATAAAAATACAATAACTAAAAATATGGATTCTGAAGCATTATCAGATTTATTTGGAATAAGCGAAGATAAAATCAAACAGATTTTACTTCTAAAATATAGCAAAGAAAATAGTAAAACAAAATTAAGCATGGTAGAATTTATAGATTATGCAAATGAGCTAAAAGATTCAGGATATTTAGATGGAGTAGATACTAGTAAATTAGAAACATTAAATAAATTATCAGTATTTGCTAAAAATGCAAATACTGAGATGAATGGAGAACAGCTAAAACAATTATTTGGGACTTTTGGAGAAGGTTACGCAAATTATGTAGATATGGTTCTTCTCCTTGCCGGAAAAACTGAAATGACTCCAAAAGACTTTGTAGATTTTGTTTTAGACATATATGAGAAGGCAAATAGTAGTGGTAAAGATTTAAGCAGTTTTGGGATAAATAGTGAGACTGTGAATAATTTGAAACTACTTCAATCTGTAATGGATAGTAGTAAAAAATACACAGCAAGTAGCTTAGCAAGTATTTTAGGTATGAATGCAAAAGATATCAATCAGCTATATAGCTTAATCGACTATATATCAGGAAATACGGCTAATTGGAAAGCTACACCTAATGAATTTGTAAAACTAATATTGAATAATAGCGACAGGGAAGATATAAAAGATAGTATAGATACAGAAGCTATGAAACAATTAAAATTACTATCTACTATTATGACAAACACTATAAACAATAAAAGATTTACATATCAGGAACTTTCAAATCTAATTGGCATAGATACTGCGAGTACAAAAAATATATATATTTTGTATATCATAAGCAAAGGAAATACAAGTTTATCTCCACAAGAATTTGTAAACTTTGTGCTTACACATAAAGATGATAGTACACTTTCAGGAAAGATTTCAGATAGTACAGTTAGTGATTTAGAGTTAGTTTTATCAGTTATGAATGGAGTTATGGAAAATAAAAAATATACAAATTACGAATTATCTTCATTGCTAGGAGTAAACAAGGAGGATATGAATTTACTTTATGGACTATATACTTCAAAATATGTAAATACGAACAAAACACTATCTCTAAAAGAATTTGTTAATTTCTTGCTTAATGATGTAGTCACAAATAAAGAATATGCAAGTAATTTTACATCAGATCAAATTACGAAACTTAATACTGTAAATAACATTATGACTGCTGCGGCAAATGGAACTAAATATACTGCAAGTGAAATATTTGCAATCATTAGTAAATTAAGTAATGATGTAGAAAAAAATACGATTTCTATGCTTTATACTTATTATGGAAGTAGTAATGGATATGATGATACATGGGAAATGACAGTAGAACAATTTGTAAACTTCTTAAATGATGATGTTTTGCAAGATGAGCGATTTACAGATTTTATAGAAGATGACATGAGGAATGATATACAGACAGCAAAAACAACTATAAAAGATGCAAAGGAATTATTAGTTGGAGATAAATATTCAAGAATAGTATTGAATACAGAGTTTAATGCAGAATCGCCTGAAACATTTGATTTTATACAGCATGTAAAAGATATAACAGGAGCAGAAGGAGAAGAAAAGTATGTAATTGGAGATTCTCCTATGGCATATGATATAAGTCAAACTTTTGACGATGAATTAAACTTAATTACTGCCATAACAATGATAGCAATATTTATTGTTGTAGCAATTACATTTAAGTCAGTTATAATTCCTGTAATATTAGTATTACTAATACAAACAGCAGTATATTTGACAATGGGAATATTGTCTATTGTAGGAGAAAATGTATACTTTATTTCAATACTTATTGTACAAAGTATATTAATGGGTGCAACAATTGACTATGCAATACTTTATACATCTTATTACCTTGAACATAGAAAGACAGAAGGAATAAAAGAGGCAATTATAGATTCATATAATAGGTCAATACATACAATTTTAACCTCAAGTTCAATACTTATTATAGTAACATTAATAATAGCAAATTTTGCATCAGCAATTGCAGCAAAAATTTGCAAAACTATTTCAGAAGGAACCTTGTGTTCTACAATTTTAATATTATTACTACTACCTGCAGTATTAGCATTTTCAGATAAATTAATAGTAAAGAAGGAAAAAAAGTAAATTAAGCAAAAGGAGAAGTTTATTTTGGAAAGATATAAAGAAATAGAAAGAACTATTATTACTAACTATCGAAAAAGAATATGGAACAAATTTATAAAAGGTGTGCGTGACTATGAATTAATACAAGAAGGCGATAAAATAGCTGTATGTATGTCAGGAGGTAAAGACTCAATGCTTATGGCAAAATGTTTGCAGGAACTTCAAAGACATGGAGATGTAAACTTTGACCTAGTATTCCTATGTATGAATCCTGGATATAATGAGAAAAATAAGCAAAAAATTATAGATAATGCAAAGCTTTTAAATATTCCAATTACAATGTTTGAAACAGATATATTTGATAGAGTAGTAACAATTACAGACCACCCATGTTATGTTTGTGCGAGAATGAGGAGAGGACATTTATATGAAAAAGCACAAGAACTAGGATGTAATAAAATTGCACTAGGGCATCATTTTGATGATGTAATAGAAACAATCCTTATGGGAATGCTATATGGTGCACAGATGCAAACTATGATGCCTAAGGTAAAAAGTACTTCTCACACAGGTATGCAGTTAATTAGACCATTGTATCTTGTAAAGGAAGCGGATATAATAAACTGGAGAGAAAAGAATGGGCTAGATTTTATTCAATGTGCTTGTAGATTCACAGAGCATTATACAATGACGAATAATGAAGACCGGAAAATCAAAAAGGGAAGAAATGAAAAAACTAATAAAAGATTTAAGAAAAGTTAATTCTAACATAGATATAAATATTTTTAGAAGTGCACAAAATGTTAATTTAGATACACTTATTTCATATAGAAAGAACAATGAAACACATCACTTTTTAGATGACTATGATAAATCTAATTAATGTATATTGATAAATTTTTTAATGTTTGTTATACTTGTATTAGAAAATATTTATCTAATAAGAAACGAAAAAAGGAGGAGTAATAAAATGGACTACATACAAAAAATATTTAAAAAAACTGGTTGGATTTCTATATTAGAAGCTGTAATATTTGCTATACTTGGAGCAATAATGGTATGGAAACCAGAAGGAACAGTAAGAACTATATCTTACATTTTAGGTTCTATATTTATAATTATTGGTATCTGCAAGATAATTAATTATTTTTCAGCAAAAGGAAAATATGATTTTTATAATTACGATTTAATATATGGACTTATGGCTTGTGTTTTAGGAATTGTTACAATAATATATAGTAACACAATAGGAGCTATATTTAGAATTATAATAGGAATATGGATTATATATAGTTCATTTATTAGAATGAGTTTATCATTTAAGTTAAAAGCATTAAAATTAGATATATGGGTTTATAGTTTAATACTTGCAATAGTAATGTTAGTATGTGGACTATATGTAACAATGAATGCAGGTGCTATAGTTACGACAATAGGAATTATGCTAATTGTATATTCAGTTATTGATATAATAGAAGATATAATATTTATGAGAAATGTAAAAGAAATATTCTAATTAATAAATAATAGGAGAAGATAAAATATGTGGCTTGCAATAAAAAGAGGAAGTGTAGTAATAGTAGGACTATTACTACAAATATTATTAACTTTATTTATATATCTAAAATTAGGAGAATACATACAAATTATCCAAATATTATATGGAATTATTAGTATATTAATAGTGTTAGCTATTATAAAGAATAGTAAGAGATTAAGTAGTGATTTAATATGGATTATTATAATCATGCTATTTCCAATAATAGGAACACTATTATTTATTATATTAAAAAGTAATAGAAATAATAGTAAGATATTAAAAAATATCAATAAAAACATAAGTGAAGGTCAAAAATATTTAGTGCAAGATGAAAATATAACTAAAGAAATAAAAGAAAAGAATCTAGGACAATTACGATATATAAATGAATTTGCAGGATTTCCTATAACAAAGAATAATGAAATAAAGTATTACCCATTAGGAGATGATGTATTTCCTGTAATGCTTGAAGAATTAAAGAAAGCGGAAAAATTTATATTTATAGAATATTTTATTATTAATAAAGGGCAAATGTGGCAACAAATAGTAGACATTTTAAAAGAAAAAGTAAAACAGGGCGTTGATGTAAGAGTAATGTATGACGATATGGGGTCTGTCACAATGCTTCCAACAAGCTTTCCTAAAGAGCTTGAAAAAGATGGAATAAAATGTGTTTTATTTAATAAACTTTCACCATTTTCAGGCATTATTATGAACCATAGAGATCATAGAAAAATGATGATTATAGATGGACATACAGTATTTTCAGGTGGAATAAATATTTCTGATGAATATATAAATGTAAAAACTACACATGGACATTGGAAAGATAATGGAATCATGATTAAAGGTGAGGCAGTTTGGAATTTTACAGTAATGTTTTTGGAAATATGGAATGCTTTTAGAAATGAAGACGAAGATTATACTAAATATAAATGTGAATTTAAAGAACAATATAAAGAAAATGGTCTAATTGTACCTTATGGAGAAAGTCCTTTAGATGATGAAATAATAGGAGAAGATATATACTTAAATATTATAAATCAAGCTAAAAAATATGTATACATATATACACCATATCTAATAATTGATACAGATGTAATAAACAGCCTAGTTTTAGCAGCAAGAAGAGGAGTAGATGTTAGAATTGTAGTTCCTGGAGTACCAGACAAAAAGTTTGTTTATGATGTAACTAAATCATATTTTAGTGCATTAATACAAGGTGGAGTTAAAATATATACATATACACCAGGATTTGTACATAGTAAAGTATTTGTTTCAGATGATGAAATTGCAACAGTTGGAACAATTAATATGGATTATAGAAGTTTGTATCTACACTTTGAATGTGGAATTTATATGAAAGATACAAATGTAATACAAGATGTAAAGAAGGATATAGAAGATTCAATAAAAGTATCACATGAAGTAACAATTAAAGAATCTAAATGTGGTGTCATAAAGAGTATGTGGCAAGCAGTTTTAAGAGTATTTGCACCACTTATGTAAAATGTAAGGAGTAAAAAAATGGAAGCAAGGAAAAGGAGAAAAAGAAGAACTAAAAAGTCAGTTATTACTTTTCTTTTTATAGTAATGCTTGTAATAATACTAGCTATATACTTAATATTTTTTAGAGGAAAGCATTCAAATGAAGCGGAAAGTGGAGAAAAGAATGTATCAGAAACAGTACAAGAAAATGTTAATCATGATGTAGAAGAGAAGAAAAGCAGTATTTCTCTTATAATGTGTGGAGATTACTTAATACACAGTAGTGTATATAAAGATGCTGCAAGACTTGCAGGAAATAATGGATATGATTTCAAGCCAATGATTACACGCATCAAAGAAAAAGTAAATGGCTATGATTTAGCATATTACAATCAAGAGACAATATTAGGTGGCTCAGAACTTGGAGTATCTGATTATCCATCATTTAATTCTCCATATGAAGCAGGAGATGCTATGATAGATGCTGGATTTAATCTAGTTAGTTTAGCTACAAACCATACAATGGATAGTGGACAAAAAGCTGTTTTAAATTCGAGAAAGTATTGGGATGGTAAGCCTAATGTATTTGCAGTTCGGAAGCTATGACTCAGAAGAAAGACAAAATGAGCCTATAATTAAAGAAAAAAATGGCATTACTTATACAATGCTTAATTATACTTATGGTACAAATGGAATACCAGTTCCTGCTGGAAAAGAATATCTTATAAATGTCTGGCCAACAGATTTGACAATAAATGATCCTGAAAGAGATACAAAGTATCAAGAATATAAAAAACAAGTAAAGCAAGATATTGAAAAGGTAAGAGATAAAGTAGATGTGCTAATTGTAGCAATGCATTGGGGAGTAGAATATACACATGTGCCAACAGCATATCAAGAAGATGAAGCAAAGTTTTTAGCAGATCAGGATGTAGATATAATTATAGGAACACATCCACATGTTATTCAGCCAGTAAAGTGGATTGATGATACACTAGTATTCTATTCTTTAGGAAACTTTATTTCAGCACAGTATCAAGATGATAATTATAATAAAATGGTAGGACTTATGAGTTCACTTAAAATCACAAAAACACAAAAAGGAAATGATGTAAATATTTCTATCGAAGATATTAATAATGAATTAATCTTTACATATTACAATAAATCAACTTGGAGAGATTTTAAGGTTATACCATTTAGTAACCCAGACATAAAGAAGTATCTTTCAAATTATTCATCTATTTATGAAAGATATAAAAATATAGTGCAAAAATATGATAGTACAATGCAAGTTGAAAAATTATGTGATTAGAATATAAAATTTAAAAATACATCCCTAAAAAATAATTTAGAGATGTATTTTTGTTTAAACAATCAAATTCCAAATTCCGTTTGTTAAAAGACAAATAACGATTCCACAAAGAGTAGGGAGTAAAAATGAAATAGCAGTCCATTTTATACTTTTAGTTTCTTTATAAATTGTAATCAAAGTGGTACTGCAAGGAAAATGCAATAAAGTAAACAGCATAACATTAAGACCTGTAATAAAAGTCCAACCATTTGCAAGTAAAATATCTCTTATTGCAAAGGTATCATTTAAGTCAATTAGTGAACTTGCAGACATATAACACATTAAGATAATAGGAAGCACAATCTCATTTGCAGGGATTCCTAAAATGAAAGCAGTAAGTATATATCCATCAAGTCCCATAAGTTTTGCAAAAGGATCTAGGAAATTTGCAATATATGTCAAAATACTAGAATCTCCAAATGATATATTCGCAAAAAGCCAAATAACAATTCCAATCGGAGCTGCGACAGAAACAGCCCTTGCCAAAACAAATAAAGTTCTATCAAGTAAAGATCTAACTAAAATTTTACCAATTTGTGGCTTCCTATATGGTGGAAGTTCTAATATAAAAGAAGAAGGAACACCTTTAAGTAAAGTCTTAGAAAGAAGCTTTGAAATCATAAGCGTTAAGAATATTCCAAGTAATATAATCAAAATTACAGTAAGAGTAGGAACAATGCTTGCAAGGAAACCAGAAAAGTAACAGCCAATAAAAATCGTTGCAGTAGTAATAAGAAAAGGAAAACGGCCGATTACAAGGAACAAAATTATTAGTTACAATAGAGATAATCTTTTCTCTTGTAGAATCAATTATTCTAGTTCCAACAACTCCTGCTGCATTACAACCAAATCCCATGCACATAGTTAGTGCCTGTTTGCCAGTTGAACAGGCTTTTTTAAAATAATTATCTAGATTGAAAGCAATCCTTGGAAGATACCCTAAATCTTCAAGCAAAGTAAACATAGGGAAGAATATTGCCATAGGAGGCAACATTACAGATATAACCCATGTGACGGTCTGATACATTCCATAAATTAGCAAATTGGTTACAAATTCTGGAATATGTAAAAAGTTAAACAAAATTAGTAACTTTTCTTGAAGTATACCAAAAAAACTAGAAAGTAATTGGGACGGA
This sequence comes from uncultured Clostridia bacterium, assembly GCA_947624725.1. The sequence continues at coordinate 49,382 of CANQLP010000005.1, forward strand.
TAATTTGCACCAACAATTGTTATCCAAAAAATAACTGCTAGAAAAACAAGCATAATAGGAATGCCAAATTTTTTTGAGGTTAAGATTTTATCAATTTTTCTATCTCGCAAGTTATATTTTGCTTCTTTAAATTCAACAACTTGCTTTCTTATCTCTTCTGCAGATTGTACAATTTTAATAACAATATTGTCATAAAGATTATCTAAAGGGGCTTTATCTTCCAAATCACTTTTAAGGTTAGATAATTTTTGTATAATAACATCTAGTTTAGAAGAGTCGATATTCAAATTAGCCTTTAGAATATCGCTAATATCAGTGTTACCGAAAAAAAGCTTTATTGCAATCCATCTTGCAAGGTGCTTTTTGTTATCAGGAAGGAGAAGAGAAATATCATCAATAATATTAGAAATTGTATTTTCAATAACATCATCATATTTTACCAAATACCTATGGCTATTTTTATTTGGATTTTCTAAATAGTTATACATAGTATCTAATAATTTTCTTAGTGTTTTTGGCTTATTTGCAACAGTTCCGACGACAGGTACTCCTAAAATTTTAGATAAGGAATCCAAATTTACATTAATAGATTTCTTTTTAGCTTCATCTAATAAATTTACACAAACAATTACATGAGGAGTCATTTCAAGTATTTGCAGAACTAAATTTAAGTTCCTTTCTAAACAAGTTGCATCAACAACAATGACGCATAAATCAGAACCTCCAAAACATATGTAATCTCTTGCAATTTCTTCTTCTTGTGAATTAGACATAAGAGAATATGTACCAGGCAAATCTACTAAAAGAAGCTTTTTATCCTTATATTCACATATGCCATATGCATTAGAAACTGTCTTTCCTGGCCAATTTCCTGTATGCTGATGTAGTCCAGTTAAATTATTAAAAATACTGGTTTTTCCAACATTGGGATTACCAGCAAAAGCAATTGTGTAATTAAGGCCAATTGCTTTTTCAAAAACATCCTGCTTTATAGTATCTATACCACTAGAACTTGCAGTAAGTCCCATCAATATCACCTCTTATATTAGTATATTAAAAAAAGAAAATAAAGTGAGTAGGAACAAACCCTACTCAAGTTAAAATATTAAACTATTTCTTGGGCTTCAATCAAACTAGCGACTTCTTTTCTAAGTGCAATAAGTGTACCACGAATCTCATAGGCTGTTGGGTCACCAGATGGACTTTTAAGAACTGGAGTAATTAAAGTCCCGATTTACAATCCCAAGGTCAAACAATCTTCGCTTTAAATGCTTATTATCATTACATTTAACATCTATTACTTTGCAACATTTATTTAAAGGTATATTATATAAAATATTCATTGTCATGTGTAACCCCCAGACGAACAAATCTTATGCTCTAATAATAGTATATAGAAAAAACTAAAAAATGTTACGAAAAATGACGAAAAATTGTATATAAATCCGCTTATTTTAATTGACAAACATAAAAAAAGCGTGTATAATAAATTTATACGCCTTAAAGAAAATTAAAGAAGGGGGTGCATGGCATGTTTGCAAAATATTGGAAAAAAATCGGAATGTTAATTGTTATAGTTGCATGCCTATTTAATATTGTTTCAAAAATAGTTGCTAAAGTGCCATACATGACACAATTACAAGATTCAGCACAATATGTTTACGAACAAGAAAGTAAAGAAGAAAAAAAGTAAATTTAAAGCAAGATAGATAAGCTTTTAAGAAAGAGGTGAATACGCAAAATGAAAGAGGGAATACATCCAGAATTTACAGATGCCAAAATAACATGCGCATGTGGAAATGTAATAGAAACAAAATCAACAAAGAAATCTATGAATGTTGATATTTGCTCTAAATGTCATCCTTATTGGACAGGTAACTTAAAACAAAATACAACAGGTGGTAGAGCAGATAAGTTCAAGAAAAAATATGGAATTGGATAATGGTATAAAAAAAGAGCGCATCCTAAGATGTGCTCTTTTTTTATATGTATTATTCTTTTTTATCTTTAACAGCTTCTGCCATAGCTCCAAGTGAAGATAGAGCAGATGTTGCATCAAATGGAATAAATACTTTGTTTGCATCTCCAGAAGCAATTTCTTTTAAAGCTTCTAATGATTTAATTTGAACTAATTTATCATCAGGTGATGATTTCTTAATTGCAGTATAAACCATTTGAATCTCTTGAGCTTTTGCTTCAGCAACCTTCTTAATAGCTTCAGCTTCACCTTCAGCACGCCTAATTTTAGCTTCTCTATCAGCATCAGCTTCAAGAATAGCAGCCTCTTTTTGACCTTCAGCAATAGTAATTGCAGATTGTCTTTCACCTTCAGCTTGAAGGATAGCAGCTCTCTTATTTCTTTCTGCGTTCATCTGTTTTTCCATTGCATCACGAATATCAGCAGGTGGTGTAATATCTTTAATTTCAACTCTGTCTACTTTGCATCCCCATTGGTCAGTTGCTTCATCAAGGATAATTCTAAGTTGATCATTAATCATATCTCTTGAACTAAATGTTTGGTCTAAATCCATCTTACCAACGATATCACGAATAGTTGTAATTGATAAGTATTCAATACCCTTTCTTAAAGATTGAATTTCATAAACTGCTTTTGCAGGATCTGTAATCTTATAGAAAACTACTGTATCTATTGATATAGTAACATTATCTTTTGTAATAACTCCTTGAGGTGGAATGTCCATTGTTTGTTGTTTTAAACTTACAACAGAACGAACATGATCAAAGAATGGGATAATAATTGTAAGACCAGCATCAGCTGTCTTATGATATTTTCCTAATCTTTCAATGATGTAAACCTCAGCTTGTTTAACGATTTTAATTGTTTTAAATGCGATTATAAGTATAATTGCAAGTAACACTATTAAAAACCACATAGTAAAACCTCCTTAAATAAATATAATATAATTTAATAAACTAAATTTTAGAGACGATAGCCTTAACTCCGTCAATACTATCTACTTTGACAATTTCTCCTTCTTCTAAAACTCCATCATTTGTATCCTTGGCAGTCCAAGTTTCAGTACCAACTTTGATTTGACCAAGTTTTGTTACAGAATCTGTTTTCTTTATAACTTTAGCTTCTTTGCCAATTATTGAGAATGCATTTGTTGCAACTTTATCATCTTTTTTTGTAACAAACTTATCTACAAAAGGTCTTGTGAGTAATAAAAGAATAGTTGATAAAACTACGAATATAGCCATTTGTATAAAAACATTGTCTACAAATAAACTAATTACTGTAACTACAAGTGCGGCAATGCCAAGCCAAAATATCATAAAGCCTACAGTCATAATTTCTGCTATGAAGAAGATACCAGCAGCAATTAACCATATATACCACATAAAACATCTTCCTTTCCCTATTTATTATACTACACTTTTTGGAAAAAATAAAGTATTATGTCAAAATTTGTTACATAATACTTCATTTTTTATTATTCTTCTTCTATTTGAGTAAAACTATCATTAGAAAATGCCAAGTAACTTCTAAAAATTATTGGAAGGAGTAGTAGACCTAAACCAAATAAAAAGCCGTGACCAAAATTCTTAGAAAGTTCGAATCTTCCGAATTATTGCAATAGCCAAAAGTGCAAGCCATCCAATTACAGGAATAAATACTAATATAAGAACCCAAGGAGAAAAGTTGCATATTTTTAAATGTATAATATCTCTATAAATTGGAATAACAGTTGCAAAACTAGGTTTATCAGCTTTTTTAAATATAAGACCAGTTATATAAACTGAATATGCTAAAATTACAATACCTGCAATAATTAGTAATCTGAAGTTTTCATTAGAAAACAACAATTTAAGAGCAATTTTAATTTTATCAGCAGAAGAAGTATTATCTAAAACTTGTTCAACTATTTCAGATGTACTTATAGCCTCACCATTTGCATCGGTTGATTTAATAGTTTCATCAACATTTAGATCATTTTCTAAGACATCTATTACAGCATTTGAGTCAAAAGTTTTAAGCAGAGTAGATGCAGTCGAAAGTGCTGATTTACTTATTCCTTGCTTTGCAATTTCATTTTTATTATCTTCAATAAAATTTGCGAGTTCTTTATTTGATACAACAGTACTTAATTCTTTATATGCATCAATTATATCTGATAGGTCTGCATTTCCACTAGAAACTTTATTTGCTAGTTCTTCATTTTCTTTAATATTCTGAATTGCATTTTTAAAATCATCTACATTATTTACATTTATACTATTCATATCTAAGTTATTTATATTTATAGAAGAAAAAATTGAGTCTGCGTATGATGGTGTGTGTAAAATGAATAATATAGTAAATAGTATGAAAGCTACATTTATAATATACTTTATATATTTTTTCATAAAAAATCCTCCATATATAATAGATTATATTTTTATTTTAATTTATAAGTATATCAAAGTCAAGTTTGTATATTATTTTTAATAATAATTTCTATTTAAAAAAGAGAATAAGCATCTAAAGAGGAAAATTTCCTACAATTCCATACCTTTCCAAAAATAATACAAAAAGTATTGAAAAATATTTATAGTTGTGATATAACGATAACTAGGAAACATATATTAGAAAGAAAAGTTATGAAAAATATAAAAGATTATACTATAAATGAATTAAAAGAAGAACTTGCAAATATTGGAGAGAAGCCATATAGAGCAGAGCAAATATTTAGATGGTTATACAAAATAAATGTAGCAAGCTTTGATGAAATGACAGATTTATCTTTAGAGCTAAGAGAAAAGCTAAAGGCAAATTACAGTATTTCTAATTTTAATATATTAGAAAAACAAGTTTCAAAAGATGGTACAATAAAGTATTTGTTCGATATTCTTGATGGTAATGCAATAGAAAGTGTTGTTATGCAGTATAAGTATGGAAAAACTATATGTGTGTCTTCTCAAGTTGGTTGCAGGATGGGGTGCAAGTTTTGTGCATCAACAGGCATAAAGTTTATAAGAAGCTTAAGCTCTCGGAGAGATTGTCGAGCAAGTATTAGCTGCACAGAGAGATGAAAACATTAAAATATCAAATATTGTTTTTATGGGAATAGGCGAACCATTTGATAATTTTGACAATGTAATGAAAGCAATAGAAATAATAAATTCTCCAAAAGGTCTAGAAATAGGAGCAAGACATATAAGTATTTCTACTTGTGGAATTGTTCCTAAGATTAGAGAAATAGCAGATATGGATTTACAATGTACACTTTCAATATCACTTCATCATGTGACAGACGAAGAAAGAAGTTCTATGATGCCGATAAACAATAAATATAATATCCATGAGCTTATGGAAGCTTGCAGATATTATATAGAAAAGACTAATAAAAGAATTTCTTTTGAATATGCTTTAGCAAAAGATAAAAATGACAAAAAGGAAGACGCCGATAAATTAGTAAATTTATTAAAAGGAATGCTATGTCATGTTAATTTGATTCCGATAAATGAAATAGACAACCGGCAAATTTTCTAAAAGTACAGATGAAAATGTTATAAAATTTAGAGATTATTTAAATCAAAAAGGAATTACAGCAACAATTAGAAGAAAATTAGGAGACGATATAGAAGCAGCATGTGGACAACTAAGGAGAAAAAGAGGTGAAGAAAATTAAAGTATGAAGGTTTTAGCAAATTCTGATAAAGGAAGAATAAGAGAACAAAATGAAGACTATTTTTATATTTCAGATGGATTTAGTACAAGTTATGACATATTTATGCTAGCAGATCGGAATGGGTGGATATAACGGAGGAGAAGTTGCAAGTAAGCTCGCAATAGGAGCTGCAAGAAAATATATTGAAGCACATTTTAACTCTATATACCACGATAAAGAAGATATACAAGAATTAATAAGAGATGCTATGGAATATGCAAATAATGTAGTTTTTGATAAGTCAAAAGATATAGACGAACTTAAGGGAATGGGTACTACTTTAGAGATTTGCTTAATATATAATAATAGAGCATATATTGGACATATTGGAGATAGCAGGATATATAGAATCAGAGGCGAGTTTATGAGAAAACTCACAACAGATCATAGCTATGTCGAGACATTAGTAAAGGATCGGAACGATTACGAAAGAAGAAGCAAAACATCACCCAAAAAAGAATATGTTAATGAAAGCACTTCGGATGTACAGAAGATATTGAACCAGATGTAATGGTAAAAAACTTTCAAGCTGGAGATATAATAGTTATGACATCTGATGGACTTACAAATATGGTAGAAGAAAGTGCAATTTATGATGCAGTAACAAAGAATTTTGATAACGCTGATAAAATACTGATAAATATGGCAAATGATGCGGGTGGTATAGACAACATAACAGTTGTTATAATAAAAAACTAGGGGAGTGAAAAGATATGAACTTAGAAGGTAGATTGTTAGGAAACAGATATGAGATATTAGAAAGAATAGGAAATCGGTGGAATGGCAACAGTGTATAAAGCAAGATGTCATGTATTAAATAGATATGTAGCTGTAAAAATCTTAAAAGATGAATTTACAACTGATGAAGAATTTATTAAAAGATTTAATACAGAGGCACAAGCTGTTGCAAGTTTGACTCATCCAAATATTGTTTCTGTGTATGATGTAGGACATGAAGGGGATTTATATTATATAGTAATGGAACTCATACAAGGAAAAACTTTAAAAGAAATAATATTATCAGATGGGGCATTAAATTGGAAATGGAGCGTAAATATTGCAATTCAGATAGCTTCTGCTTTGGAAACTGCTCATAAAAACAATATAATTCATAGGGATATAAAACCACATAATATAATAATAACAGAAGATGGAATTGCAAAAGTTACAGATTTTGGAATCGCAAAGTCTGTGTCTAATTCAACAATAACTGCATTTGGAACAACTCTTGGTTCAGTTCATTATTTTTCACCTGAACACGCAAGAGGAGGATATACAGATGCAAAATCAGACTTATATTCTTTAGGTGTAGTAATCTATGAAATGATTACAGGAAGAGTACCTTTTGATGCAGATACACCAGTATCAGTTGCTCTAAAACATATGCAGGAAATTCCAAAAGAGCCAATAACACTAAATCCAGCAATACCTATGGCACTTAATAATATTGTAATGAAAGCTATGAAAAAAGATCCTGCACTTAGATATAATTCAGCAACTGAGATGTTAAGAGATTTAACGCTTGTACTTAAAAATCCAGATGGAGAATTTGTAAAAATTTCTAGATCTGATGAAACATTTCCAACACAAGTTGTTCCTACCGTTGGAAAGAAGAACATAGAAGAGAAGATAAAAGAAAGAGATAAGAATAAAAAACAAAACTTCTTCCAAAAGCATAAGACTCTTACAATAATATTAGTACTTATAATTTTATTTGCAGTAAGCCTTGGAGGAACAATTCTGGTATTTAATTTAACTAGAAGCAAAGATATACAGATTCCAAATTTGGTAGGACTAAGCATAGACCAAGTAAAAGAAAAGATAAAGGGAACAAAATTAACTTATGAAGTTACAGAGGAAAAATATGATGTTGATATTGACGCAGGACTTGTAATTTCACAAGTGCCAGAATATAAAGCAGATTATAAGATAAAAGAAAATGAGCATATTAAAATAGTCGTAAGTCTAGGACAAAAAATTGTAAAAGTTCCTAAGGTTGTAGGAAAGACGGAAGAAGAAGCAAAAAAAGCTTTAGGAGAACAAGATTTAGAAGTCGTAGTTGTAGAAGAATTTGATAAAAAAGTAGAAAAAGGATATGTAATAAAACAAGATGTAGATCCAGAACAAGAGGTAGCAGCAGGTCAAACGGTTACAATAACAGTAAGTAAGGGAATAGAAGAAGTAACTGTTCCAAATGTAATTGGTAAACCTAAAGATGATGCTGTAAAAGAACTTACAGATGCAGGATTTACAATAAGTGCTACTCTTACAGAAGAAGATCATACAAAAGAAGATGGCGTAATATTAAAACAAAGTTTAGATGCAGGAACAACAGTTGAAAAAGGAGCAAATATAACAATTACAGTAAATGAAATACAACAACTTATAAATGCGACAGTACAAGTTAATCTAAAATCTATTTTAAATAACACAAGTACTGGGAATAATACCCTAAGTAGTGCGAGAACTGCTAAAGTAAGAATAGTAGTAGATGAAGATACAGTATATGAAAGAACACATACAGAAGATGAAACAAATATTAAGGCAACTTTTGCTGGCAAAGGAACAGTTACAGTAAAACTTTATGTTGATGATATATTAAAATCTACAAAACAAACAAACTTAAATAAAGAAACTACAATATTGTTTGAATAATTATAAAAGAGGCAAGTTTAGAAAAAAACTTGTCTCTTTTTATGCATGTAAATAAAATTTAATATAAATGTAATTGCTTTGTAACATTTATATAGTATAATAATTGTCGAAGAATAAGAGATTTAAGGAGGAAAACTTATGAAAAAAGCAAAATTATTAGTATTAATACTTGCATTAATTGGTATGTTAATTTTTTTGATACCTAATGCATGTTTAGCAGATGAAACAGCAAAGGTAAAAGTAATAGAAGGAAAGAGTGAAACCATTAATCAAGAGTATGATGATATACAAACAGCACTTGATGCCCAAACAGATACTAATGAAGTTGAACTACAATTACAAGGAGATATAACAAATGGAAAGGGATTCAAAGTACCAGAGAATAAGACTGTTACAATAGATTTTAACAGTTATACTTATACAGTTGATACTTCTTTAGTTGGCTCTTCAGGATATGAAACTAATGCTTGCCAATTATTAAAGGATGCAACAGTAACATTAAAAAATGGTACATTAGAAAGTAGTACAGCTGATATTTTAATTCAAAATTATTCAAATTTGACAATTGAAAATATGACTCTTAACCATACAAAAGCTAAAGGTGAAGAGGGATATCCAATTGCTTTAAGTGTTAATAACGGTACTGTTACTGTTAATGGCACAACATCTATTTCAAGTAAGAATATTGCACTTGATGTATATTATTGGAAGGAAAGATATGAAGCAGGACCTGATGTTACAGTAAATATATCAGGAAAAGTTTCAGGAGATATATTTGTTAGATCTTCTGATGAAGAAGCACAACCTAACAATAGATTGACAATAACAAACATTGAACATACATCTGGTAATTTCCAAGTTAGCGAAAAGTCAAAAGGCAATGTAACAATAAGTGGAGGAAAATTTAGTCAAGACGTAACTGAATTTGCAGATGAGGGATATACATGTGTTTCAAGAAATGGAAAATATTTAGTAGGACTTAAAGCAACAGCTATAAATTCAGCTGAAACTTTAGAATTAACAGTAGGAGACAGCGCTAATTTAAATGTATCTATAGTACCACCAGAGACAGTAGAAACTTTATCATATGAGTGGGATAATAGAGCAGCAATAGATATTGCATCTAATGGTATAGTAACTGCAAAAGCAGAAGGAACAGTAAATATAACAATAAAAGTAGGAGACATCAACAAAAATTGCGTTGTAACAGTTAAAGCAAAAGAACCAGATCCTGAGGATCAAACAGGAATAGTTACTCCAGAGGTTGTACCTTCAGAAGATACATTTAGCTTTGGAGTTGCAGTTAAAGATAAAAGCGAAGTTAGTAGAGTATTAAGAGAAACAATGAGGGATCCATCTAATTCATTATATGAACAAATTCAAAGCTATTTACAAACAGGAGCTGTTGTAACTTCTGAAGTACAGGTAAGCGAAATAACAGAAACAGAAATTCCTGTAGATACTCTTAATGGCTTATTAACTACTGCTAAATTAGATGAGATAGTTAAATTTATCGATATATCAGTTGCAGTAAGTTCAAATGGTCAATCATTAGGAAATCTTACAAAATTAAGTGAAAAGATTCCAATTACAATAAATATACCAACTGAACTTAGAAAAGAAAATAGAACATTCTATGTACTTAAATATCATGATGGTAATGTAGAAAAATTAGCATTAACACAAAATGAAAATAGTTATTCATTCTATACTGATGAATTTTCAGTATTTGCTCTAGCATATGAAGATGGTATTGATGAAAACCCAAACGGAACAACAGATACACCAAAGACAGGGGATACTTTGGCAAATATGTTTGCAATATTAGTTATCCTTACAGCAGTAGCTCTAATAATAATTAGAATAACAAAGAAAAATAGATTAATGAAATAAAATGAGCTTAAAAACAGAAGTAGGGAGTAGTATATCACCATTCCCTACTTTATCTTTAAAATGAGGATTAATATGAATTATTGGAAAAATTTATCTATTGAAAAGAAAATAACATGTATTTTAATACTAGTATTCAGTATTTCTTTAATATATATCATTATATGGAGATATCAAATTGCAAATAATAAACAAGAAATTGCAAGTTTGGAAAGTGAAATCTTTTCTTATAACTACGAAGATGCTAATGTTATTGAAACAAATAGTGAAGTAACTAATATAACTAATGAAACTAATGTAGTAAATGTCACTACAAATAATACTACTAATACTATGGTAAAGAATACAATAGTAGCACCTACTAAAGATACAGTAAAATTAACTCCAGAAGAAGCAAGAAAGGCTGATTTTGAAAAATTACTTAGAGTAAATCCAGATGTAAAAGGATGGATAAAAATTGCAAGCCTAGGTATTAGTTATCCAATTGTACAATATAAGAATAATGATTATTACTTGACTAGGGATATATATAGGAGAAATAATGTATCTGGAAGTATATTTATAGATTATAGAAATCATGATTTCGAAGATACTAATACTATTATTTATGGGCATAATATGAAGAATGATTCTATGTTTGGAAAACTTGATATGATAAGAGAGGGTGTAGTTGGAAAAAATATAGAAATAGTAATTTTGACAAGTGATGCTACCTATAAATATGATGTATTTTCTGCTTATGAGATTAAGCCAGAAGAATTTGATATGAATGCTAGTTTGAAATCAATATTAAATAAAAGTGAAATTGATTTTGAAAAACCAATACAAAAAGAAGATAAATATATAACGCTTTTCACATGCACAGATTCAGCAGAGAAGCGAACTGTTGTGCATGCGTATTTAAAAAATGATAATTAATAAGTAAATGTATTGACATGAAGACAAAGTATTGATAAAATATATTAAAGTGTAATATGATGTTTTTTACAAAAGAATTACAAAAATACACAAGAGAAAGCGAGGACAAGAAAATTGCGAAACATTAGTATTGAAAGAATTAGTAAAAAAGAAAATGGAATTACATTAGTGGCGTTAATTATTACTGTTATAGTGTTAATTATATTAGCTGCAATATCAATAAATGCATTAGTAAGTGGTGGATTTATTAATTTAGCAGTTAAGAGTACACAAGATTATGCAAATGCCCAAGAATATGAAGGTGGAGTTATGCAAAATTATACTAATCTTTTAGAGCAAGTTGTAAGCAATTTAACCTCTAAATATGTATCATTAGGATCAAGTGATGTTTCACCTAAAAATTATGGAGAATATGTAGATTTAGGAATAGATTTAAATGGTGAAAATGGTTCATTAGATGATTGGCAAATATTTTATAGAGATGAACAAAATAGAGTCTTCTTGATTTCAGCAGATTGCATACCTACCTCAAAAATAACTAGTACAATGCAATCACAAGCAGGATTAACAATGCCTTCAAAATATGGAGTATCTTGGCAGAGTGCTCCAGCTTCATATAATTGTTATGATGGAAAAAATGAAGCAAATAATACTAAAGCACAATGTATATTCCCGGATATATTTTTATCAAAAAATTATAGCATAGCAGATCACTCAACAGGTGATAAACAATATGCAAATTCACTATGTGTATCAAAGTTGCTATGTAATGATATTTGGAAAAATTTAGTTTCTGGAACTCCTAAAGCAAGTTTTGTACAATATGTTTCAGGTTCTCCAACTCTAGAAATGTGGGCAAAAAGCTGGAATGCAAAATATGGTGCAGGTGGAAGCAAAATAACTGAAGAAGATGTAGGAATAACAGTTGATGGAGAAGATGCTGGAGAGTATGGATATTATATAACTAGGTCGGATTATTCACAATCTTTAACTAATTCAAAAGGATATATAAAAGCAAAGGCAGAAAATGAGGAAGAAAAAGATAATCTATACTTCCCTCATACAGGTCCAACTGATGGATGTAGTGGATATTTTCTTGCAAGTCCTTCTGCATTATTACAAAAATTTATAATAAAAGTTGCATATAACGGAGAATTAGGCACGATGTCACATTCCGACTATGGATATGGTTTAAGACCTATAATAGTACTTGATTCAAAAGTAGTTTTAAGACAAGCAACAGAAGATGGCAGAACATTTTATTCAGTTTCTGATAGATAATATATAAAAGGAAAAATAATGGAAAAAAATATAGAACTTGAAAACCTTGAGGATGTAAATACAAAGGATTCTACACAAGTGGAATCTGTTAAAGGTAAAGAAAGAGAATTAAATTTTGAACTACTAAGGATATTTTGTGCATTTATTATAGTGGTTACACATTTTTGGGGATTTATGCATTTAGGAGAATACTCTCATATTAGAGAGCCAATATATAGCTTAGTTCGTGCTTTTACAAATATATTAGGGGGATACGGAGTTAATTGTTTTATCTTGATAAGTGGATATTTCTTATCAGATTCAAAGTTCAAATCAAAGAAATTATTAAAAATAATTTTGCAAGTTGCATTTTGCTCTATATTTTTAGATATATGTTATTTAGCATATACAAGAGAAGTAACTGGGATAAAAGAAATAATAAGCAATTTGTTTCCAATATTACATAAAACATATTGGTTCCCTACTACTTATGTAGGACTTTATTTGATTTTCCCTTTAATAAATAAATTGGTTGATAATTTAACTCAAACAGGACATGGCAAACTTATAGTACTTCTTACAATTATATTTAGTATATTGCCTACAATTTTTATGGGAGTACTTCCATGGTATAGTGATTTGTTATTATTTGTATATTTATATTTAATAGCAGCATATATAAGAAAGTACAATATAAATTACAAAGATAATAAAAGATTATTGCTTACAATTGCAATTATGATAATAGTAATGTATTTAATAACAGTACTATTTATGTGGGTAAAATTACCAGTAGAAGAAGCATTTTTTGCAGAAGCGAAAAGTTCAATATTTATGCTAATATTATCTGTTGCAACATTTTTATTATTTAAAAATATAAAAATAAAAGAAAATAAAATAGTTCCATTTTTAGCAAAAGCAACATTTGGTGTATATTTATGGCATATGCATGTAGATTTTAGCAAAGTAATTATGAATCAAATTAGTAAAGAGCTTACTAATTATAATAACCCAACAGTTTTGCAATATATTGTATATCTTATAATAGGCTCAATTATTGTTTATGCAATATGCACAATCCTTGATACTTTAAGGCGAAAATGCTTAGAAGAACCATTATTTAAAACAAAGAAGTTTGATAAATATTTTGAAAAGATAGATAAATTTTTTGAATTTGAATAGAACTAGAAGCAAGCGTTTTGTTTGCTTCTTTTTTTATTCTACAAAAAATGTGAATATATTATGAAATTACTTGATATTTTTTTCTATATTTTATATAATATGGATATATTTGCGAATTTTAAAAATTATGGAGGAAAAAATAATGTTTTGCGCTTTAATTATGGCAGGAGGCAAGGGAACAAGATTCTGGCCAAAGTCTACAGATAAGCTACCTAAACAGTTTTTGAATTTGATAGATACAGAAAAAACAATGATACAACTAACATATGAAAGACTACTTAAAATTATGCCAAAAGAAAGAATCTTTGTTGTAACAGGAGAAAAATATAAAGAATTAGTAAAGAAAAACTTAAGTGATTTACCAGAAAGAAATATAATAGTTGAACCAGAAGGAAGAAATACTGCACCATGTATTTTATTAAGCAGTTTATATATAAGAGAGCTTTATAATGATGCAACTATTTGTGTTGTACCATCAGATCACGCAATTAAAGATACAGATAGATTTTGCGAAATACTAGAAAAAGCTCAAAATTATGTAGAAACAGAAAATAAAAATGCTATTGTTACAATAGGCATAACACCAGATAGACCCGAGACAGGATACGGCTATATAAAGACAGAAAAAAGTGATAAAGATATAATAAAAGTTGAAAAGTTTGTTGAAAAACCAGATTTAGAAACTGCAAAGGAATATTTAAAATCAGGAATGTATTTATGGAATGCAGGTATGTTTATATTTGATGTAAATAATATGTTACAGGAATTACAAGAAAACTACTCAAGCTATGATATTTTGTCAAAATTGCCAAGTATAAATGATGAAAATTATAAAGAAGAATTAAAAGAAGTTTATCCAAAATGTGAATCTATATCAATAGACTATGCAGTAATGGAAAAATCACCAAATATATATGTAGTTCCAGGAGATTTTGGCTGGGATGACATAGGAAAATGGAATTCATTAGAAAGATACATAAAGAAGGATGAAAATGGAAATATTCTAAATGGAAATGTTGAAATGTTAAATTCAAAAGATAATATTGTTTATGCAGGTAATAAAAAGGTAATATTATTAGATGCAGATGATATTTTCTGCATAGATACAGATGATGTTTTAGTTATTGGAAAAAGACAGAGTATTAACCATGTTCATGAGTTAAGAGCAAAGTTTATGTAGTCAAATTCCTGTAAGAATTTGAAATTTTACTATGTGTGTTTTTATAGAAAGGAATGATGTAATATATGAAGGTTGCAATTGTAGCAGATTGGCTTACAAACATGGGAGGCTCTGAACAAGTTATAATTAATCTACATAAATGCTTTCCAGATGCACCAATCTATACTACTTTTTATAATCCAGAGAAAATGGATCCAATATTTAAAGAGATGAATATAATTACATCATCTTTGCAAAAAAAGAATAAAGAGTATAATCACAAAAAATACTTACCATTTATGCCAAAAGCATTTGAAGATTTTAATCTAAATGAATATGATGTTGTAATTAGTAGTACTTCAAGTTGTGCAAAAGGGGTAATTACTGGAGCAAATACTCTTCATGTATGCTATTGTTATACACCTATGCGCTATGCATGGGAGATGAGAGATGAATATACAGATGGTATGTCTAAATTTAAGACAAAACTTATTAGATATTTTATGAATTATATGAGACTTTGGGACTATCAAGCAGCCCAAAGACCAGATGAAATGATTGCAATATCAAACGAGGTTAGAAGAAGAATAAAGAAAACATATGGAAGAGATGTAGATGTAATATTTCCACCTGTTAGAGCAAATCTATTTACTCCTTCAGATGAAACAAAAGATTATTATTTTGTTGTATCAAGACTTGTAAAATATAAAAGATTTGATATAGCAGTAGAGGCATGTTCAAAACTACATAAAAAATTAGTAATTATCGGAGATGGACCAGAAAGAGAAAATCTAGAAAAAATTGCAGATAAAGAATATGTAACTTTCATGGGAAGACAACCAGATGATGTTGTAAAAAAATATATGTCAGAATGCAAAGGTTTCCTATTC
Organism: uncultured Clostridia bacterium; assembly: GCA_947624725.1. Next base: position 65,008 of record CANQLP010000005.1, read on the forward strand.
CCTGGAGAAGAAGATTTTGGAATTGTTGTACTAGAAGCTGAAAGCTCAGGAGTTCCAGTTATTGCATATGGAAAGGGAGGAGCAGTAGATACAGTAGTAGACCGGAAAAACAGGAGTGCTTTTTAAAGAACAATCTGCAAGCTCATTAATGGATGCAATAAAGAAATTTGAGAGTATGACATTTGACCAAAACGAGATTAGAAATCATGCAATGAAATTTGATGAAGAAAACTTTAGAAAACAAATTTTAGAATATGTAAATAAAAAATATAAAGATAAAATGGGAGATAATTAAATGAAAAGAGCATTAATCACAGGAATTACAGGACAAGATGGGTCATATCTTGCAGAATTACTGCTAGAAAAGGGATACAAGGTATATGGAATTTGGAGAAGAAAGAGTACAGTAGATTATGGAAATATTGAGCATTTAAAGAATAAAGTAGAATTAATTTATGCAGACATGACAGATCTTGCATCATTAATAAGAGCTTTGAAAATATCTATGCCAGATGAAGTATATAATTTAGCAGCACAAAGCTTTGTTGCAACATCATGGGATACACCAATTGGAACTGCTGAAATAGATGGAATAGGTGTACTTAATATGTTAGAAGCTATAAGAACAGTTAAGCCAGATGCTAGATTTTATCAAGCATCTACAAGTGAGATGTTTGGAAAAGTCCAAGCTATACCACAAAATGAAGATACACCTTTTTATCCAAGAAGCCCATATGGAGTGGCAAAACTTTATGGACATTGGATAACGAAAAATTACAGAGAAAGCTTTGGAATGTATGCATGTTCTGGAATATTATTTAACCATGAATCAGAAAGAAGAGGAATTGAATTTGTAACTAGAAAAATAACTATGGCCGTCGCAAAGATAAAAAATGGTTTGCAAGGCACATTAGAACTTGGAAACTTAAGCGCAAAGAGAGATTGGGGCTATTCTAAAGATTATGTAGAGGCAATGTATCTTATGCTTCAGCAAGAAAAGCCTGATGACTATGTTGTTGCAACAGGTGAAACACATGAAGTTAGAGAATTTGTAACTCTTGCATTTGAAAATGCTGGTATGGAAATTGAATGGCATGGAGAAGGCGAAAATGAATATGGAACACTTAAAGGAACAGACAAAGTAGTTGTAAAAGTAAATCCAAAATACTTTAGACCAGCTGAAGTAGAACTTTTAATTGGAGACCAAACAAAAGCAGAAACAAAACTTGGTTGGAAAAGAAAAGTAGATTTTAAAGAGCTTGTAAAAATAATGGTAGAACATGACTTAAAGCTTATAGAGCAAGGAAAATAATGAAAGGAATTAATTTTGTACAATGAATAGGGTATTTATTATTGGTGCTAATGGCTTTGTAGGAGAATATCTTATTAAAGAATTTTTAGAAAGTAATAAAAACTATGAAATTATTGCAAGTGATGTAGCAGAAAAATGTAAGTTTAATTACCCAGTAAGCTATGAAAAAGTAAATATTTTAGATAAAGATAATATAATATCTGTGCTAAAAAATTATAAGCCAGAATATATTATTAATTTAGCTGCAATTAGCTCAGTTGGTCTATCTTGGAATAAGCCAGCTGATACAATGAATGTAAATGTAATTGGAACTATAAATATATTAGAAGCAGTAAAAGATATTTGCCCAAATTCTAAAGTGCTTCTTATAGGTTCTAGTGAAGAATACATTCAAAAAGAAGTTCCATTAAAAGAAACAGATTTACTAGATGGCAATAATCCATATGGAATTTCAAAAATTGCAGCAGAAAATATTGCTAAAATGTATGCAAAAACTTATGGCTTAAGCATAGTCTGCACAAGGAGTTTTAACCACACAGGAATTCGGACAAGCAGATAATTTTGCAATTCCAAGTTTTTGCAAGCAAATTGCTGAAATAGAAAAATCAGAAAAAGATGGTAAGATATATGTTGGTAATTTATCATCATATAGAGATATTTCAGATGTAAAGGCTGTTGCAAAAATATATAGGATTTTACTTGAAAATCATGAAAAAAGATTTGACATTTTTAATGTAGGTTCTGGGAAATCTTATAAATTAGAAGAAATATTAAAAAGGATAATTAGCTTTTCTACAAAGAATATAGAAATTGTAGTAGATGAAAATAAATTAAGAAACATTGATACTCCATATATCTGTGCAGATATTACCAAAATTTCAAAGATTATAGAAAAGGAAAATATACAAAATGATTTAAGTAAGGTTTTGCAGGATATGTATGAATATTATAAACAAAATTAAGGAAAGTGGTTGAAAAATAAATGAAAGTCGCAGTAGATGCTAGAATGTATAATATGTCTGGTATTGGAACATATATACAAAACTTGATGAAGAATAATTGTTATGATGTTGCACTTGGAAATATATCAGAATTAAAAAATGTGAAAGAAGTAGAGAGAATTATAGAATTTTCATCTCCAATATATGGAATTAAAGAACAACTTAAATTTCCATATAAGGAGCTTAAAAAAGAAAATGTAGATCTTTTACATGTTCCACATTATAATGTACCAATTTTTTATAGAGGAGATATGATAGTTACAATACATGATTTAACTCATCTTGTTTATGAAGAATTTTTACCAAATAAACTTGCAAAATATTATGCTAAAATAATGATGCAAATTGCAATAAAAAAATCAAAATATGTTCTTACAGTATCAGAAAATACTAAAAAAGATATATTAAAATATTTTAAAGTGGATGAAGGGAAAATTAAAGTAGTCAAATTAGGTGTTAAGGATATATACCCAAAACCGAAAGAAAAAATAGAGTATTTATATGATAAATTTAATATTCCAAAAGACAAGAAAATACTTATGTATGTTGGAAATCTTAAGGAGCATAAAAACCTAGAAAGATTACTACAGGCTTTTGGTAAATTAAAAGAAAAAGAAAATTGTGTTTTACTATTAGTAGGTAAAGCATTTGAAAAATATGCAATTTTGGAAAAAAAGGAAGAAGAATTAAAGATTTCATCAAATGTAATACATACAGGAATTGTTACAGATGAAGAACTTTTGGATTTATATAATCTGGCAGATCTGTTTATATTTCCTTCGCTTTATGAAGGATTTGGACTTCCAGTAATTGAAGCACTAGCATGTGGTACTAAAGTTGTGTCATCTAATACATCATCACTTCCAGAGGTTGGAGGAGATGTTGTCAAATATTTTGATCCAAAAAATGTGGACGAGATGGCAAAAGTAATTGAGGAAGAATTAAATAGGGAAGATACTGAAGAAGATAAGCAAAGAAGAATTGCTTGGGCAAGTAGATTTAATTGGAAAGATACTAGCCGTAAAATACGCGAAATATTCGAATTATGTGATAAACAATAGGGAGATGGAGATAAACAATGGAAATAACATTATTTGGAATTGTTACAATAGTATTATCAATATACGCTTTTTTTAGAAATGAAAAATTATTATTATATATAATGGTGTTTTTGTCAACATTTACAGCAGCAGAACTCATGCATATAAACATTACAACAACACCAATTCAAACATTTGAGTTTACTGGAGCAATATGGATATTAAGACAATTTATAAACTTTATTATGACAAAACCAAAGATAAATAAGGAATGTGTAAAAAATGCTTTTAAAAAATTCATGCAAAATAAACTCGCAGTTGCTTTTTCTATATTCATAATAGCAATATTACTTGGAGAAATAGCATGCATTATTACAGGTGTATCAGTAGAATATACAGATTTTCTTGGAGAAACTGCTAACCTAAAATTTGGATTTTCAAATATAACACAATCAACAATTATAATTTTTGTGTTTGTAATTATGATAGTATTATCATTTAAAATAAAAACAAAGGAAGAGATAAAAACTCTTTTGAAAGTATTTAGTATAAGCACGATGTTTGCTATACTTTGGGGATTTTTCCAATTTATATCATTCTATTTTGGAGTTCCATATCCAGCATTTTTATTTAATAATAACCCATATGTTGCACAATGCTATGATCAAGTTGCAAACAATGTAAAGAGAATTTGCTCAATAGCACTAGAGCCATCAACATTTGCAATAAATTTAATTTGCTTTATACCTTTTGTTTTAGGAACTTTCTTAAAGCTAAAAGACAGTGTAAAAACAAAAAGATATATTATAACATTTGCAGTATTAGTACTTGCAACAGCATGCAGTATACTTACAACATCAAGTACAACATATGTAGGAATATTTACAATTTATTTCTTATTTGGACTATATATCCTATTTGGATTTGTAAAGAAACGGTGAACTTTCAAGTAAGGGAAAAAACTTCTTAAAGATGCTTGCTACAACAGTTTGTTCTATTGCTTTGGCAGGAATTTTATGCTTGGGATTTTTGAAGATTGGTTATTCTTTAGGAACGATAGACAGAATAGAAAGAGAAGAATTAGTAGATGAAGATAAAGATAATGATGAGAAAAAATATGATTCAGTCATACAAAATATATTAAAAACTGTAAAACAAATGACAATAGATAAATTAACTTCAGGTTCAGCAAAGGAGAGAATAACAGGAGATAGTATAGGACTTGAATTATATAAATATTCTCCAATATTTGGACTTGGATTTGGTTCATATAGAACATTTAACCTATTTACGAACATACTGGTAAATGCTGGAATTGTAGGAATCATAGCATTTGGATATATACTTTTTGTTGTAATAAAACCACTTGTAAAGCTTAGAAAATCAGAAGAAGCCATAAGTGTTATGTTTTTAATCAGTATTATAGGAACTACTGTAGCATTTTTTGCAGGAGTACCAGATTTAGTTTTAACATATTATTGGATGATTCTTGTATTTGGATATAAATATGCAACACTTGAAAAGTAGGATATAAGGAAAATTAGAAAGGATGATTATTTTATGATTATTGGCATTGATGCAAGAGGATTGGATGGAAAAAAAGCAGGAATACCAGTTTATATTGAAAATATCATAAAAGAAATAAATAAAAAGGATACCAAAAATAAATATATACTTTATTCGAATAGAGAAATTAATTTAGATGTAAAACTTAATGAAAATATAGTAGTAAAGCAAAATATGGGTGGACTTGGAAGCATCCTTATCTACTTCAAACTACCAAAGATTCTAAAAGAAGATAAAGTTGATGTCTTTTTTGGAACACAACATTGTTTGCCAAGAAGAAATAAATATACTAAAAATATAAAATTTGTGCTTACAATACATGATTTAGCAATAAAGAAATTAAAAACAGTAGGCTCTTTTAAAAACACTATAATCCAGACAATATTTGCAGGAAGAAGTATAAAAAATGCAGATAAAATAATCGCAATATCTAATGCAACTAAAAATGATATAATAGAGCTTTATAATGCAGATAAAGATAAGATAAGCATAATTTATAATGGAACCAATTTTGATGAACATACTATAAATTTGACAGAAGAGAAAAAGTCTGAAATAAGAAAAAAATTTAAAATAGAAAATTCAAAGTTTATATTTTTCTTAAGTACAATTGAACCTAGAAAAAATATAGAAACTTTAATAAAAGCTTTTGATTATATAAAAGAAAAAGAAAAGATAGATTTAAAACTTATACTTGCAGGTGGTCTTGGCTGGAAATATGAAAATATATTAAAACAATATGAAAGTTCAAAATTTAAAGATGATATAATTATGCCAGGATATATATCAAAGGAAGAAAAAGAGTATTTATATAAAAATGCAGAATGCTTTGTATATCCTTCTTTATATGAAGGCTTTGGCCTTCCTATATTAGAAGCTATGTCGAATAAACAAGTCGTCATTACTGCAAATAATTCATCTCTTCCAGAAGTACGGAGGAAATGTAGCATTTTATTATGAAAAGACATTAGATTATAAAGCATTAGGAGAAAAAATCCTAGAAGTTATGAATTTAGGAAAAGAAGAAAAAGAAAAGCATATAGAAGAAGGGCTAGAGAGAATAAAACTTTTCACTTGGGAAAAATGTGCAGAGGAAGTATTAGAAGTGCTAGAAAAATAAGAGTTGGAGGAAATGAAGTTAAATGAAGATATGTTTTATAGTTGGAGCATTTCCAAATATGAAATGTGGTATAGGCGATTATACAAGCAAGGTAGCAGAAGAATTAGCTAAAACAGGAAATGAAGTTCATATAATTACATCAAAAAAAGCAAATCCAGTATCCAGTGTGCTTCATATCCATAATATAATGGAAAATTGGAGTATGAGTGAGACTAGTAAAATAATTAATGAATTAAAAGAAATAAAGCCAGATGTAGTTAATATCCAGTATCCAAATAATGAGTATAAAGACAAGCTTATGATAACACTTTTGCCATCTAGGATAAAGAATAAGATAAAATGCATAGTTACGATAACAATACATGAATATAGGGCTTTTAATATTAATACTGATGGAAATATTAAACTAAAAACAAAAATAAGACTTTGTTTAAATTTCCATAATGTGGATAAGATAATACTTGTTGAAAAAAATGCACAAGATAAGATAAAAAAAGATTATAAAAAAGCAAATATAGTGTATATACCGATAAGTGCTAATATTCCACCAAGTAAAATCGGAAAAGATAGGAAAGAAAAACTAATTGATAAATATGGAATGAAAGATAAAAAAATATTATCATATTTTGGATTTCCTGTAAAAGAAAAAGGGATAGAGTATTTATTACATGTAGTTCAAAAACTAGATGATGTAAAGCTATTATTTATAGGAGAATTAAATAGTGATGATGAATATCAAAAGAGTTTAATAGATTATATAGGTACATCAAATATCAAAGATAAGGTAGTAATTACTGGATACATTGAGAATCCATGTGATGTTTCAGATATTTTGTCTATAAGTGATATATGTGTTTTACCATTTACAGAAGGTGTAAAAGAAAATAATGGAAGCTTTCTTGCTGCCTATAATCAAAATATATCAATTATTACAACTAAAAAAGAAAATGTAAAAGATGAAAATGGGATATACTATATTTTGCCAAATGATGAAGAAAAATTAATTGATAAAATAAAAGAGGTTCTTGAAATAAAAAAGGAATTTCAAAGAGGAACTTTAACTTGGGATAATATAGCAAAAGAATACTTAAAAAGTTTTAAACAGGAGTAATGAAGAATGAAAGAACAAACAACAAGAACTAAACAGTCAGTAAAAAATGCAACGCTTTCAATAGTGGCACAGGTTACACAGCAACTTATGAAGTTAGTTGTGCGTATTGCATTTATAAGAGTAATTGGAGAATATTTAGGAATAAATGGACTATTCACAGATATCTTAGTAGCACTACAATTAGTAGAGTTAGGAATTGGACCTGCAATTAGCTTTAGCTTGTATAAACCACTTGCAGAAGACAACAAGGAAAAAGTAAAATCATTAATGCTATTTTTCAAGAAAGCATATAGACTGATAGGTTTATTTGTCTTAATAGTGGGACTTGGCTTGACGCCATTTTTAGGATTTTTCATAATGGAAATGCCTAAAGATATACCATTATCAACTTTACATATAATTTATTGGATTTTCGTATTTGATACATCAATATCATATTTTTACTCATATTATAGAACTTTACTTGTAAGTGACCAGAAGAAATATAAAGATATACTAATACAAATGGGAGTATCAATTGCAGTTACAATAACTCAAATTGCATTGATATATATAACTAGAAATTACATATGTTATCTTATTGCACAAGTTGTAGGAACAATACTTACAAACTTTATTGCATCAAGAGTTGCTCTTAAGGAATACCCATATCTAAAGGAAAAGAATGTAGAAAAATTAGATGATGGAACTTTTGGAGAAATAAAGAAAAATGTACTTGCAATGGTATTTCACAAAGTAGGAAGTATCATAAGAGATGCGACAGATAATCTTCTTATTTCAAAATATATAGGTCTTGTACTTACAGGAATATATTCTAATTACTTAATGATAACTAAAGCTTTAACAACACTAATAAATCAAATGTTTTCAGCTGTTTTATCAAGCGTTGGAAATCTTCATGCTACAAGATCTAATGAAGCACAAAAAGAAGTATTTTACAATATAAACTTTATAAACTTTTGGATAGCTTCATTTTGTGCATGTGCATTTGGTGCATTAATTGGACCATTCATACTTGTTATATCAAATGAAAATTATTTACTTACAACATTCATAACAGTGCTTATTTCAACAAGATTTTATTTAGATACGATGAGGAAGACTCCATGGATGTTTTGTGAAGCGGCTGGAATATATTGGAATGGTAAGTCAAAGCCAATTTGGGAAATAATAGTAAACTTAATTACATCATATATACTTGTAAAATGGATTGGAATGCCAGGAATATTTATAGGAACAATAATTACAATTATTCTTGTAGACCTTCCTATTGAACCATATTTAGCATTTAAATATGTTTTAAATGGAGGACTTGCAAAATACTATATTAAATATGCAAAATACCTTGTTGTAACTATTTTAATGTATACAGCAACATATTTTGCAACTGGACTTATTCCAGATCCAGTAGGGGGATTTGCAGGAGTTCGGAACATTTATATTAAAAGCTGTAGTAGTATGCGTTGTTACAAATGGAATTATTGTTATTACAATGTTTAAAACAAAAGAATTTAAGTACACAATTGAATTAGTATCAAAATATCTAAAAGCAGGTGTAAAAAAAGTTATAAATAAATTAACTTAAAATTGAGGAGTGTTTTAAAATATATGAATAATATAAAGAAAATTATAAATTCCATAAAAGAATTTGTAAATAATCATACAAAACTATGCTTGATTATTATATTCATATTTACAGTGTTAGGATATGCAGCTGTAACAAGCAAAATGACAACTTGTACTTATCAGATGATTGATGAAGAATTATATGTAAATATGGCAAGATCATTTTTCTATGATGGTAATTTTTGCAAACAATATGCTTTGCAAAATTATAGTTGTGTATTATATTCGATTGTTATATCAATTGCATACTTTTTCTATTCGCCAGAGAGAATATTGTTTTTAATGCGTATAATTAATGTAATATTAATGTCAAGTAGCATATTTCCAACATATTTACTTACAAAAAAGGTATGTAAAAATGATAAAGTAAAAGCAATACTTATAAGTATACTTGGAACGCTTGTATCTGATATGGTATCAGTATTTTATGTAATACAAGAAAACCTTAATTATCCACTATTTTTATGGATTGCATATTTTATATATTTGAAATTTGAATCTAAAGATAAGAGAATGATTAAGCTAGATATAACAATTGTAGTTATGCTTGCAGTAATTTTCTTTGTAAAATCATATTCAATAGCATTTGCTGCTGCGTATTTCTTATATCAATTTATAGATATTTTAAGAGAGAAAAAATACAAAGAAATTAAATGGTTATTTGTGCAAGGGTTAGCATTTCTTGCATTAATTGCTTTGGGAATGTTTTTAATAGATTTTGCAAATGGCTTCCAAGAAGGAACGAATCATTATACTAATCAAATGATGAGTATTTTCCCAGTAACACTAGAAAAGATAGGAGCTTTATTATATGGAATATTTTGTTATTTGATATTTTCAATATTTACGATGGGACTTTTCACAGTATTGCTTCCAATAAGTAATATAAGAAATTATGAGGAAAAGGATAGAAAATTTATAGGATTTCTTACAGTAACATTAATAATTACTGCAATAGAGAGTGCAGTAATTGTGTATATTCCAGAAGAAGCAGGAAAGCTATTTCCAGGGAAGATATGTACAAGATATTTAGCACCACTATTAATTCCATATATCATTATGTTTGTTAAATCAGACAGAGAAAAACTTAAAATATCTAAATGGGTGTGTGCAGTAATATCAGTAATTTTTGTATATTTGTTTATATATTTTATAAAGAACAACTCAATAACATTTACAAATATAGATAGTTATATATTTGCAATATTAAGATTTTTCCATGAGAGGAAAAGATTAAAAATTGATGCAATTTTAATAGCTGGTATTGCGATAGTTTTCGCATTTATAATATATAGATATAAAAAGGGAAAAATTAAGAATTTAGTAAGGTTAATTTTGATAGGATATACGATTTGTTTAATAGCAATAATGCCTTTAAATTTCTTCTTACAGATTGATACATCAAATAATTTAACAAATGGAGAAAAATATATGCCAGAATATATTAAAATGGCAGAGTATATAAATTATAAATATGATAGAGTTTATGCTTATAATATGCAAAGTAGATTATTCTATGGCATAATAAATAGTGATTATATAAGATTTAATGGAAATGAGCTTGATATGGATACAAAGGGTAAAAAAGTTGCAATTATTGTTGAACCATATATGCAAATTGAGCTAACAGGAGGAAAGAGAGTAGAAACAGATACAGAGAATTTTATCTTATATGAAAGTGATGAAAATTATGATACAATGCACATTAATTTAAAATAAAAGATATGTTATAAAGGAGGAAAGAATATGAATTATTTAGAAAAGTATGAGGAATGGTGTAAAAATCCAGTATTTGATGAAGATACTAAAAAAGAACTTTTAAGTCTTAAAGGAAATGATGATGAAATAAAAGAAAGATTTTATAAAGACCTAGAGTTTGGTACAGGTGGACTTCGTGGAATTATTGGAGCTGGAACTAATAGAATGAATATTTATACTGTTCGGAAAAGCAACTCAAGGTTTAGCAAACTTTATAAAAAAGGAGCATGGAGAAAGTAAAGGCGTTGCAATAGCATATGATTCAAGACATATGTCTAAAGAATTTAGTAAAAGAGCAGCTTTGATATTAAATGCTAATGGAATAAAAACTTATAGATTTGAATCATTAAGACCAACACCAGAACTTTCATTTTCTGTAAGAGAACTTCGGATGTATTTCTGGAATTGTAATTACTGCAAGTCATAACCCACCAGAATATAATGGATATAAAGTATATTGGGAAGATGGAGCACAAGTAACTCCTCCAAAAGATAAAGAAATAATTGATGAAGTTGCAAATGTAAAAGATTATAGTGAAATAAAGATAATGAGCGAAGAAGATGCAATAAACGCAGGGCTATATAATGAGATAGGAAGTAGAATTGATGATAGATATATTGAAGAAGTAAAGAAACAGTCATTAAATATGGATATTATCAAAGAAATGGCAGAAGATATAAAAATCGTGTATACTCCACTTCATGGAACAGGTAATAAACCAGTAAGAAGAGTACTTTCAGAATTAGGATTTAAAAATGTATTTGTAGTTCCAGAACAAGAAATGCCAGACGGAGATTTCCCAACTGTTAGTTATCCAAATCCAGAAGATCCAAAAGCATTTACTCTTGCACTTAAACTTGCTAAAGAAAAGGATGCAGATATTGTACTTGCAACAGACCCAGATGCAGATAGACTTGGTGTTTATGCAAAAGATCCAAAAACTAATGAATATGTATCTTTCACAGGAAATATGTCTGCACTTTTAATTGCAGAATATGTATTGTCAGAGAGAAAGAAAAGAAACTTGATTCCTGAAAATGGAGCATTAGTTACAACTGTTGTATCTTCAAATTTAGCAAAAGCTATTGCAAAAGAATATAACATTAAATGTATTGAAACATTAACAGGATTTAAGTATATAGGAGAGCAAATAAAATTCTTTGAACAAAACCATTCATATGAATATTTATTTGGATTTGAGGAAAGTTATGGATGCCTTATCGGAACACATGCAAGAGATAAAGACTCAGTTGTTGCATGCTTAATGCTTTGTGAAGCTGCAGCATTCTATAAAAAACAAGGATTAACTTTATGGGAGCAGATGATAAATATTTATGAAAAATATGGATATTACAGAGAAACATTAGCTACTATGACTCTAAAAGGAATTGAAGGACAAGAAAAAATAGCCCAAATTATGGAAAGACAAAGAAATAATCCAGTAAAGCAAATTGGAAAATTTAAAGTAGAAGAAATAAGAGATTATAAATTAAAAGTTACAAAAAATCTTGTAACAGGAGTGCAAGGTACAACAGAACTTCCTGAATCAAATGTACTTTATTATGCACTTGAAGATGATAGCTGGTGCTGTGTAAGACCTTCTGGAACAGAACCCAAAATTAAGTTCTATATGGGTGTAAAAGAAAAGACTATGGAAGATGCAAACAGAGAATTAGAAGAATTAAAAAATGCAATGTTAGATTTATGTAATGAGTAGTGCTAAAAAATTACTTAGTTGTTTCAAGAATTTGAATTGACAATTGACATAAATAGATATATAATATTTAAGTCTTTTAAAAGTAAAAAATTTTAGTAGTTATTATTAAAATTAAAAGGAGGGATAATAGAAGGATTTACAAGTGTTTTAAAACATTAACTTAATAAAACAAGAAAAGGAGAGGAAAATGGCAAAGGTATTAGTACGGCTAATTGATTTGTTGGAGACACCAGAGGTTTATGGTGATATAACAACAAAATACATTGATTATGAGCCGGACGGGAAAATCATTACTGTAAACCTAAATTCAGGAGAGACAGGATGCAAGAAGGATCAAACACCGTGTGTCGAGCAGCTTAACTGGAATTTATTTACGCTTAATGATAGCTCATATGCTATAAGTGAGCCTACTCTGTTTTACCTTAAGCTAAGTGGCAAGACTGGAATAAAGAAGGCATACAAGGTTATGGAAAAGTACAACAAGATGTATTCAAATTTGAAGCTGGGAGGAACTTCTTGTGTTCTTACAGAAGAAATGTTTAATCAGTTACCTTCCCATCTGAAAAATGTACAGGGGGAGTATTGGCTGCCTAGTTCATATGAGCAAAAGGGCGAGTCACAAAAGTATTTCGGCTTAAAAAGTGTTGTCAATGGAAAGATAGATAATCGTTTTGTGCTTTTTATAGAAGATGGAAGCACATACTATGGACTTGCCTCTCTTCGCGTTGTAATAAGGTTTCAAGGAGACATCTTAGTACTCTTGGATACTGAGACAATGGAATTAGAATTTGCAGAAAAGTTTTATTGAGGTAAATCATTTATTGTTCTGACTCGCATAAGTTGTTCTTATGCGAGTTTTTATATTTATATGGAGCTTTTTTATTAATATTTATAGCAAAAATTTGGTGAAGGTTGCAAATATGTGAAAAATATGGTAAAATTAATAAGTAAATTGTAATACAAAGAATTAGAAAGAGAGAAATATACAAATGGAGCCTATATTTTTTAAGCCTTCATATAAAAATGTTATATGGGGTGGAAATAATATATCAAAAATATTTAAAAGAAATATAATAGGAGATAATGTCGGAGAAAGTTGGGAATTATCAGCTCATCCAAATGGTTTTAGCATTGTTAAAAATGACGAATTCAAAGGAAAAAACTTATATGAATTATTTAATGATAAAACTAATAAAGAAAAAATCTTTGGTAGCCATTGCAAAAATTTAACTAAATTTCCAATACTTACAAAATTTATAGATGCAAATAGAAGCCTATCTATACAAGTGCATCCAGATAATGATTATGCCTTAAAAAATGAAAATGATTCAGGAAAATCAGAAGTTTGGTATGTAATGGATTGCAAGAAAGATGCAAAAATAGTGTATGGTTTTAAAGATAATGTAACAAAGGCAAATCTTAAAAATGCAGTTGATAACATAGAACAGAATGTTAATTATGTTAATGTACACAAAGGAGATTTTATTTCAATTCCATCTGGTACAATTCATGCGATAATGGATGGAATTGTTATTTGTGAAGTACAACAAAGTAGTGATGTTACATATAGAGTTTATGACTGGAAAAGATTAGATAAAGATGGAAAGCCTAGAGAACTTAATATAAATAAAGCATTGGATGTAATTAATTTAAAAAATCATGATAGTATATCTAATTATAATAATATCGACAAAAATGAAAATATTTATAAATCAGACATATTTAATATTGATATGGTAAAAGTTGATGGAACATCTAATGAAAAATCAAATAGTGAAACATTTTTTGCATATATTGTAATAGATGGAGAAGGACAGATTAAAACAAGTAATTTCTTTAAGAATATAAGCAAAGGAGACACTTTCTTAATACCTGCAAGTTTAGGAGATTATTCACTTTCAGGCAATTTAAAACTTATGAAAATTTGGATTTAATAAATTTATGTAAAATACTTCTAATTTGAAAAAAAGTATGATATAATTCATATTAACTCACAGAGTGTGAGAATAATTAGAAGGGGTGCTATAATGGCGGTTTGGAAGAAAACTAAGGATCATGAAGCACGGTATTTTACTCAAAATGATTTTGAAATGAGGAAAGTCACCGAAGAGTATTGGTGTAGGTATGGAATTGTTCGTAAGGACAGAAATCATGTTACAATGCCACATGGATATTTAGTTATCATTCGCAAGTATCGAGAGTTTAAGCAGGTTTACGAAAACGGTATATTTGTAACTATTAATGGAAGAGTCGTTAGAACACATATTGCAAATGGAGATTTATACTTGCAAGTATTTTCAAGTATAACAAAAAGAATGTATAAGATATCTATTGACGAGAACAAAACTTTAAACATTCAAAATCCTAGAAAACACATAGACAATCCTTGCTATTTTGGGTAATATGGAAAAGTGGATTGAGAGTTTTAATTAACTCTTGATCCACTTTTATATATTTTATTGCAAAATTTTAAAAAATTGCTTTATTTCAAAAAATTAGTGGTATAATTATAACAAGAAAAAAGAAGGGAATATAAAAAATGACAAATTCTAAAGAAGATGTAGATATTGAGAAAACATATGGTAAAGAGTGCTTTACTAAAAAAGATAAATTTATAGAAGAATTTAAGATAAATGAAAATGGCTTAACAAAGGCTGAAGCACAAAATAGATTAAATAGATATGGAGTAAATGAGATAAAGCAAGCAAAGCCTAAAAAATGGTATAATTATTTTTTCAGCAGTTTCTTTAGCCCATTTAATAGCATACTTATCGGAATTTCTTGTATTTTACTTTATACAGATGTATATTTAGCAGAAAAGCCAAGTTATGCTAATATCATTGTAATTGCAATTCTTGTACTTGCAAGTACATTTTTGGAATTTTTTGAAGAATATAATTCAAATAGAGCTGCAGAAAAATTAAAGGAACTTGTTGCAACTACCACAACTGTTATAAGAGATGGAAAAGAAGTATCTATTCCAATTAATCAAGTAGTATTAGGTGATATAGTCCTTTTATCTGCTGGAAACTTAATACCAGCTGACCTTAGAGTGCTTGAGGAAAAAGATTTGTATGTAGGGCAATCTTCACTTACAGGAGAATCAGATGCTGTTAGAAAAACTGTAGATATGGAGATTGCAGAAGTAGATGGGATTTCAGAATTAAGCAATATCTGCTTTATGGGAACAAATGTTATAAGTGGTTCTGCAAAATGTGTTGTTATAAAAACTGCAAATGAGACCTACTTTGGAAAAGTTGCAAAAACAATAACAAACACAAAACCTAAATCTGCATTTCAAACAGGTATAGAAAATATTAGTAGATTACTTATACGCTTTATGCTTATACTTATTCCAATTGTTTTTATTTTGAATGTAGGAAAGCATAATATTGTAACAGCTTTTACATTTGCTGTTGCAATAGCAATATGTATTACACCACTTCTTCTTCCAGTAATTCTTTCGTCTAGCCTTTCAAAAGGTGCAGTTAGGATGTCTAAAAAGAAAACTATTGTAAAAAAATTAGATTCAATACAAAGTTTTGGCTCAATAAATATTTTATGTACAGATAAGACAGGAACCCTTACAGAAGATAAGATAGTTTTGGAAAAATATTTAGATATAAAGGGAGAAGAGGATTTTAGAATATTAAAACATGCTTTTTTAAATTCGTATTTCCAAACAGGCTTAAAAAGTAATATAGATGAAGCAGTTGTAAATAGGGCTCTTCAAAATGGAATGACTGAGTATATAGATAAATATAAATTGGTTGATGAAATACCATTTGATTTCACAAGAAGGCGTTTATCTGTTGTTGTAACTGATGGAGAAAAGAAACAATTAATTACAAAAGGTGCAGTAGAAGAGATTCTTGAAGTTTGTACTTTGGTAGATTATAAAGGAGAAATATCTCCAATAACTAAACAAATCAAGGATAATATAAGACAGATATCTAAAAACTTAAATAAAGATGGCTTAAGAGTAATTGCAGTTTGCCAAAAGAATGATATTGCATCTGTTTCAGATTTTACAATTGATGATGAAAAAAATATGGTACTTTTAGGATTTATTGGATTCTTAGATCCACCTAAAGAAAGTGCAAAATCTGCAATAGAAAAATTAAATGCAGCAGGGGTTAGAGTTATTGTATTGACTGGAGATAATGAGGAAGTAACAAAATGTATTTGTAAAAAAGTGGGAATAAATTCTGGAATGATTGTAGAAGGAAAAGATATAGAAAAGCTTACAGATAGTGGTGTACTAAGAATTGCTAAAAAATGCAATATCTTTGTAAAGCTTTCTCCTATACAAAAGGCAAGAATCGTTAGGATTTTGCATGAAACAGATAATGTAGTAGGTTATATGGGAGATGGTATAAATGACAGCCCATCACTTGTAAATTCAGATGTTGGAATATCAGTAGATACAGCAGTAGACATTGCAAAGGAATCTGCAGATATTATTTTACTTGAAAAGGATTTGCATGTTTTGTTAGACGGAGTAACAGAGGGTAGAAAAACATTTGGAAACCTTATGAAATATATAAAACTTTCAACAAGTTTTAACTTTGGAGAAGTTGTATCTGTAATTATTGCAAGTGTGATACTTCCATTTTTACCAGAAACTCCAATACAGTTATTAGTAGAAGGACTTTTGTATGATTTTGGACAACTTACACTTCCATTTGATAATGTAGATGAAGAATATATAAAGAAACCTAGAAAGTTTAATATAAAGAGTTTAAAAAACTTTATGCTATTTATGGGACCTTTAAGCTCTGCCTTTGATATTTTAGTATTTGCAATACTTTTAAATGTATTTAAACTTCATGATGCTGCAACTTTTCAAACAATTTGGTTTTCATATAGTATAGTATCTAATTTGCTCGGAATGCATATTATAAGAACAGCAAAGATTCCATTTTTAGAGAGCAATGCGCATAAATATGTTTATGCTTCATCAATACTTCTTGCAATAATCGGAGTGCTTATTCCATTTACTGGTTTTGGAAAAATGATAGGCTTAGTGCCAATCGCATCTATATATATGCCGATAATTATATTTGTACCAATTCTTTATTGCTTTGTAGCAATGATTGCAAAGAAGATTTATATAAAGAAATATGGAGAATGGATATAGGAAAACGCAAATATAAAATTATTACTCGTCGCTTTGTCCTTGGTTTTCTCGTAGAAATTGTAACGCTTTAAAACGAGCCTCTTTCACGTCAAGCTGTGAACATCCCTCATTTCAAAGCGTAACAATTTCTAACAACGAAAACACTCCAGCGCTTCTCGAAATAATTTTATATTTGCGTTATATTAAACTAGTATATTTGCTTATAACTGATAAAATCTCTTTAGGAAGGTACTTGGTTACATCTTTTCCATTTTGCATAAGTTCCATTACCATGCTAGAGCTGATATTACCTAAATTTCCAGCACGGATATAAACTGTATCAAGACCAGAAATTTCTTCGTTAATAGATGCCATATTTTCCTCATATTCGTAATCCATACCATTTCTAATACCTCTTACTAAAAAAGTAGAGTTATAGTCTATTGCAACGTCTACAGATAAGTTGTTATAAGATATAACTGAAACATTGTCTAGACCTTTATTTTTTAAAACTTCTTCAATTGCCTTTTGCATAATCTTTCTATCAAAGCGTCTTGGTTTATTTGGATTGATACCAATACCAACTATTACTTTATCAAAAAGCATAGCAGATTTTTCAATTACGTGTAAATGTCCATTTGTAAATGGATCGAAACTACCTGAATAAAAACCAATTTTCATAATTTATAAGTTTCCTTTCTTTAAATTAAGTATATTAAATAATTATAAGAAAATTATATTATAAAATTATAAAAAAGGCAAGATTAAAAGTATTAACATAACACAAATACATAAAATTGACTTTTGGAAATAATGGTGCTATAATCTATTTATTAAACAATTTAGATAGGAGGAAGCATATATATCATGCCAAAGGAATTAAAAATCGAATCCGGTGCTCAATCAATGTGCAATGGAGTTCAAATTAAGTCAAATCGGTATGAAGGATATTATTCAATAGCAACTATTAATGAAAACGGTGAAATTGTAACAGAGTGGACAAACAAAAAGATTAAAATTATAGTTGGTGTTAACAAAATAGCTGACTTATTATTTAAGTTATATGTTTGTGTTTTGGGATTTATAGTATTACTTATAGTGCGGATGCTAATTTTAGATTTTGATATTCAATCAATAATTAAGATAATAATACGTATTTTTACTATATCAACATTTATTTTGTTATTATGTATTATTATGCTAGGAGGTGATGAGAATACCAAAAGATTTCATGGCGCAGAACATAAGGTAATACAGGCCTTTAACGAATTAGGAAGAGTCCCAACTCTTGAAGAAACATATAATTATTCAAGATTGGACTATGGATGTGGTACTAGTTTTGGAGTAATGTTTGTTTTTATTTTTTTAATAATATTTATAAGCACTTTTTCACCTGATATATGGATAGCTTTTGATAAGATTTATATTGGTCTCATTATTATGATAATTTTATATTTTGTTGGTGTATTTGATATTTTTCAGTTTTTCACAACAAGTAGACCGACTGATAGAGAGCTGATGGTTGCAATATCAGCTGTGTCTAATTGGATTGAAAATGAAAGTAAAAACGAATAATCTAATTTATTATTGATTTTTCGACAAGCTTCTTTCTAAAAGTTTTAATAAAACTTTTCCCCGATAACTGTTAAGAAAGTTATCGGGGAGTATTTTTACGGGACAGTTTAACAAGATGATTTTCAAAATCCAAGCAATGGCTTATTTTTTTACTTTTTGTGGTAACTACTTTATATACTACATTTTACAAGGCTTGGCAAATTTTACATAATTCGTTTTTCTAATAAATTAAATAAATATAATGTAACTTGATTTTGTATAATTGGAGCCAATAGGGAGAATCGAACTCCCGACCTACTGGTTACGAATCAGTTGCTCTACCGACTGAGCTATATTGGCATTTCAAAATTTCTTATACATTATACCATAAATAATAAAAAATATATACTTTTTTTATAAAATATTGAAAATATATTTACCAAATACATTAACTCTGCATAGACAAAGAGGAAATTTAGTATTATAATTATAAAAAATAAGGGAAAAATATAATTAATAGATTTGGAGAAATAGATGTTTTTTGAAATTATAAAATTTTTAATTTATTCTGCCTTGATAGTTCTCATTTCAAAATATATACTTGTTAAAACTTTGAGAAATTTAGCAGAAAGCCTAAATTTGAAGCCAAAGACTGTAGGAGAAATTGCAGGATTTGCAACATCAATACCAGAATTTTTAACTATTACAATATCAAGTCTTTCAGGATTAATAGGGGCAAGTGTATATAATGTAATTAGTTCAAACATTATAAATTTTATTCAATATATATGGGCTATTATTGTAAATAAAAATGTTTCAAAGTTACAAAACATGGCAATGAGAATAGATTTAATAATGGTTCTATTTACTATATTCATTCCAATATTTTTAATATCGGTTGGAATAGAAGCAAGTGTCTCAATAGTACCAATTTTTATTCTTTTATATGTGTTTTTCAAATTTATTAATAATAATATTCATAAGTTATATTTAAAACATGAAGATGAATTATTAGAAAATAAAATTGCTAATGAAACTAAAAGAAGTAAGAAAGGAATAGGACAAATTATTTTTAATATAGTAATTTTATTATTAGTTGGCATTGCATTGTACTTAATAGGAAATAAATTAGGTGTGGTGTTAGAAAATTTATGTGGAAGATTTGGAGTAAAAGAATTTGTAATTGGCATATTACTAGGCTTTATTACAAGTATACCAGAGCTTATAACATTTTTTGAATCACAAAAACATTATAAAGCAAATGACAATTCTATGTCAGGAGTAACAGAAGCAACAAACAATTTACTAATTTCTAATATTCTCAATTTATTTATAATTCAATCGATTGGAATATTGATTTTTGCAGTGGTAAATTCTTGAAATAAAATGTATAATTTTACAAAAGAAATATATACTAACTATATAAAAATAATAATACAAAAATAAAAAAGGCTATAAGTCTTGATTTTATTTGAAAAATGGTATAAAATATATAAGAATTAATTATAATAATAGAAAAGAATAAAGGGAGGAAAATTTATGGCAGAAGTATATATGGCAGGAGATTTAAGAAATGGAACAACTTTTGAATTAGACAATCAAGTTTATAAAGTAGTTGAATTCCAACATGTAAAACCAGGAAAAGGAGCTGCATTTGTTAGAACAAAAATAAAAAATGTAATAACAGGAGCAGTTATAGAAAGAACATTTAATCCATCAGAAAAACTACAAGGAGCAGAAGTTGAAAAAAGAGATATGCAATATTTATATAATGATGGAGACTTATATTATTTCATGGATAATGAAACATATGAACAATTACCACTTAATAAAGAACAACTAGGAGATAGTTTAAAATACATAAAAGAAAATATGAATGTAAAAACTTTATCATTCAAAGGAAAAGTTTTTTCAGTAGAGCCACCAATGTTTGTTGAGCTTGAAGTTACATATACAGAACCTGGATTTAGTGGAAACACTACTACAACATCAGGAAAACCTGCAAAACTTGAAAATGGACTTGAAATAAGTGTCCCATTATTTGTAGAAATAGGAGACATAATCAGAATAGATACAAGAACTGGGGAGTATATGGAAAGAGTTTAAGGAGTTTTATAGATGTCTACATTAAAAAAGAAATTTAAAGAAATTATTGATGATTTAGAAAAGAATATCAAGAATAAAGAAGATTTAGAATATGTAAAATCACAAGTATACAATGTTGCTTTGTTATTTCTTGATGAATTAGACAAGATAACAGAAGTTAGCTTTGATAGATTAAACTTTATGGTAAAAAGAGAAAAAGAGCTTGCAAATAAAATAACTAAAATGGAAAAAATTATAGATAATCTTCAAAAAGAAGTATTCGTTCCACAAGATGAAGAGTTTGAAATTGTTTGCCCATATTGCAATACAGAGTTTGTAGCAGACCTAAATTCAAATTCAGAAGATGAAGTAAAATGCCCAGAATGTGGAAATTCAATAGAACTTGACTGGAATGAAGATGATGACAGCGAGCCTGAAATATGGGGATGCAATGGCTGTGATGATTGTGATGAATGCTTAGACGATTATGACGAAGAACCTGATGATTATGATGAGGAAACAGAAAACGAAAAGAATAACAAAAATAGCAGAGATGATGAAGAAGAAGATAACGAAGATGACGATATGTAAAAACATATCGTTTTTCTTTTTATTAATCACTAGGAATACTTACATAATCTAAAGGATTTTGTGCTGTGCCATTAACTTTTATTGAAAAATGTAAATGACAACCTGTTGTAGATCCATTTGTAGGATTTCCATCTTTATCTTTATATGGGTTGTTTAATACATCATAAACATTAAAAGGACCAATTTGTCCAATAACCTGAGCTTTATTTATAGTGTCACCGTTTATTTACTAAAAATAGAGGAGAAACATGGCAATATACACTTCTTAAATTATCATTTTCGATAATTATTGTATAACCTCCGGCTACCACTAAAACCAGTATATGTTACTTTTCCATCCATTGCAGCTATAAAATATGTACCTTCAGGACCAGGAATATCTATACCTGAATGGTAAGAGCTAGAACCTTTTAAATCTAGATTACGATATCCAAAGTATGAGGAAATATAGTATTTATTTGGTACAGGCCATGCAAAACCAGAATCATTTATATAAATATCGTCAGGGTTAATTCCAAAACTTTGATAATCATAGGGAATACTACAGCCTAAGATTGAAATAAGTATAATAATAATAAATATGAATAAAAACGAATGAATTAATAATTTGTTCATGGAAACTACCTCCTAAAATTAAAGTAGTCTCCAAACTGAATTATATATCTAACTATTCTTTTTAAATGTGAAAAATTTACTAATAAAGAAATTTAATATAATAACTATAGTAGTTATGATGATTTTATTTATTAAGAAAGCAAAATTATCGCTAAACATACCATAGAAACTATGTATTACATCAACTAATACAAATACTCCTATAATTTCTATTACCATTGTAACACTTCTACCTAAAATAAATTTACCAAATTCAATTAATTTTTCTTTAAAGGTATTAGCAGAGGAATTGAAAACTAATTTGCGGTTTGTAAAATATGCAAATAAGATACAGCAGATTATACCAATTGTACTTGCAATATTTTCATCAATATGAAAATATGCTTTTAAAACATAAGATACAGCAATATTAACGATAGTAGTCAAAATACCAAAAATAATATATAAAATAACTTCTTTTGTAAAAAATTTTTTCATTAGATTACTTATATTTTCCATTAATATCAAATCCCCTTTTTTGATTAATTTCACAGATGTTTTTATTAAAACATATTTTAAAGAAAATATCAAGACGAATATTAAAATTTTCTTTTTTATGACTTGCATATTTTTAAAATTTATGCTACTATATACAAGTAACCAATAAAAAATAGGGGTATAGTGTTAATGGTAGCACATCGGTCTCCAAAACCGCTTGTGTGGGTTCGAATCCTACTACCCCTGCCAAAAATAAGAAAGAAGCTAAATTGAAGTGAACCCAAATTGTTAGACAAAAAGTTTAACAATTTGGATTCACTTTTTATGTATTTGGTGGAGATGAGGAGAGTCGAACTCCTGTCCAGTAACATTTCCACATAAACTTCTCCGAGTGCAGTTTATTAAAGAAGATTCCCTAAAACTCAAGTTAATAAACAAACTTTAAATTTCAGGTAGTTTCTATAAAAAATACCCACTATTTTAGAAACAATAAATAGCTTCGTTTCCTACGAAATTTGACACTTTATCTAAAATGCGTAGGCCATCTTAGTAAAGTGTAGCCGCAATTAGGCAGCTAGTGCTAATTCTCTATTATCAGCGTTTATTTTTAGTTTTCGCTTTTTTTAGGTGGCCAAGCGAACCCACCACTCGCTATTTATACTTCTATGTTACCGTCGAAACCAAATACATCCCCATATAAACTATATTATACAACATAAACGGAAAAAAAACAAGATATGAAATCTGGAAATATTTATACATGAATATCAAAATTTTCTTTTTTATAACTTGCATATTTTAAAGTTTTATGCTACTATATACAAGTAATGAATAAAAAGATAGGGGTATAGTGTTAATGGTAGCACATCGGTCTCCAAAACCGCTTGTGTGGGTTTGAATCCTACTACCCCTGCCACAATAAATAAAAAAAGTATTGCACTTTGTAAATTGTTTTGATATGATAGTTATATAAAATTCTACAAAATATTTCAAAAATGTACAAAAGAAAGGGGAATATGTAGTGATAAAGAACGAAAGAGGGATATCCTTCGTAGGAATTATTATAATTATTGTTTTTGGTATAGCTCTTATTACTGCTATTGGAAATACTTATTGGCATAAAGAAGCAAGCAGTACTGTACAAGATTCTGGTTCATCTATTTTTCAAAGTATAAAAGAGCCTCGTTCAACATATATTCCAAAATGTAAAAATATTGATTTTGTGACATTAGCTAGAAATCCAAATCAATACAAAGGGCAAAATTTTACTTTTACAGGTGAAGTTATTCAAACAATGGATGGATACAATAATAATGTGGAAATAAGAATGAATATTACTCCAGAGCTAATATTTGGAGAAACATATTATAAAGATACGATTTATGTAACTTATCAATATGAGAATAGTTATGAAAGTAGAATTTTAGAGGGAGATATAGTAACTATATATGGAGAATGCGAAGGATTACATAGTTATATATCTATAACAAATACTCAAATAACTTTACCTAAAATAGCTGCTAAATATATAGATATAAAATCACATAAATAAAATATAATAATACAGAAAAGGAAGATAACTATAAAAGGTTATCTTCCTTTTATAATGCTAATTATAGCTAAAAAGATATACAATATGGAAAAAATTTACATAACAAAAAATATTGACAAAATACTGCAAAAAATGCTATAATTCCTATTATACAATAAGGTACTTATGCGAAATTTTAATCTAAATTTAAAAAAGCTAAAGAAATATTACTGCATTTGAGATTACTTTTCTTCCACCCGAAAACTTAAATTGATTATGTCAGATAAATGAAAGCTTTTTACAATAAAATTACTGTGCGGAGGGATGCAAAATGTACGAATTAAGGGAGTATGATATAAAAGATAGAGAACAATTAATTAAATTATGGTTAGATGTATGTGTTGAAGAACATGGATTTGAAGAATGGCGCGAAGGTATGGAAATGTTAGATGAGTCTGAGTATGAAAAAATACTAGTTGCAATAGCTAATGGACAAGTTATAGGAAGCATGGCATATAAAAGAATAGATGAAGAAATAGCTGAACTAAAAAGAGTATATTTATATCCAGAGCACAGGGGAAAAGGAATAGCAAAAAGATTATATGAAACAATATTAGAAATAATAAAAGGTAAAAATTACAAAAAGATACTTGCAGAAACTAATGAAAATTTTGTAAGTGGAATGAAATTTTACTATAAAAATAATTTTGAACTTAAAAGCAAAGATAATGAAACATGTGTATTTTCTTTAGATATTTAAGTAATTGGAGGAAATTTATTTGGAACAAAAAAGAGCTTATATAACAGTATTATCTACAAACGAATATTTAATTGGAGTATTGGTATTAAATGAATCTTTAATTAAAGTAAATTCTAAATATAAATTAGTAGTTTTAATAAATGATAATATTTCGGAAGAAACAATAAGTATTTTGAAACAAAATAATATAGAAACAATAAAAATCAATTCAATAGATTTACCAGAGTGGATAATAAATAAGAATAGTAGTAGACATGTTAATTGGAACTATACATTTGATAAGCTTGCAATTTTTGAATTAACACAATTTGAAAAAATAGTATTTTTAGATAGTGATATGTTTGTAAGGAATAATATAGATGAGCTTTTTGAAAAACCACATATGTCGGCAACAGTAGATAGATGCGATACAATACTTGTAAAGGATAATTATCAAAAGTTAACATCTGGTATGCTTGTTATAGAACCAAAAGATGGTATAATGTCAGAATTTCAGCAAATATTAACTGATGAAGGTATAAGGGATAATTATCAAAATATAGGTGATCAGGATATTATACAATTATATGATAAAGAATGGGAAAATAAGAAAGAACTACATTTATCTGTAAAATATAATATGTTTTTTCTTGATATAGACTATTATGTGAAAAAGGGAATATATAAATTAGAAGATATTAGTATAATTCATTTTATTACTGCAAATAAACCATGGATTTATGATAAAAAAGAATTATATACAGATTACCTAGATTGGCTAGAAAGTGTAACAAAAGTAGATTATGAGAAGCATCATTTAGAGGAAACAAAAGAGAATTTAGAAGCGGGAAGAGAATGTAAGAAAAAAATATTAGATGAATATAGTGAGATGCTTTATAAATATAAAAATCAGATAAATTTTTAAGAAAACGACGAAAAATATTGACAAAACATTAGGAAATATAGTAAAATAATAAATGCACTGTTAGTACAGTTGCATTTAAAGTGGACGGTGGATGTAGCGTAGTTGGTTAACGCGCCAGTTTGTGGCACTGGAGACCGTGGGTTCGAGTCCCATCTTCCACCCC
>CANQLP010000006.1 GCA_947624725.1 uncultured Clostridia bacterium
ATTGAAGATATAGTTAAGGACAATGAAATACTAGTTGCAATTAAAGAATAGGGATAGTTGCTATCCCCATTCGATTTTATAACTTGTCCAGTTAATCTATGCGTGGCCTTTTTTACTATTTTGTAGGAAAATGTATCTTTTCATTACTAAATTCAATGTAATCACTCTTTAAAAATGCATCTATTGTAGATTCATCTATCACTATAATATTACAATTTTTTATACACTTCTCTAAACGTTGTGTATTTTCTTTGAAACAAATAAAATATACTTTGTCTTTATAAATAGGATGCATTTCTAAAAAATTCCTTAATATAGCAATATGATTTATATCAAGAAATAGCATTATTTTGAGGTACTTTTCGTTATCTACTAAAAAATCCATATAGTTAAAATCCGTATATTCTACTTTATGCCTTTTAGATAAATCAGCAAACAAGCAAAGCTTTATTTTGGCATAATTTCTCATAAGTTTCTTATAAAACTCGTTATAAGGAATAAGATATGAATTTTTAAGGCTAAAATCGAAACCGTCTTTTATCATATAAAATTTTATCAACATCATTTGTAAAGATAATAGAAAAGAAAATTTCCTTTTCTTTTTTTAAATCATAATAAATAGAAGTAATATATTTATCACTTTTATTTCCATACACAGCATAAACATTATAAATATTGCCATCAAATGATAATATTCCAAGATATCTTCTTGAATCGGTTGTAGGATTATCCCTATTTTTCAAATTCCAGCTAGGAAGAAAACGATTTGAATTATCAAATCTTGTGAATGCTGCAATATCACTAATAATTTTTAATCTTTCCAAGTTATTTGAATTTCTACAATGTTCTTTTATTTTAACTCCAATTTCCTCTAAATAAATCCTTCCATTTTTCCCTAAAGCGATTTCTCTATGTTTTAACCTAGACACATACCCATCTTTTACCAAATGACATATTCTTTTTTCTTGATAAGTCTTTGTACCATAAATATATCTAGCATTATCTAATGTAATCGTTCTATACTCTGCTAAAAACTTTAAAAGTTCAATATCTCGTTCTTGCAAAATTACTCCTTTTTTCAACTATCTATAACACCTCCAGTCTTTTAAATATAACATCCATAAAATAATTCAAAAATTGCACCTTCGTAGAGGGTGCCATATACTTTCGTATATGACACCTCTACTCTAGACAAAATTTAGAATTATAAATGTTAAAAATTACTTTAAAATAAAAGCAACACCAAAAATGACTATGGCAAAAAAAAGAACGAAAAAATCCTTAAAATTTTGCTATAGTCATTTGGATATATTTGGTAAATTTTTTTCAATAAATTTTAAAATTGTATCAGCTTTTAAAACATAAACCTCTATATGTGGAATACTTGAACTAACACCCTGTACCATATAGCAACAATTGAATAAATTATCATCTTTTATAATTCCACCATAAACAAGCCCATCTTGAATAGGTTTAACAGTTCTATTGTCAACATCCCATACTTTCATTTTATCAAATATTTTTATAATGACAATTACAAAATTATCAAAAAATAACTTTTGGTATTGTTTTGTTACTTCGGCAATATTTAGGATAATTTGCTTATGAGCATACGAAGAAGGATTTTTTAATGTCGGTAATTTCTCAGGTATGTATAAGTATAAAACATTATCTTTTACAGTAGCCTTATATCTGTTATTAATTAGATCTATTTTTTCAGTAAAATCTAATTTATTATAAAATTGCACTTGCTCATATATCTCAAATCTTTGCTTTTCTAACATATATAAAAAATTTTCTAACTCTTTACTATAAGGATTTTTTAAAACAACATCTAAAGATTCTCCTAACCTTTGTAAAGAACTATATATATTACTTGAAATTTGCATAAAATCACCTCTTTCAAACTTAAAACTTATTAGCATAAATGTTTTCAAAAAATTCTGGTGTATAAACTCTATCATTATTTCTATTATTATGTTTTTTATTATTTATATACTTGTCATTATTAGCAACAGCATTAGTATATTTCTGACTAGTAGGGTTGTTATTATTATCTATATATGTAGTCGTTCTTGAATAGATAGGGTTGTCAAATTTGACAAGTGGAACTATCTTCCTGTTAATTATTTGTCTTGTTGTATTATGAAAATTCATTATTACTTGTACATATTTCTTTTTTGATAATGAACTTATTAACTTTGAAACTCTTATATCAGACAAATTTACAATACTTGCTAAAAATTTATTTGTTATGGTACAATAACCATCATTTTTACTAAAAAATAAAATTAAAGAATAAATATATTTCTCTTTATCACTTAACTGCTCGCTTGTTAGGATTTCATAAGGTATCCATAAACCTTTTAAATTACTTTCTTGCATAAAATTCACCTTCTTTCATCTGTTTAAGGGGTATATCACTTATTGTGCTATACCCCCAATTTAATTATAAAGTTATCGTCATATTGTACAATTACGAAAATGGCATAAAGTAGATATTGCAAGGAGTAGTTTCAATTTATACATTTTCTCCATTGACAATATATTACTATTTGCTTTAAAATTACTTTAAGAGCCTTTTTATTATAAAAACAACACCTCATATATAGAGGTGTCAAAATATAACTATATTAGTCAATTTTAAACTATAAGCTATAGGTATAATAATGCTATACTCTTTTATTTTTCTAACAAATTTTGCTTGGATTTCTAACACTTTTGAATTTTTACCAAAAAACATACAATTACTGAATTTATTAAGCAAAATAGTTTTTTGTTATAAAAATTCTTACAGTATCAGCATTTTTATTAATTTTATATAATGTTAATTAACAATAAAAAGTATTATTAAACAAACTTAAAACTGTTCTTAGGAACCAGTGCCAAAAGCGTGGGGGTTCGAGTCCCTTCACCCGCACCAAGTATTTTAAACAAATTGTTTGAAAAATTTATCAAAAGCGTGTATAATAAATATAGGAAATGAATAACCACAGTGAATGTGGTTACCACTACATAAGAGTATAACAACACATTCGCAATATTGGCATAGCGGAATGTGTTGTTATTTTATTCCTTATCTATTATTGAATTTACATATTGTATGTATATAATCGTCAATAAGGTTACGTTTATTACTGACATATCTACTACTATGTTCATTTCCTATGTTAACTACTATACAACATTATTAGATAAAATACAAGCGAACTTTTATCTAAAAATTTTGTCTTTTTTTGTCTTTTATTGAAAAAACAAAATTATTATGCTAACATATGGACTATCAAATAATTTAATTCATAGAAAATTTTTTTGAAAATTCTATAAATTTTAAATTTTGAATTTCTAAAATTCTAAAAAAATCCAAAAGTTATTAAAAATGAAAGGAAAATCATTGATGAAAAAAATCATAATATTCGTGGCTATTTTATGCACTTTTTCTTTATCTTTGATTATTTTTAAAAATACATATGTTAAGAATAAAGAAAATGCAGAAATAGAAAATGTTACAAAAGCTTTAGAGGATGCAAGTAAAGAAAATCCTGAAAAATCAGAGGAAAATATAACTTTCCAAGATGGCAGTATTGGACTTGTTATAATTCCAAGTCTTGACATAAAAGCACCAATACATGAAGGAACAAGTCAAGAAGTATTAAAATATTCAGTTCGGTCATTTTGAAAATACATCTTTATGGAATCGGAAATGTAGCTCTTGCATCACATAATGAAGGCTCATATGCTCATTATTTTGGGAATATAAAAGACCTTAAAAATAATGAGGAAATTATATATATGACAAATATGGGAGAAAGGAGATATAGAGTATGTGAAAATATAATAATTCAAGAAACGAATGTAGATGTATTAAAAGATACAAAAGAAAATATTATAACACTTATAACATGCGTAAAGGGCATGAGAGCATATAGGCAATGTGTTATAGCAAAAGAAATTATATAAAAGAAAGGAATTGATAAAAACATGATAAAAAAATTATTTATAATATTTACTTTTGTCTTAACTATTATTGGAATATCAAAGGTACAAGCAGTATCATTTGATGATACAATAAATATACAAAAAAGTAGTTTAGAAAAATTGATAGAAATACAAGAAGATGAAGAATGGAAGGATTTAGATATAAATAAATGTGAATATACAAATGAAGAGGGGATATATGTTTATCCAATGGAAAATAAAAAAGAAAGTGATAATTCAGTAAAAATATCACGCAATAATCATTCTGATGCAGCTATGAGAATCATCTGGAATGGTTATGGAAGTAAATCAGCTTCAATATACGGTATGGAAAAAGAAGAGGATTTATATGTAGCAACTAAAATTGCATTAGATTGTGTGTATAGTTATAATAATTTGCAAGATTTAAATAGTAAGTTTAGAGTAAAAGAAGGACTAGACGGAACAGAAAAACAAAGAGCAGAAAAAATAATAGAAGTTGCAACTGATTTATTAAATAAAGGATATACAGGAGAAGAAACTAAAAATTGGACTATTTATACAGATCAAACGACTAGATATGAAGAAGAAGGAGAATATTATTATAAAACATTTACAATAAGAGCTGAAAATTCTGATATTAATTCTATAAATGTAAGTACATCAACAGATAGACTACAAAACTATTTTATTGCAGAAGACGGAACATTTGATAGAAAATCTTCATTCGAAGGAGAAATGGGAAAAGATAGTTATAGCTTTAGGTTAGTAATACCTAAAGAAGAAACAGTAGATCCATTTAGAGTAGACTTACATATAAATTTAAAATATAACTCATTTGATTTATTTACAGGGGAGAGCTCAGATTGTACCTATATAGTATATGGTAATTTAAAGCAAGAGCTTGATTATACAGTTTCTGCATCTGATAAAGAATCAACATTAACAGTAAAGTTTGTAGATAGTGAAACTAACGAACCTATTCTAGGAGCGATAGTTTATATAGATGGAAATGAGTGTGTAGCATATAATCAAGATGGAGCAGTTTTAAGAACAGCTGGAACTGGGTTAACATATATATACTTTTCATACATACCAAGTGATTATATAGCACCAGAAGAACCTCTTGCAGTTACATTAGATTTTATGGATGACTATGAAGAAACAGTAAAATTACAACATAAAAAAGGAAGTTTGTCTGTAAAAACTAATTTAAGTGATTCTAGTTTTGAAATATATAATTCTAACTTTGAAAAAGTAGGTACATATCAAACAAACGAAGAAGGAGAAATAAATATCGACTCAATAAATACTGGAAAATACATTTTAAGGCAAGTGGGAGTAAAAGAAGGATATCAATTAGCAGAAGATACAGTTATTGATATAAGTTATGATATGACTAATACCATTTATATAACTAATGAAGAATTACCACCAGTAACAGATGAAGCAGAGGAAAAACAAGATACAGAAAAAGAAAATCAGAAACAAGCAGAAGAAGAAAATAAACAAAATGATGTAGAAAAAGATACTCAAGAGAAGGAACAAGAAGATTTAAAAAAAGAAAATGACAAAAATCTTGAAATTGAAAAAGAACAAAATCAAGAAGAAGAAAAAGCTTCAAAAATTGTCTATAATTCTGATGATAATACACCTAAATTAACCGTATTACCAAGAACAGGAAACGATTATTTCATATTAAAAATAGCACTTATTAATATAATAATGTTATTTGCATACATTTTGAAAAATAAGAAAATTTTACATTAACAAAAAAATATGCAATAAAAACAGACTGCCTTAATTTAAAACAGTCTGCATGGAAATAGGTTTAAAGAATAATACAGATTAATCCACCACTACCTTCATTTACTATGCGTTCTAAGGTTTCTTGCAATTTCATTTGTGCATCTTCTGGCATTCTATATAGTTTATTTTGCAATCCCTCATTTACAAGCTCATGTAAGCTCTTTCCGAATATATTAGAACTCCAAATCTTTTTAGGATCAGATTCAAATTCAGATAGAAGATAATTTACAAGTTCTTCAGATTGCTTTTCAGAACCTACTATTGGAGAAACTTCTGTTGTGATGTTTGCTTTTATAAGATGTAGACTTGGTGCTGTGGCCTTAAGTTTTACTCCAAAGCGAGAACCTTGTTTTACCATTTCTGGTTCATCTAAAATCAAATCTTCCATAGAAGGAGTAACAATTCCATAGCCTTTCGCTTTAACTTCTTCTAAGGCATATGCAATTTTATCATATTCTTTTTTAGTTCTAGCAAGTGATGTAAGACAAGAGAACAAGTCGCCTTCATCTTTTACAGAAACTCCAGTCATTTCACTTAATACTTGATAAAATAGAGGCTCTTTAAGCATAATATTAATATTTACATTACCATTACCAAGATTGATTTCATTTAAAACTGTATTTGCAATAATTTCAGTAGATTTAATTTGTGATAAACTATCGCTTATTTGTTTTAAAACAGTAATATTAGAAAATGCACTTTTTATTTCAGTAAATAATTCTTTTTTAAGCCAGTGTTCATCTGATAGGGCATTAGTCCACTTTGGAAGAGAAATATTCATCTGTTCTATTGGAAATTCATAAAGCAACTTTCCAAACATATCATTTATATCATTAATAGATAAATTAGCACAGTCAGTTGGGATAACAGAGACATTATATTTATCTTCTAGTCTTCTTGCAAGTTCTTTTGTATAATCAGAATCAGGCTCTTCGCTATTTAGAACAATTACAAAAGGTTTATTTATTGCTTTAAGTTCTGAAACAACTCTTTCTTCTGCTTCTATATAATCTTCTCTTGGAATATCAGTAATTGTTCCATCTGTTGTAACTAAAATTCCAATTGTAGAGTGCTCGGAAATAACTTTTGCCGTACCAAGTTCTGCTGCAGTTTCAAAAGGTATTTCATCTTCTGACCATGGCGTTTTTACCATTCTCGGAACATCATCTTCCATATACCCAATTGCATTACGAACTAAATATCCAACGCAATCAACCAGTCTTGTTTTGAATCTTACATTATCTCCTAAAGTTATTTCAATTGCTTCATTAGGAACAAACTTTGGCTCGGTTGTCATGATAGTTTTTCCAGCAGCACTTTGTGGAAGCTCATCTTGTGCTCTTTCCTTTTTGTATTCGTTTTCAATATTTGGAATAACAAGTAAATCCATGAAGCGTTTGATAAATGTAGATTTTCCAGTTCTTACAGGACCTACGACTCCAATATATATATCCCCATCAGTTCTAGCACCAATATCCTGATATAAGCTTAAATTTTCCATTTTTTAACCTCCATAATCTTTGTACAATTAACTTTTACTTAATGTATATTAGGGTAAGAGTACAAATATTACTAAAAATTCAGATATATTGATAAGAGTTAAAAAATATTATATAATATAGCAAAAGAAAAGGAGTAAATAAGGAAATATGAGAACTATAATTATTGGAGCAGGACCTGCTGGAATGTTAGCTGGAATATCAAGTGCAAAATCTAAACAAGAAGTTATAATTTTAGAAAAAATGAGTAGTGTTGGAAAAAAACTTGGAATTACTGGAAAGGGAAGATGCAATATAACAAATGCTATTCCAATTTCTGAATTTATAAAGAACATACCAGGAAATCGGAAAATTTTTATATAGTTCTTTTGAAAACTTTACAAATGAAGATATAATTAAATTATTAGAAAATGAAGGATTGCAAACAAAGGTAGAAAGAGGAGAAAGAGTATTTCCAATTACAGATAGTGCTAAAAGTGTAGTAGATACATTATATAGAATACTAAAAAAACTAAATGTCCAAATTATAACTGATGTAGCAGTTTTAGATATTATAGAAAAAGACGAAAAAGTAGTTGGAGTAAAATATTTACAAAATGGTCAAGAAAAAGAGATGAAGGCAGATAAGGTTATTCTTGCAACAGGTGGAATGAGCTATTCAAAAACAGGTTCAACAGGAGACGGATATGAAATCGCAAAAAAGCACGGACACACGGTAACAAAGCTAAAAGGAGGTCTTGTACCACTTGAATGTTATGAAAAAGAACTTTGCAAATCTATGCAAGGTTTGTCCTTAAAAAATGTTTCCATTAAATTAATGGATAAAGAAAAAAATAAGAAAATATATGAAGACTTTGGAGAGATGATGTTTACTCATTTTGGAGTAACAGGTCCAATAATTATAAGTTCATCATCACATCTAGTAAGATATAAAAATATTGATGAATTATTTAAGTCTAAAAATATTGAACTTATTATAGATTTGAAACCTGCATTAGATGCACAAAAACTTGATTTAAGAATAAGAAGAGATTTTGAGGAATTTGCCAACAAAAGTTTTAAAAATAGTCTAGATAAATTGCTCCCTCAAAAAATGATAGAACCTATTATTGAATTATCAGGAATAGAGCCTGATAAAAAGGTAAATACGATAACAAAAGAGGAAAGAACTAAACTTGGCGAAATTATAAAAAATTTAAAACTAACGATAAGTAAATTTAGACCACTTGAAGAAGCAATTATTACATCAGGAGGAATATCAGTAAAAGAAATCAATCCTAAAACTATGGAATCTAAGATTCTTAAAGGACTATATTTCGCAGGAGAAGTGATAGATGTAGATGCATATACAGGAGGATTTAATTTGCAAATTGCATATTCTACTGGTTTTACTGCAGGACTAAACTAATATGGGTTATATTAATTATATTTAGTTTTAAAGGAGAAAACTTTTATGTTTAAAACGATAAAAACAAATTCTGATGCATTAATTGTAGAGAAAAAATCAAAATTTATAGCAAATGTGTATTATATAGAGAGTATTAAAGAAGCAGAAGAATATATAAATAGTATAAAAAAACAATATCATGATGCAAGGCATAACTGTTATGCATATCGAGTGTTAGATGAAAACGGAATTTATGAAAAACAAAGTGATGACCGGAGAACCATCTCGGAACAGCAGGAATGCCTATATTAAACATACTTAAAAAAAGGGAATTAGTAAATGTACTTGTGGTAGTTACACGATATTTTGGAGGAATTTTGCTCGGAACAGGAGGACTAGTTAGAGCTTATTCTGATGCTACAACAAATGCTTTAGAACTAGCAAAAGAAATAACTAAAGAAAAGGGATGTATAGTAGAGACATATTTAGATTATTCAAACTTAAGTGAATTTGAACATATATGTGAAAAAAATAAGATAAACATAGTTTTAAAGGAATATTCAGATAAAATAAAAGTTCAAATAGAAATTTCTGATAAAAAATATGTAGAATTATTTAGAAAAGAGGGAAACGATTTTTTGCAGAAATTAGATGCTGTAATAAAGGAAACTAAATATATCGAAAACACTTGAAAATACTGGAAAAATAAATTTGAAAAAAACAAAAAAATAGAAAAAAATTTAAAAAAAGAAAATAAAAAATCACAAATACCTATTGCCAAAATTTGGAAAAAGTAATATAATACGAAATGTAAAATTTTTACAATTTTTAAGTTAGGAGGATTTAAACGTGGGGGACAAATTGTCAATTTTGGTAGCAGATGATAATGTTGATTTTGCTAGAACTTTAACAGCTTGTATTGAAAAAGAAGAAGGAATGGAGGTTATAGGAATTGCGCAAGATGGAGTAGAAGCAATTGATATGATAAGTAATACTAAACCTGATGTAGCAATACTCGATGTAATAATGCCAAATTTGGACGGACTAGGTGTTTTAGAAAGAATCAAGAATTCAGATATGGATAAGAAACCACTTTGCATAGTTTTGTCTGCTGTTGGACAAGATAAAATAACATCAAGGGCGATAGAACTAGGTGCAGAGTATTATGTAGTAAAACCATTTGATATTGATTTACTTATAAGAAGAATTAAAGAACTAAAATATTATAAACCGGTTGGATTAAAAAATGCAGGAATTTCAAAAGAATACAAAACTCCTTACATAGACATTTTACCAGACAAGAGAAAAGAAGGAGAAAGTTTAGAAGCATTAGTTACAAATGTCATTCATGAAATAGGAGTACCAGCACATATTAAAGGATATCAATATTTAAGAGAAGCGATAATGATGGTAGTAAAAGATATAGACATTATAAATCAAATAACTAAGCAACTATATCCAGAAATAGCAAGAACATATAAGACAACACCATCCAGAGTAGAAAGAGCAATTCGTCATGCAATAGAAGTTGCATGGGGAAGAGGAGATGGAGATACAGTAGAAAGTATTTTTGGATATACAGTATCAGCAGCAAAAGGCAAACCAACAAACTCAGAATTTATTGCAATGATTGCAGATAAGTTAAGACTAGAATTAAAGAGTGCATAAAATATGCAAGAGAACAAACCTCTAATATTTATTGGTTAACATTAAAAAAAGTGTTAATTAGTAAATATTGGAGGTTATTTATTATAATTACTTTTTATCCTCTTTTATTAAATCATCCATTTTCACACCTAATGCAACTGATATTTTATAAAAAGTTTTAAAAGAAAAATTGTATCCCGTTTTTTCACTTTCAATTTGTCTAATAAAATCGTGTGATAAACCAACTTTTTGTGAAAGTTCATCGGCCGTCATTTTTTGTATTTTACGATATTTTTTTATATTTTTTCTAATTGTATTATATACTTTTTTCATTTCTTCATCAGAAACTAACTCTTCCATTGTTAATCACCACCTAACAATAGTTTAACCTTTAATTCAAAAAAAATATGTTAGGCAAGATATAACATTTTTGTTAGATAAAATCTAACAAAAATGTTGACTTTTATCTTTTTAATATGCTAATATTAGAGTAACTACAAAAGATGAAAGGAGGAAATTTTTATGATTAATTTGAAAAGTCAAAAAGGAATTAGTTTGATAAAATTAATAATAATTATTGTAGTAATTATCTTGGGAATTATATTTATTGTTAAAATGTCAGAGCCACAAAACGGAATAGGAACTGTAAAAGAAGAACAAGAGAAATATAATAAGGCCTTGCAAGACAAAGAAAAAGCAGACAAAAAATATCAAGATGCTCTTAATAATGCAATAAAATCAAAAGAAAATTTGGAAAGACTTGAAAAAGGTCAATAAATTCAAAAGTAATTAAAATTTGTTAGCTGTAATTTGTGTAAAAAAATAATGTTACAGTTGAACAATAAAAAATATTCGCAATAGAATAATGGAGGGAAAAATGTATTGTAAAAATTGTGGAAAACAAATTAGTAGTATTGCTGATGAGTGTCCTTATTGTAAAACAAAAGTAAATGAAAATAATAATCAACAGAAAAATAATAATTCAAATAATGTTTTATATTATGGAATGAACGGAAAACCAGTTACTACATGGAAATTCATTGTAGGCATTATATTGCTTATAGGTGGTATATTTTTAGCAATTAGTGCTGTTTTATAATAAGAAAAGGAAAATAATTATAGTAGGAGAATAAAAAAGAAAAAAGTAAAAAATTTATTTTGTTCGCTAGACAAATAGGTAAAAATATAATATACTAGTTAATATAGGAAATGAGAATCAGCAGATGTGGTTTCCACTTTACATATCAGAGAACAACTCTGAGAAAGTGAGGTGGTGTTTATGATAGAATTTCTAATGTTTATTATTATAGGACTAATGAGTTCAACAGCCATAAACGTAGCCTTATTAGCAATTATATTTATACAATGGACAAATAAGGAATAAATAAAAAACACATCTGTAATTTGACCGTTGTAGATGTGTTTTTTCTATAACGTGGAAAACCATGTTTGTGGTTTCTCCATTTCCTATAACTATTATACATAGATTATTTAATTTTGTCAAATGTTATTTTTAACTATTGAAATCTTACGAAAAGCCTTTAAAATTAAACTAATAAACATTTATAGTTTAGCTTTACAAAAACACATATCACATTGACATTTTATGTAAAACAAGCTATAATAATGGTATTACAATAATTAACTAATATTTCATAAATATTTTTTATGAGAGGAGGAAAGTATCAGATAACACAATAAGCATAATATTAGTAAAAAGGAGACTAAAGGAATGATAGACAAAGAAAAGCTATTAGAAATGTCAGATAAGTTAAATGCTATATGTGCTAAAAAATATATCGACTATGTTGGTATATATGATTTAGCAGAAGAATTACGGAATATTGCATTAGGGGATGAAGCCGAAGCAATACCAGTTGATGTAGATGAAATAATAGCAAATCTTGAAAAAGTTGATGTAGTTGTTGAATCAATAGTTAGAGGCAATGCCTATATATTACTTAGAAATAATATTGTAAATGGTGAGGCAACAAGAGAATTATATTTGGAAAAAGAAACATCAAAAGCACTAAAAAGAATTATGAAGGCATGGTATATATTCTTTTATTTACTAAAAATGAATTCGGATTGTAAAAAATGCTTTTCCAAGGATTTTAATGTTTTCTTTTCCAAAGAGTTTAGCATTATAGCTGCACCTTTCAGCAAAATGGAAGAGGCAGTATGTGAAATATTTGCAAGAGCATTAATATTACCGAAGAAAGCAATGTATGAACAATTTGAAACTGTTGATAAAAATTTCGGAGCTTTTAGAGGAGAAGAAGTAAATCAAATTATGTATGATTATATGTTTGTCGATTTTGAAGTGACGCAAGCATATGCAGTTCTCGGTTGGAACGAAATCATATTGTGTGATACTCTCAAAAAACAAGTCTGATACAAAAAACAAGAGGCGAGAAGATAAAATTATCTTCTTACCTTTTGTTTTTTTCTAAAAGTTAGTAAAACAAGTAATTAAAATGTTTTTGGCATATTGCAACCACAGTCATGTTCATCTTTTTTATCACATGGCTTTTTATCAATATATTTATCACATGCATCCATATCCATTCCCTTTAAGCATTTTCCTTTTCTAGAGCAAGACGCACATATTTTTAAAGCTTTAATTTTATTTGCCCAAACATCAATTGCATATTTTTTATCTGGGCATAAAGGACCAAATACAAATTCACCGTATTCATCAGTAAATGTATGAGATACAGGTTTTCTAACTTCTTCTCCTTTTTCATGTTCGATTTCTACAAGTTTAACAACAGCGTCTTTTACAGGATCATGGTAGCAATCTTTTATTACTCCATATATCACATTGCGTTCATCTTCTGGTAAATTTATTTCTATATCAAATTGTTTACCAGTTTCAATGAAACCATCAACTTCGACTACTGGGCATTTATTATTATTTTCATATTCCATAGTATTTTCTTCCTTCCTAAGCATATCGCTTAATATATAATATGAAAACAGTCAAAAAAATGTCAAAAATAAGTAAAAAAAGTTGAAATTTGTAATTTTCTTATATATAATATACTAGAAGTTTAGGAAGAGATACTATGTGTGTTAGAGAAATAGTTGAAATGAGGAGGAAAAATTATGAAGCATGTCTTAAGTAGTGACCAATATACAAAAGAAAGTTTAGAGGAATTATTCAAATTAACTGACAAAATTAAGAAAAATCCAAAGGAATATTCAAACAAGTTAGATGACAAAATAATCGCAATCATGTTTTATGAACCAAGCACGAGAACAAGATTATCATTTGAAACAGCAGCACTTAAATTAGGAGCTAAAATTATCACCACAGAAAATGCAGGAGAGTTTTCATCTGCTGCAAAGGGAGAAACAATTGAAGATACAGTAAAAGTAATTGCAGGTTATGCCGATGCAATGGTAATAAGACATAAGTCAGACACATCAGCTGAGCAAGCTGCAAGTGTAAATAAAATACCAATATTAAATGCAGGGGCTGGTAAAGGAGAACACCCAACACAAGCACTTTTAGACCTTTATACAATTAGGGAGAAAAAAGGAAAGATAGATGGAGTAAAGGTTGCAATCCTTGGAGATTTATTATATGGAAGAACAATACATTCTTTAATAAAGCTATTATCTTTGTATGATAATATTGAAATATATGGCTTAAGTAAAGATGCTTTTGCACTTCCTGAGGAATACATAGACATGTTGAAATCAAGAAATATAGAGTATAAAAAATGTAACAGCTTTGATGAATTACCAAAGGACTTAGATATTATATATCATACTAGAATACAAGCAGAAAGATTTGAGGGGGACTTTGGAAAAGAGGAGTTTATAGTAGATAAAAAAGTCTTAGATACCTTCTCAAGCCACACAATATTGCTTCATCCATTACCTAGAGTAATTGAGATTGCAACAGATGTAGATGATGATCCAAGAGCATGCTATTTTGAACAAGCACACAATGGTTTATATGTTCGTATGGCACTTCTTTTACAGGTATTAGATAGAGCTGATTAATTTACAAAAATTAGACCTAGAAAGGGCGACTTTATAAATGGAAATACTAAAATTTGACAAAGAAAATGAATTTATAGACAGAGTTAGAAAATTAAATGAAAATAAAAATCTAAAGTATTTTATTCTCACAATGGGATGTATGCTAAATGAAAATGATTCTGAAAAATTATGTGGAATGATAGAACAAATGGGATATACTGTATGTGATGACGCAAAAAAAGCAGATTTAATAGTATTTAATACTTGTTGTGTTAGAGAAAATGCAGAGGAAAAGCTTTTTGGAA
Organism: uncultured Clostridia bacterium; assembly: GCA_947624725.1. Next base: position 14,598 of record CANQLP010000006.1, read on the forward strand.
AGCTTGGCGAATTGAAGAATTATAAAAAAGAGCATGGTGCAGTAATTGCAATTGGTGGTTGCATGATGCAGGAAAAGCATATACAAGAAAAATTAAATAGTAGTTACCCATATTATGATATTATATTTGGAACTCATACAATTAATAAGTTTCCAGAAGATTTATATAATGTACTTTCTAGGAAAGAAAAAATAGAAGATTTACTAGATATTGATGGAGATATTTATGAAGGACTTCCAATAAAAAGAAATAGCAAGGTAAGTGCATCAGTTACTATTATGTATGGATGTAACAATTTTTGTACATATTGCATAGTTCCGTATGTAAGAGGAAGAGAAAGAAGTAGAAAACCAGAAGATATTTTAAGTGAAATAAAAGCTTTAGCAGATGATGGATATAAAGAAATAACGCTTCTTGGACAAAATGTAAATTCTTATGATGGTGGAAATGGATATAAATTTGCAAATCTTTTAAGAGATGTAGAGAAAATAGAAGGAATAGAAAGAATAAGATTTATTTCACCTCATCCAAAAGATTTTACAGATGATGTAATAGAAGCTATAAGCGAATGCCCAAAGGTATGCAAAATATTGCATTTACCACTTCAATCAGGAAGCACAAATATACTTAAAAAAATGAACAGAAAATATACTAAAGAAGAATTTTTAAGTCTAGTAGAAAAGATAAAGCAAAAAATACCAGAAGTTGTTTTTTCAACAGATATAATAGTAGGATTTCCGGGAGAAACTGAAGAAGACTTTGAAGATACATTAGATGTTGTAAGGAAAGTTAAATTTGAACAAGTCTTTATGTTTATATATTCAAGGAGGATTCGGAACTCCTGCGGATAAAATGGAAAATCAAATTCCAGAGGAAATAAAACATAAAAGATTTGATAGATTAAAAGAGTTAGTTGAAAGTCAGATACCAGAAAATAATAAAAAATATATAGGAACAGTGCAAAAAGTAGTAGTAGAAGGAAAGAGCAAAAACAATCCAGAAATGCTAACAGGAAGATGTGAGACTAATAAAGTTATTGTATTTAAAGGAAAAGAAGAATTAATAGGAAAAACAGTAAAAGTAGAAATTACGAAAGATCATTTATGGTATTTAGAAGGAATATTTGAACAATAATTAGCATCTTGCTGCGTTACTCTTCGGACAAATAATCTTCAATAGGCAAAAAGCCTTATTTCAGATTATTTGCCTTGAGTGCCTTGCAATATACTAATTCTTGTTCAAATCTAGATTATTAATTAAAATGGAGGAAAACCAAATGTCAGAATTTAGCCCTATGATGCAGCATTATTTAGAAACAAAGGAGCAATATAAAGATTGTATCCTTTTTTATAGATTAGGCGATTTTTATGAGATGTTTTTTGATGATGCAAAACTTGCATCAAGAGAACTTGAAATAACACTTACAGGAAAAGAATGTGGACAAGAAGAAAGAGCACCTATGTGTGGCGTGCCATATCATGCAGCAAATATTTATATTGCTAAGTTAATAGAAAAAGGCTACAAAGTTGCGATTTGTGAACAATTAGAAGATCCTAAAAAGGCTAAAGGAATCGTAAAAAGAGATGTCATAAGAGTAGTAACTCCAGGAACAGTTATAGAAGATAATTTGTTAGAAGAAAAGAAAAATAATTATATAATGTCTGTATATAAACAAGGCATATTTTTTGGAATATCTGTATGTGATATATCAACAGGTACTTTTTTGGGTGCAGAAATAAAAGAAACAAATAATTTTGTAAAATTATTAGATGAAATAGCAAGATATTATCCAGCTGAAATTGTTGTAAATGAGGGACTATATTCATGTACAGAAGAGGTTCAGAAGATTAGAGAAAGAATAGAATGCTATATATCAAATTCAGCTGAAACAAATTTTAAACCAGATGTAGAAGAATTAGTAAATAAATATGAAATAGTAGATGATTCAGGAAAAACAATTGAAAATGTACAAGAAAAAGCTTTTGCCATATGTGCAATAAATGGATTGCTTGCATATATTAAAGAAACTCAAAAAACAGAGCTTGAGAATATTAATTCTATCAAAATATATAATATAACCAAATATATGGCCTTAGATATAAGTGCAAGAAGAAATCTAGAGCTTACAGAAAAGATGAGGGATAAATCTAAAAAAGGAACTCTTCTTTGGGTGCTTGATAAAACAGCAACATCAATGGGAGGAAGGCTTTTAAGAAGATGGATAAATGACCCTCTTATAGACACACAGGAAATAAATGATAGGTTAGAAGCGGTTAAAGAATTAAAAGACGATATGATATTAAGAGATGATGTGTTAGAAAATCTTAAAAAGATATTTGATATAGAGAGAATCGGTGGAAAAATCGCATTTGGAAATGCAAATGGAAGAGATATGCTATCACTTAAAGCATCTATAAGTAAAGTTCCAGAATTAAAGAAAACTCTTGAAAATACCAAATCAGGAATGTTAAAGAATATTTATGAAAATATTGATGAATTAAAGGATATTTATGAATTAATAGAAAAATCGATAATAGAAGAACCTGGTATTACTATAACAGAAGGAAATTTGATAAAAAAGGGATATAATGAAGAAGTAGATAAATTAAAGTCTGCAAGTACAGATGGTAAAAAATGGCTTGTAAACTTAGAAGCAAAAGAACGAGAAGAAACTGGAATAAAGAATTTAAAAATAGCATTTAATAAAGTTTTTGGATATTATATCGAAGTTACAAATTCAAATTTAAAATTTGTTCCAGATAGATATATAAGAAAGCAAACATTGACAAATGGAGAAAGATTTATTACAGAAGAATTAAAGGAAATCGAAGATGCAATTTTAGGTTCTCAAGAAAAGTTAGTAGATTTGGAATATAAATTATTCCTAGAAGTTAGGGATAAAATCTCGAGCCAAATCTTGAGAATACAAAAAACAGCAGATATAATTGCAACTCTAGATGTACTTACATCTTTTGCAAATGTAGCAGAAACAATGAATTATACTATGCCTATTGTTGATAATAGTGGAGAAATAGATATAAAAGAAGGAAGACATCCTGTTATTGAAAAAATGATTTCAGCTCGGAAGTTTTGTGCCAAACGATACATATATGAATAAAGGTAGTGATAGGCTTTCAATAATTACAGGACCTAACATGGCAGGAAAATCAACATACATGAGACAAGTTGCACTAATTACGCTTATGGCACAAATGGGCTCATTTGTACCTGCAAAATATGCAAGAATAGGTGTAGTTGATAAAATATTTACAAGAGTTCGGAGCATCTGATGATTTGGCAATGGGACAAAGTACATTTATGGTTGAAATGATGGAGGTTGCAAATATTTTAAATAGTGCGACACAAAATAGTTTGGTTGTTCTTGATGAAATAGGTAGAGGAACTTCTACATATGACCGGACTTTCTATTGCATGGGCTGTTGCAACATTTATGGCAGATAAAGAAAAATGTGGAGCAAAAACTCTTTTTGCCACTCATTATCATGAGCTTACAAAACTTGAAGGGACAATTGAGGGAGTTAAGAATTATTCTGTCGCTGTAAAAGAAAAAGGTGAAGATGTAATTTTCTTAAGAAAAATAGTTAGTGGTGGAACTGACGAAAGTTATGGAATACATGTTGCAAAGCTTGCAGGTGTTCCAAAAGAGGTTTTATCAAATGCTAAGAATATACTTAAAAACTTAGAGAGAAAGAGTATGCTAGGAGAAAAGAATCTTGAAAAAATAGAAAAAAGTGGCTCAGCAGGACAGCTTGATTTATATAATTATAAAATAGCAGAGATTGCTCATGAACTTGATAAGATTAATATTAATGATATTACACCAATTGATGCGATGAATATACTTGTTAGGCTTAAGGAATCTGCATCATAAGTTGGAAAAAGAATCAGCATCTTGCGTTGTTGTTCTTCGGAAGAAAATCCTCAATGTGCAAAAAGCAAATGTATTAATTTTCATTGCGTCGCTCAGGGCGGAATTCTCGCTACACGATTTCTAGCACATATTTTATGGCACCCTTCCACGGCACGCGTGAACTCTTTCCATAAAATCTGTTAAGAAATCGTAGCATCTCGAACCCTACATTCGCTCCTGCATTCAAATTAATACATTTGCTTTTATTAAATTTAATGTCTGATTGTTTAGTATAATAAAATATGAGAAAGGAAGATTGTATGTTTAAAAGGTCTGATACAAGGAAAATCAAAGTGGGAAATGTTGTGATTGGAGGAGAGGACAAAGTTGTTATCCAATCTATGACTAATACTAAGACTAAAGATGTAAAAAGTACAGTAGAACAGATTTTGAAGTTAGAAAAGGCAGGATGCGAAATTATAAGGGTTGCATGCCTTGACACAGATGATGCAAAGGCAATAAAAGAAATAAAGAAAAGCATACATATTCCAATAGTTGCTGATATTCATTTTGATTATAGGTTAGCTTTAGAGGCTGTAAATTCAGGAGTAGATAAGTTAAGAATCAATCCACGGAAACATAGGAGATAGAAAAAGAGTAGAAGCGGTTGTAAATGCTTGCAAAGAAAAGAATATTCCAATTAGAATTGGTGTTAATTCTGGTTCTATTGAAAAGGAAATATTAGAAAAATATAATGGAAAACCAACAGCAGAAGGAATGGTAGAAAGTGCTATTAAACATATAAAAATTTTAGAAGAATTAGATTTTCATGATATATGTATATCACTTAAAGCATCAAATTTGGACTTATGTATTAAAGCATATGAAGAGGCAAGTAAAACTTTTGATTATCCACTTCATATTGGCATAACAGAGGCAGGAACTGCATTTTCAGGGACTATTAAATCCAGCATAGGACTTGGAATACTTTTAAGAGAAGGCATAGGAAATACAATAAGGGTTTCTTTATCTGATGATCCAATAGAAGAAATAAAGGTAGCAAAAGAAATTTTGAAGAATTGTAATTTATATAAAAAATCTCCAACACTAATATCTTGTCCAACTTGTGGAAGAACTCAAGTTGATTTAATTCCTATTGCAAAGCAGGTAGAAGAATTTTTACAAACTATAGAATCTGATATAAAGGTTGCAGTAATGGGCTGTGCAGTAAATGGACCTCGGAGAAGCCAGAGAAGCAGACATTGGCATTGCAGGTGGAATAAAAGAGGGGATTTTATTTAAAAAGGGAGAAATAATAAAAAAAGTTCCACAAGATAAAATTGTTGAGGTTTTGAAAGAGGAAATTTTGGAAATGTCAAAATAAAAAATAAGTCAAAACAGTGTATATGCTAAAATCTGTAAGAACGGATAATATAAAATGTGCAATATATAGCAAAAAACATCTTCTCGACCATTTTTAAGGAATAAAGCCATAAAAGTTTGTCAAAAAGCTTGAAATTCCGTATGTAATTTGCAAAATCAAATGAAAAATGGTATAATATAATTATAAAAATCCCAAGAGGGAAAGTTAAAAGGAGAATGACATGAAGAACCAGGACATTAAAAACAACTTTGCAATGTTTGTGGGATTAGCAGTCGGAGGAGCTATAGTATGGAGCATAATTCTGAACAGGATATTTGGCTCTTTCCAGCTCAAAACGGTAGTATTGATAGCACTTTGCTATTACAGCGCCGGATGTGGAGCATATATCCTGATAAGAAGGATACAAATTCTGATTCACGATATCGGTGAGCATTTCGGCAAGGTCGAAACCACAAATGTAAAGTAGTAATCTCCAAAAGATAAAGAGCAGTCATGAAATTTATGGATTTTGCTCTTTATCTTTTTGCCTTAAAAATTCTTCCCAAATTCACAAAATTCCTATTGAAAACATTGAATAAATAATGTATAATAGATACTATGAGAGAAAATGAAAGAAAAGTAATTAATCAAATATTAGTAACTGAAAAAGTTATCGTTACGCCAGATTTTAAGACAAAAAGAAAGGTATATAAATTTAATTTCTTTTTATCTGTCTTTTTGGCATGCGTGCTTTTCTCTTGTTGTATATATGCAGAATATGATAGGAATAAAAGCGAAGAAGTTTCACAAGATATACTTGTTGGATTGCAAGACAATATAGATGATACAACTACAATTTCTGTAGAAGAGGATGTAATTATTGTAAATGCATTAGCAGATAGAGAAGAAGATACACAAACAGAAGTAGATATTTCAAGTGTGACGCCTAATAACAGTTCAGGAGTTCCAGTAGAAGCAATTGCTGCTGACGGAACGAGTTATTATACTGAATCTGTTTTAAATATACCAAGTTTGGGAATAGAATATCCAGTACTTTCAGATTGGTCAGATGAATTATTAAAAATATCGTTAAATAAATTGCATGGTCCAAAACCAAATGAAGTTGGAAATTATGTAGTAATTGGACATAATTATAAAAATGGAAAAATGTTTGGAAAACTTCCAAGCATAAAAGAAGGAGATACATTTACTATTACAGATTTATCAGGCAAGACAGTTACATATAGCGTCTATACCAAATATGTTGTAGAACCAACAGATGTAAGTTGTACATCACAGAGAACTGATGGAAAAAGAGAGGTAACATTAATTACTTGTACAAATGGAGGAAAACAACGCTTAGTTGTAAAGGGTAGAGAAATTTTATAAAAATAGAGGGAAACAAAATGAAAATAGGAATAGTAGGATTGCCAAATGTAGGCAAAAGTACAATGTTTAACGCGATAACAAATGCAGGAGCAGAATGTGCAAATTATCCATTTTGTACAATAGAGCCAAATGTGGGAATGTGTGCAGTCCCAGATGAAAGATTAGATGCATTAACTAGAATTTATGAACCAGAAAAGACAACTCATGCAGTTGTAGAATTTGTTGATATAGCAGGACTTGTAAAAGGCGCAAGTAAAGGAGAAGGACTTCGGAAATAAGTTTTTATCACATATACGAGAGGTTGATAGTATTTGTGAAGTTGTAAGGTGTTTTGAAGATTCAAATATAGTTCATGTTGATGGAAGCATTTCACCTTTAAGAGATATTGAGACAATTAATTTAGAACTTATTTTAGCAGATATAGAAACTGTTGATAAAAAAATAGAAAAAGCAAAAAAGATGCTTAAAGCAGATAAAAAGTATGCATTTGAAATTGAAGTTTTAGAAAAAGTAAAAAAAGTTCTAGAAGAGGGAAAATCTGCAAGAACTATAAATTTTACAGAAGAAGAAATGGAAGTTGTAAAAGATGCATATTTGCTTACAATTAAGCCAATACTATATATAGCAAATATTAGTGAGGAACAAATTTTAACAGCTGATACAGATAAATTTGTAAATGAAGTGAGAGAACATGCAAAGACAGAAAATGCAAAAGTTATACCATTATGTGTAAAGATAGAAGAAGAATTATCAATTTTGCAAGGAGAAGACAAAAAGGAAATGCTAGAAGCATTAGGACTTGAAGAATCAGGACTAGATAAAGTAATAAAAGCAAGTTATGATTTACTTCGGACTTATGTCTTTCTTAACGGCAGGAAAACCAGAGGTTAGAGCATGGACAATAAAAAAAGGAACAAAAGCACCAGAAGCAGCAGGAAAGATACATTCAGATATACAAAGAGGATTTATCAGAGCAGAGATTGTTTCATTTGATGATTTAATGAGAGAAGGTTCTATGAATGCTGTAAAAGAAAAGGGCTTACTTCGTTCAGAAGGAAAAGATTATGTTATGCAGGATGGGGATATAGTTTTATTTAGATTTAATGTATAGTATGAGATAAAATATAAATTTGCGTGCACTGCTCGAGGCGGGATTTTCCTTGCACGATTTCTAAACATCTTTGACGGCACCCTTCCACGGGTAGAGTGAACGCTTTCCGTAAAATCTGTTAAGAAATCGTAGCAACTCAAACCCTACATTCGCAGCTTACTTAAATTTATATTTTATCTTAAATATAGAGCATTTTGTCATAAATTAAAAAAACAATATTAAAAAATGGAAAGGAGAAAATTTATGGAAAAGTCAGAGGGAAAAGTTTTAGAGGAGAAACTTTTTAATAATAAAAAGTCAGGATGGAAAGATATATCGGATGGTGAAAGAGAGATAATTTTTAGATTTTCTGATGAGTATATTAATTTTTTAAATAGATCAAAAACAGAAAGAGAATTTGTATGTTCTTCTAAAGAAATATTAGACCAAAATGGATTTAAGGATATTGCAAGTGTTGATACAGTTTCAGCAGGAGATAAAGTGTACTCTATAAATAGAGGAAAGAGTATGTATATTGCTGTAATTGGAAATAAAAAATTAGAAGAAGGATTAAATCTTGTTGGTGCTCATATTGATTCTCCAAGATTAGACCTAAAACCAAATCCATTATACGAAGATACAGAATTTGCATATTTTAATACACATTATTATGGAGGAATAAAAAAATATCAATGGACTGCAATTCCTCTATCTATACATGGAGTTATAGTAAAGCCAAATGGTGAAAAGATACAAATAAATGTTGGAGAAGATGAAAATGATCCAATATTTACAATCACAGACCTTTTACCACATCTTGCAAAAGAACAAATGCAAAAGAAATTAGACGAAGGAATTAATGGAGAGGACTTAAATCTTCTTATTGGTAATATGCCATATGGAGGAGATGATGTTAAAGAAAAGGTCAAACTAAATGTTTTAAAGATTTTGAATGAAAAATACGGAATAGATGAAAAAGACTTTTTAAGTGCAGAACTTGAACTTGTACCTGCATTTAATGCAAAAAGTCTTGGATTTGATAGATCAATGGTTGCAGGATATGGTCAAGATGATAAAGTATGTAGTTATACTGCATTAAGAGCAATACTTAATATTGAGAATCCTGAAAAAACAGCAGTATGTATACTATCTGATAAAGAAGAAGTAGGAAGTATGGGAAATACAGGAATGGAATCACAGGTATTTGATAATTTCGTCGCAGAGCTTCTAAATAAATCAGGAGAAAATAGACCAAATCTATTAAATAAAGTATTCTGTAATTCAAGTATGTTATCTGCAGATGTAGGTGTTGCATATGATCCAATTTACGGTGCTGTATCTGACAGAACAAACTGTGCATATGCTTCATACCGGAATTTCTTTTGATAAATACACAGGTTCAAGAGGAAAAGCTGGAGGATCTGATGCAAATGCAGAATTTATCGGAAAATTAAGAGGAATATTAGAGAAAAATAATATACCATATCAATTTTCAGAGTTAGGTCGTGTCGACATAGGCGGTGGAGGAACTATCGCATATATTCTAGCAAATAAGGGAGTAGAGGTAATAGACTGCGGAGTTGCAGTTCTTTCAATGCATTCACCATATGAAGTTGCAAGTAAATTTGATATTTACTCTGCTTATAGAACTTATAAAGTATTCTTTGAAGAATGTTAGTATAAAATAAATAAAAAGAGCCACCCACTAAATGTATTTTTAGTGAGAGTGGCTTTTAATTTTATTTCTTTTCATATTCTTTTAAAAGTGGCTGTATTTGTTTTCCTTTAAGAGCTTCCTCAATTGTTGGAATTACCATGTCAAAATGAGCAACTAGGGAATTAGGTTTTTTTACATAATCATCTTGCCCAAAAGGAACAAAATATACATATTTTAAGTTCATAAGTTTCATTATGTTTTGACCACTTAAACCTAAACCATCATTTGTCGACACTGCAACAATTATTGGACTTTGATTTCTAAGAGTTGCTTTAACGGCTAGGTTTGCAGCATTATCAGTTATGCTATTTGCCATTTTTGCCATAAAATCACCAGTTGCAGGAAGAACAAGCATTGCATCCATTTTATACATTGGACCAAATTTCTCAGCTTCGACTATATCTTTTACAATTTTCTTTCCGGTAATTTCTTCTATCTTGTTTACAAAATCTTCTGCTTTTCCAAATCTTGTATCATAATCTACGATTTTATTTGAAAGAACAGGATATAAATCATATCCATTATCCCTTAAGTTTTCAAGTACAACTAGTATTTTCTTTAATGTGCAAAAAGATGCGGTAATTACTACTCCAAGTTTCATTTTTCATCAATCACTTTCTTTAATGCTTTAAGTAAAATGTCAGATGCCTCTTTAGGTGCAAACTTGCTTGGAATCCCGAAGATACAATTTGTAATTTATATTGTCTTTATATTTTTTTACAAGATTTTCATCTATTCCATATGGAGCAGATGCTATATCTAAAATATACGGGATATGTGGCCTTTTTAGTGCATCTTCAGGAATTACATTATATGGAATAGTATTAATTACAATATCTGAAATATCGAATACTTCTAATATATTTTGTGAGCTTAAAGGATAAAAATTTTCTACCTTATCCTTATAAATCATATCTTTTGGTCTAGATATTACATAAGTTTTAATACCTGATTTTTTTAATTTCCAATAGATTGCTTTTCCCAAAACGCCATATCCCAAAATACATACGGCATCTTTCTTCTTATCTTTTAAATCTTCAAGAGTTCCGTCTACTGTTAAAGAATTATTTACACTTTCTACTTCTTCATCATCAAGGAAACTTATAAGTCTAGAATTTGGAATAAGTTCTAAAAGCTTTTTTGTTTTAAGCCCTGTGAAGAATAAAGTAGTATCATTTATATTATCAAAAATTTGTATAGGAAGTTTTATAAGACCTTTTTCAGATTTGATTTCTAGCTTTTCTGAAATCCCACTTATAGGGAATATAATAACATCAAACTTTGATAAATCTAAAGCATCTATATTTTCTTCAACAATATTTTGACTCATAGTTTCAAATCCTATTTGTGAAATATTATCTTTTTTTGATAAATCATCCATCATAAATTTATATCTTTTGTCTCCACCTAAAAATAAAATATTCATAACATCCTCCATTTTAATAATAGTATATTATTTTTAAGTGAAAATGTGATAAAGAATAGATAACAAAGAACCCACAAATTGCATAAAATACATCGAAGGAGTGATAAAAATGTGTGCAATCTGTGGATTTCAAAATTTAAAAGAAAACTTGGAAGAAAAGCAAAATTTGTTTAGAGAAATGCTAGAGACCATGACATGTCGTGGAAAAGATAATACAGGCTTCTACTTCGAGAAAAATACAATGCTTGGACATAAAAGGCTTGCAATTGTTGACTTAGAAAATGGAAATCAGCCGATGTATTACAAAGAATATATTATTGTATATAATGGAGAAATTTATAATACACCTGAAGTAAAGAAAGCCTTAAAACATATTGGATATACATTTGATACGACTTCTGATACAGAAGTTATTTTAAAAGGGTTTGCAGAATATAAAGAAAAAATATTAGATATGCTAGAAGGAATATTTGCATTTTGTATATATAATAAGAATACAAAAGAATTATTTTTAGCAAGGGATAGATTTGGAATAAAGCCTTTATATTATGCAAAAAAAGATGATAACTTTATATTTGCATCTATGATAAGAGGAATCTTAAAATCAAAAGTCGTTAAGCCATATTTAAGTAAAGCAGATTTAGGAAAACTTCTTGCACTTGGACCATCAAAGCCACAGGGAAGCGGTATCTTTACAGGAATAAATGAACTTAGACCAGCACATTTCATGATAGTAAAAAATGGAGAAATTATGATTAAAAGATATTGGAATGTGGAAACAAAAGAATGTACGGATACATTTGATGAGGCAAAAGAAAAGGTAAAAGAACTACTTACAGACTCAATAAAGAGGCAAACAGTATCAGATGTACCAATTGCGACTCTTTTAAGCCGGAGGACTTGATTCTAGCCTAGTTACTGCAGTTGTTGCAAATAACCAAAAAGAAAAACTTACAACATATTCGATAGATTATGAAGATAATGATAAATATTTTAAAAAGACTAATTTTACAGTATCACAAGATGAGCATTATATAGATGTTATGAGTAAGGAGTTTAATACAGACCATAAAGCAAAAGTAATTAGTCAAGATGATGTATTAAAATATTTGAAAGAAAGTCTATATGCAAGAGATTATCCAGGAATGACAGATATTGAGTCATCACTTTTATGGTTTTCAAAAGAAATTGCAAAAGATTATAAAGTAATTTTAAGTGGTGAGTGTGCAGATGAATTTTTTGGTGGATATCCTTGGTTTTATAGAAAAGAATTAAACGATAGGGAACTTTTCCCATGGATAAACAATTTAGATTATAGGCAAAAATTATTAAATGAAAACTTACAAGGCGAGATTAATTTAAAACAAATAGTAGAAGATGAGTATAAAAAGACAATAGATGAACTTCCAAAAGAAGATAGAGATAAAAAAGATAAAAGATTATTTTATATTAATATGACACATTTTATGACATGTCTTTTAGATAGAAAAGACAGAATGACAATGTATGCAACACTTGAGGCAAGAGTACCATTTGCAGATACAAAGCTTGTAGAGTATTTATGGAATTTACCGTTTTGTTATAAATATAATCATGACACAGAAAAATATCTTTTGAGAGAAGCATTTAAGGGAGTTATACCAGATGAAGTTTTATATAGAAAGAAAAATCCTTATCCAAAGACACATCATCCAAGATTTAAAGAAGGGGCAGCAGAACTTTTAAGGGAAAGATTGAAAAACAAAAATTCTAAAATGTATAAAATCTTTAATATTGATGAAATAAATAAATTGTTAGATGAAGATGATGAAAATGATATACTTCCATGGTATGGTCAGCTTATGACTAAACCACAACTCATTGCTTATTTATATGAGTTTGATGTATGGCTTGATGAATATGAAATTGAGGTGGAAGGAATAGAATAAATTTATAATAATTTGGATTTTTCTTGACAATTGTTTTAAGTATTGGTACAATTGTAACATAGAAGGTTAAATTTAAACAAATGAGGAGCAGAAAATGGGAATAAACACAAACGCTAGAACCCTTGCAGCTGTATATATACACACACACACACACACACACACAGGTAGTTTAGGGGATAATTTAATATACAAAAAAAGAGAAGCACATTAATTTTTTGATGTGCTTTTTTGGCGTGAAGTTTTTTGGTAAAGACAGGATTGTATTGCTATGAGAGAATGTCTTATATAAAAATTATTTGCTCCTTGCTGGCTTCGCCATTCGCCTAGGGTCATGTCCGCCTCGATGGAGCTTCCCTGCGCGTCGCTTCAAAATTTTTATATAAGACATTCTCTAAATCACTAATAGCTTGTTTTAGTAAAAAGGACTTTAATATTAAAAAATATAAATAAATAAAAAATCAAAGGAGGAAAAGAAAAAATGAAACATAAACTAAATAAGGAAGGACGGAATTACGCTAGTTGCTTTAATTATTACAATAATAATTCTTATAATCTTAGCTGCAATTTCGATTTCAGCACTCACTAAGGGAAATTTTATAGGACTAGCAACACGCGCTTCGCAAAATTATGCAGATGCACAAGAGTATGAGGGCAGTGTGATGGAAGATTACAAGGATTTATTAGAGGCAGTTGTTCAAAATTTAGCAGGAGGAGGAACTACAGGAGAAGTTAGTAATGCAAGTTTTGAGAATAACGGAATAGATAAATCACATGATGGAGCAAAGTATGATGCAGTTACAACTGAAGACGGAAAGTGGATAATATATAAAGATATAGATACAAAAACAAGAAAAGTAAATGTATATGTTGAATCAAAATATTATAAACCAACATTTCAGCAATTTGTTTTTGAAAAGGCTTGTTTGGTTACATTTTTAGACGCATATGCTTTACCAATTTATAGCTTTTCAGACTTATCTGATTATGCAGCAACGATGGGAATGGCTAATGCACACTATCAGGGTATTGAGGGTATAACAGAAGATGAATATATGAAGAAAAGAAGAGAAGAAATGGGAGTTGGACCATTTTTTGAAGAGTTATTAGAACAAATGGGACTAGATGCATATGATGCATATACAGAAATGGGTAAATTAGCATTATCTCTTCAGAAAGGACAGGAATCAGAGCCGGATATAAATAAACAAACTGTAAGTGTATTAGATGACCTCATAGGAGGATATTCAGAAATACGGATTTGCTGGAGCTATGGTTCTTTCATATGATGATTTATTATCAACATACAATAAATTGTATGCAGATAAAATAAATGTAACAGTACCGAAAGAAGAAGAAAGTAAAACATATACAATAAAATTACCAGATGGAAAAGTAGAAACAATAAATGGAAAAGATTTATATAAAGCTAGATTTAGATATGTAACAACTAAAAATGGAGATATAACAATAGAAATAACAGAAAATGGAAAAACACCAGAGAAAATAACATATGACAAAGTAACAAATATAGATAAAGATGGCTGTATACATGAAGAGGGAGATTATACATATACATATAATTGCTTACATTTTTTGGATGATGGCATGCTCTTTCCAATTCAGTACTTTGGGACAGTATTTGGAGCGGATAGTGAAATTACTGAGGAAGAGGCGATAGATAAAGTACAACAGCATATTCTCAATTATAGATTTAATCTAGGAGGCTGGAATGCTTCATCATTTAGCATCAATTCTATGTTTATGGGTTCGAAAGAAGACGAAACTTTAACTGCTCCATGTAAAGAAACAGTAAATGGAGAACCTGTAACATCTATGGTTGGTACATATTATTACACAACTTTACAATTTGAAGGAACAATAATAAAAGTACCAGATACAGTAAAGTATATGTTTGATACATTTAGAGGTGCAGAATTTCCTGAAAATGTTACTGAAATAATTCTTCCATCTGTGGAATACGGCGCTTACATTAAAAATGGCTCTAGTGGGCTCGATAAAAATATTACTTGGAGAATAAATGAAAAAGTAAAATGCTTTGGTAAATATGGAATATCTATGGTAGGACATGGACATACTATCGAAGACTTATTTAATGAACCAAATGTTGAAAAATATACAAAATAATAAGGAAAAGTAAAATGGAATTAGTAGTAGATATAAAGAATTTTATAAGTAAATTCTTAGGCTTTTATAAAGCACAAAATGGAGAAATGTGGGAATATAATGATAAACTAGGATATGGCACATTTGAAGATGGGAGACATATTTGGTATCTTGCAATAATTGTGATATCTACAATCATGCTTTATAGATTTTGTAAAAAAGATAAAGAAAAGGGCAAGAAATTAGTAAAAGGTTTAATGATAACAATGCTAGTTGTCAGGATAATATTGCAAATAGTAAAAACAATAGTAGGAAATTCATTACCACATGGAAGAGATTTAATTCCGGGACAGATGTGTACAATTTTAATATATCTTTTGCCACTAACAATATTGTTTAATTGGAAGAAGATAGATACGCCAGTATATGTATTATCAATGATGGGTGGAATTATGACATTTATGATAAATGATTATTTTAACAGTAGATTTATAAGTTTTTATGCAATAGAAGGAATGTATGCACATGCTATGTTATTTATAATACCAATAGCGATGATGGGATTAGGAGAGTTTAAATTAGAATGGAAGAAGATATGGCAAGTAATAGTAATGATGCTGATAATGATAGCATGGGCAACATTTTTAAATAAAGTAGTATTTAAGGCATATGAGGCGAATTACTTTTATTTGGAAAAGAATAAATTACCAGGTAACTTAGGAGGAAAATACTTTTTTGGAATATACACAATAATATTTTTCGTGCTATTGTTATTGATATATACAGTGCCTATAATATTTAAGAAATTAACAAATGTATTGATAAAAGAAAATAAAAAGCTAGAAAAGAAGATAGTAATTATAACAATAGTAAGTATTGCAATAATTGCAGAGATATTAACAATAGGAGCAATAAAGAATAGAACTACAAAATTTAGTGAAGAAGAGAAAAAAGTAAATTTAGCAGTATTGATGACGATATTAAGTAATAAAGATGCAAAGTATAGTAAAGAGGAAATGCAGGAAAGATTAGATAGTATAGTAGGAGAGAATAAGACAAGAGTAGATAAAGCAATAATAGGGCTAAATATAAAATTCTTAGAAACGAGTAATGTATATAATACGATTAATGCGAGGGGAAATATAAAGGCATTTGTGATAAAACAAAAAGTAAGTAGCATTTTAGTTTATGTTTTGGAAGGAATATTAGTAATTAATTTGGTAATTGTAATTTGGCTAATAGTAGCAGATAAAAAAGCAAAATTGTATAAAATTTCTTGACAATATCTTACAGCACTTTAGGATATTAAACCCTAAAGTGCTATTTTTTTATAAAAACTAATAGTATTCGTCTAATATTTGTGATATAATATACTATTGTATTTAGGCACATAGCCTATAAAAAATTAAAAAAAGCTACTATAACTAAAATAGAAAAGTAGCAAGAGAGGAGAAAAAAGATTATGAAGCGGAATGTTTTGGTTTGGGAATTAGCAACTTTTGTCACGATAGTACTGATAGCTTTTGGTAGTTTTGCATTTGGCTATTGTCAAAAACATTTTATAGGTAATATATTCATTGAAGGTGTAAATTGTAATGGACTTACGCCAGATGAAGTAAAAGTGAAGATTGAAAAAAAGCTTTCCAATAAAGATGGAAAAGTAAGGTTTATCTTTTTAGATGAAACAGAAATAACTGTACCATATGAGAAAGTAGGCAAAAATGTCAAGATAAGTAGCATAGAGAAAATTCTTGATAGGTACAAAGGAAAGTTCAATTTTGGAAAATCTAAATTGGAAATTTCTTTAAGTAAACATGATTATCAAATTGATGAAGAACAGCTTAGGAAATGCTTAGAGAGCTTTCCAAGTCTTCAAGAGGAAAATATGCAAAGTGCAAGTAATGCTTATATAACTATTGGAGATGATGGATTTGCCGAAATTGTTAAAGAAGTAGTGGGTACAAAAATCGATTTTGAAAAAGCTTATAAATTTGCTCTGCAAACTATCGAAGAAGGAGGAAATGAGGTTAATTTTAATTCCACAAGCAATAATAACAGTCCTATGATTATATCAACTAATGCAAAGCTTGTGAAAAAAATGGATAGTATAAATAATTTACTAAAAGCAGTTATTAATCTGAAACTGCGTGATGGGAGTATTTATACTATTGATTATAATACTACAAAAAATTGGATTGTAGATAGTAATGGAAAAAGCATTTTTGCAGATACTTCAAAAAATGCAGATATTACAGATTGTGGAATAATGATAGATGAAAATCTTTCAGAGATATTAAATGAGCTTCAATCAAAGGTACAGACTCTTGGAAAATATGTTGATTTTAAACCGACAAATGGGGAAAATGTAGTTTTAGAGGTTGATGAACCATATCGGGATAAAGTTGATATAAACCAAGAGAAGCAGAAGCTAAAAGAAGAGCTAGAATCTGGCGAAACGATTAATCGTGAACCTATTTATGCTCACATGGTAAAAATTGATGATTATGTTGAAATTGACCTTGTAAACCAAACAGTGTATATGTACAAAGGTGGGAACTGTATTATTCAAACACCATGTGTTACAGGAAGTGTAGCTGCCGGGCATGAAACACCTCCAGGAATATTTTATCTGACTTTTAAAGAGAAAGATAGATATTTGCAAGGCACAAATAATGATGGTAGCAAATATAAAAGCTATGTAAATTATTGGATGCCATTTAATGGAGGAATAGGACTTCATGATGCAACATGGAGAGGTGCTTTCGGTGGAAACATTTATAAAACAAGTGGCTCACATGGATGTGTGAATTTGCCAAAAGATGCCGCTGCGATTATTTATGAGAATATCACATATGATATGCCGATAATCGTACACTAAAATCTTAATTGAAAATCAGGCTCATAATTGTGAGCCTGATTTTTAATGTTAGAAAAAAACAAAAAATATTGAAATTTCATAAATGTAATAATATAATAATATATATTAAAAAGAAGGAAAGTTAAAATATAATGCAAGTTAAAGTTGAAAAGAAAAAAAATAAAGCAGAGGGCTTCATGAAAAGTGTATTAGTCCTTATGCTTTCACAAGTTTTAATAAAACTTCTAGGATTTGTTTATAGGGTTTACCTTACAAATAGAGAAGGATTTGGAGACGAAGGAAACGCTATATATAGTGGTGGATACCAGATATATGCAATACTTCTTACTATATCATCTATTGGTGTACCAAATGCTATTTCAAAACTAATTTCTGAAAAAGTTGCAGTAGGGGATGAAAAAGGCGCAAATAGGATACTTAAAATCGGACTTATGACATTTGGAGTCATTGGCCTTTTAGGAACACTCATTTTATTTTTAGGTGCAGATTTTATTGCGAATGTAATACTTGAAATACCAGAAACTGCACTAACACTTGTTGCATTATCTCCAGCAATATTTTTTGTAAGTATAGCATCTGTACTTAGAGGGTATTTTAATGGAGTAGATAGAATTTCTACTACAGCGAAATCTCAAACATTAGAGCAAATTTTTAAAACTCTTCTTACAATAGTAGTTGTAGAATTAGTAGTTGTAATTTATGGAACTAATGTAACTGTTATGGCAGCTGGAGCAAATCTTGCAACTACATTATCTGTGCTTCTAAGCTTTGGATATTTAGGCTTATATTATAAAAAACGCAAAAATAGTTTACCTGTAATTGAACAAAGACAAGAAACGAAAAATGAGAATTGGTTAGGAATTGTAAAGAAAATATTGTTTGTATCACTTCCAATAACTTTAAGCGCCATAATGTCTACATTAAATAAGAATGTAGATTCCATGACAGTTATAAGATATTTAAAAAATGTAGTAGGGGAAGCACAAGCTAAAATACAATATGGTATACTTAGTGGAAAAGTGGATACACTTATAACATTACCGCTTTCATTTAATGTAGCATTTTCAACAGCACTTGTTCCGGCAATTGCAGGGGCAATTGCTAAAAAAGATACAAGCAATGCATCTAAAAGAATATCTTTTTCAATGTTACTTACAATGATTATAGGACTCCCATGTACCTTTGGAATGGTAGTATTTGCCCAACCAATTATAAATTTGATATTCCCAAATGCAACATCTCGGAGCACTACTTCTTCAAATTAGTAGTTTTACAATAATATTTTCTGTACTTGCACAGACGGCAAATGGAGCACTTCAAGGCTTAGGCAAGATAATGATACCTGCAGTATCAGGATTGGTACGGTTTAATTGTAAAAATAATTTCTAATATAATATTAATAAAAATTCCAGGAATAGGTGTAAATGGTGCAGCAATAGGCTCTAATCTTAATAATATAGCAGTATTTTTAATAAGTTATATAATATTAAAGAAGACAATAAAATTAGAACTAAAACCTATGAAATTTATTGTAAAACCATTAGTTGCAACAGGAATTATGAGTATATGTTCATTTACTTTGTACAAAATATTATTAGGAAGACTAATTTCAGAAAAATTAGTAACAATCATTGCACTTTTATTTGCAGTATTAATTTATTTTGTATCAGTAATTGCTTTAAAAATATTTACAAAAGAAGAACTTGCAATGGTACCATTTGGAACAAAACTTACTAAAAAACTTGAAAAGCTTGGAGTATATGGAAAAGACGAAATTTAGTCAAGGTAACATAAACTTAAATCCCAAAAAAATTTTACTCTCATAAGGGTTTTAAGAAAAAAATTAAAATAAAAAAAGAAGGATTTTAGTGAAATTTGACGAATAATCATATTAGTAGATATTTACAATCTACATAAACGAATCTTTATAGGAGGTAATGTATAATGAACAAATCTGATTTAATCGCAGCTATAGCTGCTAAAACAGGAGAAACAAAGAAAAGTGCAGAAGCTTCTTTAAATGCTATGACAGAAGCTGTAACAGAAGCATTAGTTAAAGGAGACAAAGTACAATTAGTTGGATTTGGTTCTTTTGAAGTAAGAAAGAGAGCAGCTAGAAAAGGAAGAAACCCACAAACTAAAGAAGAAATCAAGATACCAGCATCAAAAGCTCCAGTATTCAAAGCTGGAAAAGCATTAAAAGATTTAGTAAATAAATAAAATTTATATAATTATATAAATGGATTTTAATAAAGGAAGAGATTGAATTTAACTTCAATCTCTTTTTCTATTAAATAAAAATATTGCTTTTGACAGAATCTTGTAGTATAATAAAAAAGTATAAAACAAGGTAAAAAGAGGGGGTATTTATACAATGATTAAAGTTACATTAAAAGATGGAAGCAAAAAAGAAATTGAAAATAAAAAATCATGTATTGATGTTGCAAAGGATATTTCAGAAGGTTTAGCAAGAAACATGACAGCAGCATTAGTAGATGGAGAGGTAAGAGATTTAAGGTATATTTTAGAAAAGGACTCTACATTAGAAATCCTTACATTTGATAATAGTTTAGACGGAAAAAAGGCATATTGGCATACAACATCTCACATTATGGCACAAGCTGTAAAAAGATTATTTCCAAATGTAAAACTTGCAATAGGGCCTGCAATAGATAATGGTTTTTACTATGATTTTGATACAGATACCCCATTTACAGAAGATGATAAATTAAAAATAGAAGAAGAAATGAATAAAATTATAAAGGAAGATTTAAAAATAGAAAGATTTACTCTTCCAAGAAATGAAGCAATAGCCTTAATGAAAAAACTTGATGAACCATATAAAGTAGAATTAATAGAAGACTTACCAGAAGGAGAAGAAATTTCATTTTATAAACAAGGAGAATTTACTGACCTTTGTGCAGGACCTCATTTAGAGAGCACAGGAAAAGTAAAAAAGGTAAAAATATTATCTTCTTCAGGTGCATATTGGAGAGGTAGCGAAAAAAATAAAATGCTACAAAGAATTTATGCGATATCTTTCCCTAAACAAAGCGAATTAGAAGAATATTTGAAAATGCTAGAGGAAGCAAAAGAAAGAGATCATAGAAAAATAGGAAAAGACCTTGAATTATTTATGACACACCCATTAGTAGGTTCAGGACTTCCTATGTATTTGCCAAATGGTGCAACAGTAAGAAGATTGCTTGAAAGATATATACAAGATAAAGAAGTAAAGCTTGGATATAAACATGTATATACACCATCTATGGCAAATGTTGAACTATATAAAACAAGTGGACATTGGGATCACTATAAAGAAGATATGTTCCCTGTAATGAAAATGGATGCTGAAGAATTAGTTTTAAGACCTATGAATTGCCCACATCATATGTTAATTTATAAAAATAAAATGCACTCATATAGAGAATTACCAATAAGAATAGGAGAACTTGCACACGACTTTAGATATGAAGATAGTGGAAATGTATGTGGTCTAGAGAGAGTTCGTGAAATGTGCCAAAATGATGCGCATCTTTTTGTAAGACCTGATCAAATAAAAGAGGAATTTAGAAAAGTAGTAGATTTAATACTTTCAGTATATAAAGATTTTGGATTTAAAGATTATTCTTTCAGATTATCTTTAAGAGATAAGAATAATAAAGAAAAATATTTTGATGATGATGAAATGTGGAATAGAGCAGAAAGTGAACTTCGTGAAATACTTATTGAAACAGGACTAGATTTTTATGAAGCAGAGGGAGAAGCAGCATTCTATGGACCAAAACTTGATGTTCAAATAAAAACAGCTTTAGGACATGATGTTACAATTTCTACATGTCAATTAGACTTCTTACTTCCTGAAAGATTTGAACTAGAATATATTGGAGAAGATGGAACAGCACATAGACCTGTTGTAATTCATAGAGCAATACTTGGAACATTTGATAGATTTTTATCATTCTTAATTGAAGAAACAAAAGGAGCATTTCCTTTATGGCTTGCACCTGTACAAGTAAAGTTACTTCCAATTACAGATAATCAAAATTCTTATTGTGAAAAACTAAAAGAAAGCTTAGACGAAAAAGGAATAAGAACAGAAATAGATGATAGAAATGAGAAGATAGGTTATAAGATAAGAGAAGCACAAATGGAAAAAGTACCATATATGCTCATAATAGGAGAAAAAGAAGAAAAAGAAAATAAGGTAAGTGTGCGTTCAAGAAAACAAGGAGACATTGGACAAATGGAAGCAGACCAATTTGTAGAAAAAGTTTGCAAAGAAGCGAGAGAGTATGTGTTAGATTAATAAAATAAAATTTAAAGGTCAAACAAGAATTAGTATATCGCTAGGCGCGTGAGTTCAAATATCAATGAGGTGTACTTGAGTACATTGAATTGATTTTGAACGAACAGTAACGACGCGAGATGCTGATTATTGTTTGAGCTAAGAGGAGGTATAAAAATGATAGTAATTGGTTCAGACCACGGAGGTTACAAATTAAAGGAAGAAATTAAGAGATATTTGGATGAAAAGGAAATAAAATATGAAGATAAGGGATGCTTTTCAGAAGAAAGCGTAGATTATCCAAATATTGCAAAAGCAGTTGCAAAAGAAGTTTCAGCTAAAAAAGCAGATATAGGAATATTAATTTGCAGATCAGGAATAGGAATGTCAATATGTGCAAATAAATTTAAAGGAGTTAGATGTGCACCATGCTATAAGGAAGAAACAGCGAAGTTTGCTAGAATGCACAATAATGCAAATATGTTAGCACTTGGGGCTGATTATATAACAGTAAATGAGGCAATTTGCATTTTAAGAATGTTTTTAGCAACTCCATTTGAAGGTGGAAGACATGAGGCTAGGGTAAACTTGATTTCTGAAATTGAAAAGGAGAATTTCAAACAATAATCAGCATACAAATAGCAAAGTAAGCATAAATAATCATTCGTTCGCTTTGTCCTTGGTTTTCTCGTAGAAATTGTAATACTTTAAAACGAGCCTCTTTCGCGTCAAGCTGCGAACATCCCTCATTTCAAAGTATAACAATTTCTAACATCGAAAACACTCCAGCACTCCTCATTCTAATTTATGCTTACTTTGCTAAATAGAATACATGATAAACTTATGTTTAATTTTCAAAAACAAATTAACCCAAAAATAAAAGGAGATGAGATTTTGGAAAAGAAGAGAATTTTAACAGGAGACAGACCAACTGGTAGATTACATATTGGGCATTATTTTGGCTCTTTACAAAACAGAGTAAAAATGCAAAATGAAGGAATATATGACCCATATATTTTAATCGCAGATGTTCAGGCATTGACAGATAATTTTAATAATCCGGAAAAAGTTAGAAAAAATGTAAGAGAAGTTGCGATGGATTATTTATCTGTTGGAATAGATCCAGAAAAAACAACAATATATATACAATCATTAGTTCCAGAAACTGCAGAACTTACAGTTTTTTATTCTAATTTAGTTACAATTGCAAGGCTAGAGAGAAATCCAACAGTAAAAACTGAAATTGCACAGAAAAAGGAACTTTTTGGAGAAAGTGTAACTTATGGATTTTTAGGTTATCCAGTAAGTCAAGCAGCAGATATTACAGCATTTGGAGGAGAACTTGTACCTGTTGGAGAAGACCAGCTTCCACTTATAGAGCAATGTCGTGAAATTGTAAGAAAATTTAATAGTATTTATGGAGAAGTTTTAAAAGAGCCAGAAGCAGTTTTATCCAATACAAAGAGGATAAAAGGACTAGATGGAAACGAAAAAATGGGAAAATCTTTAGGAAATGCAATTTATTTGTCTGATTCAGAAGAAGAAGTAAATAATAAAGTTATGAGTGCAGTAACTGATCCAAATAGAATAAAAAAAGATGATTTGGGAAATCCTGATATATGCATGGTATATTATTATCATAAATTATTTAGTAAAGAAGATGAAATAAAAACAGTATGCAAAGAGTGTAAAGAAGGTAAAAGAGGTTGCGTTGCATGCAAAAAACAACTTGCAAAAAATATAAATGAGATGTTAAATCCAATTAGAGAAAAGAGGAAATATTACGAGGAACATCCTGAAGTTGTAGATAAAATATTGAAAGATGGAACTGCTAAAGCAAGAGAAGAAGCCAAAAAGACAATGAAAAAAGTTAAAAAAGCCATGATGTTAGATTATTTTGAGGAGAATTAAAAATACATGTTTACAGATTACGCAAAAATATTAATTAAATCAGGTAATGGTGGAGATGGTGCCATTACCTTTAGACGAGAAAAATATGTTGCAAGTGGTGGACCAGATGGAGGAGACCGGTGGTAATGGAGGAAGTATTTATTTTATCGCTGACCAAGACTTGAATACTCTTGTAGATTTCAGATACAAGAGAAAATTTAAAGCAGAAAACCGGAGAAAATGGTTCTGGTAGCCACTCTACAGGAAAATCACGGAGAAAATTTATATATTAAAGTTCCAATTCGGAACTATTGTTAAAGATGAAAAAACAGGGAAGGTTCTTGCAGATTTATCAGAAAAAGGACAAACAGAACTAGTATTAAAAGGTGGCAAAGGTGGCAAGGGAAATTCACATTTTGCAACTTCTACAAGGCAAGCACCAAGATTTGCAGAAGAACGGAGAAAAGGGAATTGAACTTGAAGTAATACTAGAGCTAAAACTTTTAGCAGATGTAGGCTTAATTGGTTTCCCAAATGTAGGTAAGTCAACATTTCTTTCAGTTGTAACATCTGCAACACCTAAAATTGCAGATTATCATTTTACAACAATAACACCAAATCTTGGAGTTGTAAAAGGAGAATATGGAGATAGTTTTGTAATTGCAGATATTCCTGGGCTTATTGAAGGTGCAAGTGAAGGAGTAGGACTTGGAATACAGTTTTTGAGGCATATTGAGAGAACAAGGCTTTTACTTCATTTTATAGATGTATCTGGAGTAGAGGGAAGAAATCCAGTAGATGATTTTTATGTAATACAAAATGAACTTAAAAAATATAATGAGAAATTGAGTAAAAGAAAACAAATAATAGTTGCAAATAAAGTAGATATTGCGAAAGATGAAGAATTATATAATGAGCTTGAAAAACTTGCTAAAAAAGAAAATTTAGAAATATTTAAAATATCTGCTGCATCTAGACAGGGAATAAATGAACTTATGGCTTATGTTTCTAAAACATTAAAAGAACTTCCAAAGGAAGAATTAATAAGTGTTGAAGAAAGAAAAGTGTATACATTAGATGAAGAAAAGGATAAGTTTGAAATAGAAATTAAAGGACATGAATATACTGTAAAAGGTCCAGCAGTCGAGAGAATCATGAGAAGAGTAAATATTCAAGATAAGGAATCAATGCATTATCTTCAAAAAAGACTAGAAACTGCAGGAATATTTGCAGAGCTTAAGAATAAAGGAATTAAAGAAGGAGATACAGTTAAGATAGAAGATTTTGAGTTTGAGTGGTTTAATTAAAAAAATATCTTTTAAGTTTGTAAACTTAAAAGATATTTTTTTATTAAAATACAATTCTGACCACTCAGTATAATGCAATTTTTTAAAAATTGTAATATAATTATAAAAGTATTATAGTGTCGAAAGGAATAAGAAAGATGAAAATTGCATTTTTATTCCCAGGTCAAGGTTCACAATATCCAGGCATGGGAAAAGATTTATATGAAAAATATCAAGAAGTAAGGAATATATATGATAAAGTAAATGATTTACTAGGAATAGATGTAAAGAAGATATCATTTGAGGAATCAGAAGAGGTACTTTCTCAAACGAAAAATACACAAATTGCAATACTTACAGAAAGTCTTGGAATATTAGAAGTTCTTAAAAATAAAGGAATTGATGCAGAAATCTCAGCAGGCTTAAGCCTCGGAGAATATACAGCACTTATTTATTCTGGATTTATTTCATTAGAAGATGGAATAAAGATAGTTAGAAAAAGAGGAGAATTAATGCAAGAAAATATTCCAGAAGGTAAATGGCAAATGGCTGCAATACTTGGTATGGATGATGAAGAAGTAGAGAAGATTTGTAAATGCGTAAAATCAGGTTTTGTAGTTCCAGCAAATTATAACTGTCCTGGGCAAGTAGCAATATCTGGTGAAGAAGTAGCTGTAAATGAAGCAATGGAAATGGCAAAGATGGCAGGAGCAAAGCGTACAGTTATACTTAAAACTAGTGGACCATTTCATACGGTAAAACTTGAAAAAGCAGCAATGGCTTTGAAACAAGAATTAAATAAAATCCAAATAAATACAGATGTAAATAAAAAAGTAATAAAAAACATTGATGGAGAGGAATATAAAAAAGATGATGATATGAAAGATATATTATCTAAACATGTAATGAGTTCTGTAAGATTTAGTAAATCAATACAGACAATGTTAAATTTAGGAGTTGATACTTTTATAGAAATTGGACCTCGGAAAAACATTAACTAGTTTTGTAAAAAAAGTAAGTAGAGAGGTGCAAACATTAAATATATCAGATTGTGAAAGTTTAGAAAATGTAATAAGCATTTTGAATAAAGAAGTTAAGAATAGAAAGGAAGAAGAATATGAGAGATAATAAAGTAGCTTTTATAACAGGAGGAACAACAGGGATTGGAAGAGAAATAGGATTGACACTTGCAAAAGAGGGCTTTGACTTAGCAATAAATTGCATAGATGAAGTAGAAAAACATGAAGATTTAAAGAGTGAAGTTGAAAGTCTTGGTGTTAAATGCTATTTTGCTAAAGGAGATGTATCTAAATTCGAAGATGCAGAAAATATGGTAAAAGGAGTAATTGAAGAATACGGAAAAATTGATGTACTTGTTAATAATGCAGGTATTACAAGAGATAATCTTTTAATGAGAATGAAAAAAGAAGACTTTGAAGCAGTTATTAATGTAAATTTAGTAGGAACATTTAATGTAACTAAAAATGTAGTTCCATATATGGTAAAGAGAAGATATGGAAGAATCATAAGTTTAGCATCTGTTGTAGGAATTTCAGGTAATGCAGGACAATCAAATTATGCAGCATCAAAAGCTGGAATAATAGGATTTACAAAGAGCTTAGCAAAAGAACTTGGAAGTAGAAATATTTTAGTAAATGCCGTAGCACCGGGATACATACAAACAGCAATGACAGCTGTTTTGCCAGATAAGGTAAAAGAAGGAATAAAAGAACAGATTCCACTTGGGAAATTAGGAGAAGCAAAAGATGTTGCAAATCTTGTTAAGTTTTTTGCTTCAGATGATAGTTCATATATTACGGGGCAGGTTATTCATGTTGATGGTGGTATGCTAATTTAATATAACTTGTTCTCTAAATCAGTAAATTGCTATTTTAATATGAAATATAACATAAAAAATAGAGAGGAGAAATAAAATGAGTAGAGTTGTCATAACAGGACTTGGGGCGATTACTCCAATTGGAAATACAGTAGATGAACTTTGGAGGGGAATAGAAGAAGGAAGATGTGGGATAGATGATATTACCTTATTTGATACTTCAGATTCTAAAGTGAAGATTGCAGCAGAGGTCAAGAATTATAACCCAGATGATTATTTTGATAAAAAGACGGCAAGACATTTAGATAGATTTTGTCAGTTTGCCTTGATTGCAGCAAGAGAAGCAATGAAGGATAGTAAAATAGTTGTAGAGGAAGAAGATACTTCGCGTTTTGGAGTTATAATAAGTTCTGGAATTGGTGGAATAAAAACTATTGAGGATAACATAGAAAGTATGCTTAATAAAGGAGCTAGTAGAATTTCTCCAATGTATATACCTATGGCAATTTCTAATATGGCATCTGGCAATGTCTCAATTGAAATAGGTGCAAAGGGAGAAACATCTTGTATTGTTACAGCGTGTGCTAGTGGTACTCATGCAATTGGCGAAGGATATAGATTAATTAAACATGGATATCAAGATATTGTAATGTGTGGAGGAACAGAAAGCTCTATAACAAGGTCATGTATAGCAGGATTTGCTAATATGAAGGCTTTATCGACAGTAGAGGATAAGACAAGGGCAAGTATTCCATTTGATAAAGAAAGAAGTGGATTTGTCATGGGAGAAGGAGCTGGAGTTCTTGTTCTTGAAGAATATGAACACGCTAAAAAAAGAGGAGCAAAAATTTATGCAGAAGTTGTAGGGTATTCTGCAACATCTGACGCTTACCATATAACATCTCCATCTCCAGAAGGAGAAATGGGTGCTATTGCAATGAAAAATGCAATTAAGGAAGCAGGTATTAAGCCTGAACAAATTGATTATATAAATGCACATGGAACAGGAACTTCTCTAAATGATAAATTTGAAACAATAGTTATCAAAAAAGCTTTAGGAGAAGATGTTGCAAAAAATGTAATGATAAGTTCTACAAAAGGAAATACAGGACATTTACTTGGTGCTGCAGGTGGAGTAGAAGCGATTATTACAATAAAAGCAATAGAAAATAGCTTTGTTCCACCAACAATTGGTTATAAAGTAAAAGATGAAGAATGCGATTTAGATATAGTTCCAAATGAGGGAAGAAGAAAAGAAATAAAATATGCAATGTCAGATTCACTTGGATTTGGTGGTCATAATAGTGTAGTTATATTAAAAAAATTTGAAGAGTAATGATTAAAAGAAAGGATGTGTTTAATACATATGGAATATTCAGAGATAAAGAAAATAATGAAAGATATGGAGGAATCAAATTTAGCAGAACTTTCAATAGAGTTTCCAGATGGAACAAAAGTAAGTGTAAAAAATAAAGTAACAGAATTTGAAAATGTTCCTCAAAAAAGAGTAAGTTATGAAAGTAGAGAAGTTGTAAAAGAAGTCACAGCTGATAATGAAAGAGAGATAAAAAAGCCTGAAGAAAATTTACAAGTTGTAACATCTCCAATGGTTGGAACATTTTATTCAAAACCATCTCCAAATGCTGAAAACTATGTAGAGGTAGGTAAGAAGGTAAAAAAAGGAGACATTCTTTGTATAATTGAAGCAATGAAACTTATGAATGAAATAGAATCAGAATATGATGGAGAAATTGCAGAAATATTAGTAAAGGACGGAGAAATGGTAGACTTCGGAAAACCATTATTTAAAATAAAATAGGAAGGAACTATAAAAATTATGTTGGATATTAATGAAATAATGAAAATTATACCTCAAAGAGCTCCATTTTTAATGATAGATAGAGTTGAGAATTATACACCAGGGGAAAGTGCAGTAGCTTATAAAAATGTATGTATAAATGAATGGTATTTTGCAGGACATTTTCCAGGAATGCCAATTATGCCAGGAGTCTTAATTGTTGAAGCATTGGCACAAACAGGTGCTGTTGCAATTCTTTCAAAAGAGGAAAATAAAGGGAAGAATGCATTATTTGGCGGAATAGATAAGCTTCGCTTCAAAAAGCAAGTAGTTCCAGGAGATGTATTAAAGCTTGAAGTAAAGATTATTAAACAGAAAGGACCAAT
Source organism: uncultured Clostridia bacterium (assembly GCA_947624725.1). The sequence continues at coordinate 43,869 of CANQLP010000006.1, forward strand.
AGGTGTAGGAGAAGCACTAGCTACTGTAAATGGAGAGGTTGCGGTTAAAGGCGAGCTTACTTTCGCAATAGTTTAATTCGGTCAATAATCATCATCTTGCTGTGTCAAACTGCGGTCAAATAACCCTCGGCAGGCACAAGCCTAGCCTCGGAACATTTGCCTTGTTTTCCTTGCAATATAATAATTCTTGACCGAATTATTAAAGTAGAAGTAAAAATCAGCATCATACAAATTGAGATTAAGTCGGAAAGGAGTAGAAACATGAAAAAAATTCTGATTGCAAATCGTGGAGAAATTGCTGTTAGAATAATAAGAGCATGTAAAGAAATGAATATAAAAACTGTTGCAGTATATTCTGTTGCAGATAAAGATTCTATGCATACAAGACTTGCAGATGAAGCAATTTGCATTGGTCCAGCAGAGGCAAGAAAAAGTTATTTGAATATAAAAAACATCATAGAAGCTGCAAATGTAACACATGCCGATAGTATACATCCAGGATTTGGCTTTTTATCTGAAAATAGTAAATTTGCAAAAATTTGTGAAGAATCAAATATAAAATTTATAGGACCAAGCTATAAAGTAATAGAGAGTATGGGAAATAAATCAAATAGTAAAGAGACTATGAAAAAAGCAGGAATCCCAGTAATTCCAGGATCTAACGGAGCATTAAAAAATTTGGAAGAAGCAAAACATATAGCAAAGGAAATAGGATATCCTGTTTTATTAAAGGCATCAAGTGGTGGTGGAGGAAAAGGAATTAGGATTGTAAATGAGGAAAAGGATTTAGAAGAAAACTATAATCTAGTAAAGGAAGAAGCAAGATTATCTTTTTCAGATGACGAGATTTACATGGAAAAATTCATAAAGAATCCTCGCCATATCGAAGTTCAAATTTTAGCAGATGAACACGGAAATATAGTTTATCTTGGAGAAAGAGATTGTACTATTCAAAGGAGAAATCAAAAAATAATTGAAGAGACGCCATCAAGTGTTATAGATAATAGATTAAGAAGTAAAATATGTGAAACTGCAGTAAAGGTTGCTAAAACTGCAGGATATACAAGTGCTGGTACAGTAGAATTTTTGCTTGATGAGAATAAGAATTTTTATTTTATGGAAATGAATACAAGAATCCAAGTAGAGCATCCGATAACAGAAGAAAATACAGGAATTGATTTAATAAAGGCACAAATTAGAATAGCAGCAGGAGAAAATTTAGACATTAAACAAAATAAAATAATCATTGCAGGACATTCAATAGAATGTAGAATAAATGCAGAAAATCCAAACAAGAATTTTAGACCAAGTCCACGGTAAAATCACAGGTTTAAATTTACCTGGAGGAAATGGAATAAGGATTGATACAGCAATATATGAAGGATATGAAATTCCTCCGACTTATGATTCTATGATTGCAAAGATTATAGCACATGGAGCAAGCAGAGGAGAAGCAATTGCAAAAATGAAAAGAGCATTAGAGGAGCTTGTAATAGATGGAGTTGAGACAAATACAGATTTCCTTCTTAAAATTATTACAAACTATGATTTTATCAGAGGAAATTATGATACCTCATTTGTGGAGAAAGAAATTCTAGGAGATGACTAAAATATGATAGTAGATAAAATAAAAAAGAGAGAAGACAAAAGTGTAAGGATTCAAAATCATGAAGTGGACATTAAAGCTGGTAAATGGGTAAAATGTGAAAAATGCAAAGAAATCATGTATAAAGAAGCAGTAATTGAAAATTTTAGTGTATGCCCAAATTGTGGTTATCATTTTAGATTATCTAGTAGAAGAAGAGTTATGCAAATTGCAGATGAAGGAACATTCAAGGAATTTAACTTAAAAATTGATACAGTAAATCCGTTAAAAATGGAAGAATATACAAAGAAGATGAATACTTTAAGAGAAAAAACAGGAATAGAGGAAGCAGTAAAGTGTGGTACATGTGAAATTAACGGAGAAAAAGCTGTTCTATGTGTAATGGATGGAAATTTCCTAATGGGAAGTATGGGAACAGTTGTAGGAGAAAAAATCACATATTCGGTAGAGAAAGCAATTAAATTAAAACTTCCGATTATAATATTTAGTGTATCTGGTGGTGCCAGAATGCAAGAGGGGATAATGTCTTTAATGCAAATGGCCAAAACCGCAAGTAGCATTTCAAAATTGGATGAAGCAGGACTTTTATTTATATCTGTTTTAACAGATCCAACATATGGTGGAGTTACTGCTTCTTTTGCAAGCCTTGGAGATATAATACTTGCAGAACCAGGAGCTATGATAGGATTTGCAGGACCTAGGGTAATTGAACAAACGATAGGGCAAGAGTTACCAGAAGGCTTCCAAACAGCAGAATTTTTGCTAGAGCATGGATTTGTAGATAAAATAGTTGAAAGAAAAGACATGAAGGAAATGTTATATAAATTACTAGTAATGCACAAGGAGAGTGAGAAATAAATGCCAAAAAAGATGACTGCATGGGATAGAGTAGAAATTGTAAGAGCACAGGATAGACCAACAGCATTAGATTATATTGATAATATTTTTGATGAATTTTTAGAACTACATGGAGATAGGAATTTAAAAGATGATAAGGCAATAGTATGTGGACTTGCAAGATTAAATCGGAGAAACTTTTACAGTAATTGCTGAGCAAAAGGGAAGAAACACAAAAGAAAATATAGAAAGAAATTTTGGTATGCCAAATCCTGAAAGTTACAGAAAATCATTAAGATTTATGAAACAAGCGGAAAAATTTCATAGAACTATAATAACATTTATAGATACAAAGGGTGCATATCCAGGAATTGAAGCAGAAGAAAGAGGACAAGGAGAAGCAATTGCGAGAAATTTACTTGAAATGTCGAGGATAAAATGCCCAATAATTGCTTTTGTCATAGGAGAAGGATCAAGTGGTGGAGCACTTGCCTTAGGAGTTGCAGATAAGATTGTAATGCTTGAAAATGCTGTTTATTCGATACTTTCACCAGAAGGATATGCAAGTATTCTTTGGAAGGATTCTTCAAGAGCAAAAGAAGCGGCAGAAGTTATGAAGATGACAGCAAAGGATTTATATAATTTTAAAGTAATAGATAAAATTATAAAAGAGCCAGAAGGAGGAGCACAAAGGGATTTAATTAGTGTATCAGAAAGCATAAAGAAGGAAATTTTAAAAACGAATAAAGAACTTAAAAGTTTTTCAATAAAAGAACTTGTGAACTTAAGATATGAAAAATTTAGAAATATGGGAGAATATATAGGAGGTTAAGTGTATGTTATTAGAGAATAAAAAAATATTAATAATGGGAATTAGAAATAAGTGGAGTATTGCATGGGGAGCAGCTCTTAAAGCTTCAGAAAATGGAGCAGAACTAATATTTACATATCAAGGAGAAGAAAATAAAGAAAAGGTAGAAAAGCTTTTATCAGAACTTCCAAATTATAAAAAAGCCTATGCTTGTGATGCTTCAAGTGATAATGATATTGAAAGAGTATTTAAGGAAATAAAAAAAGACTTTGGAAAGATAGATGGAATATTACATAGTATAGCCCATGCCAATACAGAAGATTTGAAAAATGACTTTATATATACTTCAAAAGATGGTTTTGCCCATGCAAATGATGTTAGTGCATATTCATTTATTGCAACTTCTAGAATTGCAAAAGAACTTGATTTATTAAGTGATGAAGCAAGTCTTGTATCTCTTACATATTATGGCTCAACCAAAGTTCTTCCTGGATACAATGTTATGGGAGTTGCAAAAGCAGCACTAGAATGTAGCATAAGATATTTAGCAGATAATTTAGGACCAGAAGGAATAAGAGTAAATGCGATTTCTGCAGGACCTATTAAAACTTTATCTGCAAAGGGAATAAAAGATTTTGGCTCTATTTTAGATGTAGTAGAAGAAAAAGCACCTTTAAGAAGAAATGTAACAATTGAAGAAGTAGGTAATGCTGTTGTATTTATGCTTTCAAATATGTCTAGAGCAGTTACAGGACAAATATTATATGCAGATAGTGGATATAATATTATGGGATTATAAAATATAAAGCAAACAAAAAAAGCTCTTTTAAAAGAGAGCTTTTTTGTTATGCTTTTATTGCATTTAATTTTTTTGCTAAACTAGATTTTTTTCTAGCTGCTGTATTTTTAACTATAACGCCTTTTGTACAAGCTTGGTCAATTCTCTTTGTAGCTTCTACAAAAAGAGCTTCAGCTTGAGCCTTATCGCCAGCCTCTATTGCATTTTCAAACTTTTTAACAGCTGTTTTATAGTTAGATTTAATCATATTATTTTGTAATGTTTTTTTCTCTATTATTCTTGTTCTTTTTATAGCTGATTTAATGTTTGGCATAACCTTAGGTGCACCTCCTCTTACTCTTTTCTAAAATCTATCGCTTAATATAATAACACAAAAAAATAAAAAAATCAAGATATTATTGGAAAAAAATAAAATTTACTGTATGATAAATTTTAATATATAAATTTATCTAAATATATTGACATTGAATTTTTTGCATGATAAAATACTACTACATTGATTCTGAAGGAGGTGAGAATTATGAGTAATGAACAATTTGAAGCAATTATGAATCAAATGAAAATGCAAGACGAGAAATTTACAAAAGCAATAAATGCATTAGACGAGAAATTCACAAAAGAATTAGCAAAACAGATAAACACACTAGACAAAAAATTTACAAAAGAACTATCTAAACACACAACAATCTTGAACTCTTTAAAGGAAGATGTAGAAGTCTTAAAAGAAGATGTATCATATATAAAAGAAGAAGTGTTCAATGTAAAAGATACTGTTTCTAGAATAAGACCAGAAGTAATATATATAAGAAGAACACAAGAAGAAGCAATCAAAAATTTTAAACGCGAGGTTGCAATAAACAAAAAACAACATGGAGATATTTTACATATTGTTGATGAGAGAGATTTAATTGCAGAAAACGACAGACAAGAAATTCATAAAGAGCTTACACGATTAAAAGCGAAAATAGGATAAGTTAAATTCAAAATAATTTTTATCAAATTATTTTTTTCTAAACGAAAGGCAAAGTTTGGGGGCTTAATAGATGTCTTATAAATGAGTATTAAATTAGCCGTACTTATTTATAAGACATCTATTATTTTAATAGACAAAAAAACAAAAAAGCGATATAATACAAAAAACAAAGTAATAGAGGATGAAAATATATGGCAAAAAAATTACTAATAACAGAAAAACCATCTGTTGCAAGAGAATTTGCAAAAGTATTAAATATAAATATGACAAATAAAAATGGATATTTAGAGTCAGAAGATTGGGTAATAACTTGGTGTGTAGGACACTTAGTTACAATGTCATACCCTGAAAAATATGATGAAAAGCTAAAATTCTGGAGATTAGATACGCTTCCATTTCTTCCTAAAGAATATAAATATGAAGTTATCCCAAGCGTAGAAAAACAATTTAATATAATAAAAGGACTTTTGTTAAGAGAAGATGTAGATACAATATATGTATCTACCGACTCAGGAAGAGAAGGAGAATACATATACAGGTTAGTCGAACAGGAAGTAGGAGTAAAAGGAAAAGCTAGAAAAAGGGTATGGATAGATTCACAAACAGAAGAAGAGATAAAAAGAGGAATAAAAGAGGCAAAAGATTTAAGTGAATATGATAGTCTATCAGATTCAGCATACTTAAGAGCAAAAGAAGATTATTTAATAGGTATTAATTTCTCAAGACTTCTTTCAATTATTTATGGAAGGAGAGTCGCAAGTCAAATAAATGAAGAAAAAATTTCTATTTCAGTACGGAAGAGTCATGACATGCGTACTTGGGATGGTAGTTTCAAGAGAAAGAGAAATAAGAAATTTTGTAAAAACACCATACTATAAAGTAATTGGAAAATTTGGGAAAGAAAAAATATTTAGTGCAGAATGGAAAGTTACCGAAAAATCAAAAATGTATAACTCACCTAAATTGTATAATGATAGTGGATTCAAAAAAGAAGAAGATGCAAAAATATTTATTTCAGAATTTGCAGGAAAGACTGCAAAAATTTTAGAAGTAAAAAAGACAAAATCAAAAGAAAATGCACCGCTATTATTTAATCTAGCAGAGATTCAAAATGAATGCACAAAAAGATTTAAAATAAAGCCAGATGAAACATTGGCGATAATTCAAGAACTATATGAAAAAAAGCTTGTAACATATCCAAGAACAGATGCTAGAGTTTTAAGCACAGCTGTTGCAAAGGTCATAACTAAAAACTTAAATGGTATTGCAAAAAACTTTAAAGACGAAGAAATAAGTGGATACATAAAGAAAATGGTAGACGAGAAATATTCTACAAATCTTATAAAAACAAAATATGTTAATGACAGCAAAATAACAGACCACTATGCACTAATACCAACAGGAGAAGGATTTTCAAATTATGATGCATTAACAGAACTGCAAAAAAATGTATATAAATTAATATGTAAAAGATTTTTAGCGATATTTTATCCACCTGCTGAATTTAGTAAAATCTCAGTAACAGTACGGAATAGAAAATGAAGAATTTAATACAAGTGGCAAAATATGTACCAATATGGGATATCTAGAAATCTTAAAGCCTAAAAAGGAAGATGGAGAAAATAAAGAAGAAAACGGAGATTTAGATATATTAGGAGCTCTAAAAAAAGGACAAGAAATCGATATAAACAATTTTGAAACTAAAGATGCTGAAACGACTCCTCCTACTAGATATAATTCAGGAACAATAATACTTGCTATGGAAAATGCCGGAAAGCTTATTGAAGACGAAGAATTAAGAGAACAGATAAAAGGTGCAGGAATTGGCACAAGTGCAACTAGAGCAGAAATAATTAAAAAACTTGAGAAGATAAACTATATAGAAATAAATAATAAAACACAAATTGTAACTCCAAGCAAAAAAGGAGAGCTTATATTTGATGTTGTTAAAAATTCTATGCCAGATATGTTAAATCCAAAACTCACAGCAAGTTGGGAAAAAGGATTAGAGATGGTTGCTAAAAAAGAGATATATGCAGAAGAATTTATGCAAAAATTAGAAAACTACATAAAATCTAAAATAAATAAACTAGTTATGCCATAAATTATGGAAATTTTATAAAAACACTTGACAGTTTGCAATAATACAGATAAAATATTATAGTGAGTTGAAATATATTCTAAAAATTAGTTATATTATATTACGAACATTGAAAATTAAATAGGAAAGAGGTAGATTTTATGGAAAACAGTTTGATTATAATCGCCACTATCCTAATCTCAGGAATTATATTTGTTCCAGTTGGTATATTATTTAGAAAGAAAATTGCGGAATCTAAAATAGAAGGTGCAGAAAATGAAGCAAAAAGACTAGTGGAACTAGCTAAAAAAGAAGCTGAAAATATAAAGAAAGAAGAAGTATTCAAGGCAAAAGAAGAAATTATGCAAGAAAAGGATGAACTTGAAAAAGAGATTAGAGAAAGACGCGGTGAGATACAAGCTCAAGAAAAAAGATTAATACAGAAGGAAGAAAACTTAGACAAAAGAACATCAAGTGTGGAAAACAGAGAAAGAGACATAGAAAGAAAAGTTTTAGAGGTTGAAGAAAAAAGAAAAGAAGCACAAATGTTAGTAGATAAAGAGCTAGAAGAATTACAAAGAATTTCAGGATTGACAGTAGAAGATGCAAAGAAAATGCTTTTAGATGAAACAGAAAAGCAGATAACTACAGAAAAAGGAAATCTAATAAAAGAATTAGAAGCAAAAGCTAAAGAAGAAGCAACAAAGAATGCAAGAGAAATACTAACATATACTATACAAAAATGTGCAGCAGACCATACATCAGAAACCACAGTTTCAATAGTTGCACTTCCTAGCGATGAAATGAAAGGAAGAATAATCGGAAGAGAAGGAAGAAATATAAAGACTCTAGAAACACTTACAGGTATTGATCTTATAATTGATGATACACCTGAAGCAGTAGTATTATCAGGATTTGATCCATTAAGAAGAGAAGTTGCAAAAATAGCACTAGAAAAACTAATAGAAGACGGAAGAATTCATCCAGCAAAAATCGAGGAAATGGTAGAAAAGGCAAAAGAAGAAGTTGCCGAAACTATTAAATCTGAAGGAGAAAGAGCAGCATTAGAGACAGGAGTTATAGGATTAAATCCAGAACTTATAAAACTAATAGGAAAATTAAATTACAGAACAAGTTATGGACAAAATGTATTAAATCATTCTATTGAAGTATCAAATCTAGCCAGAATTATGGCAGAAGAATTAGGGTTAGATAGCAAAAGAGCAGCAAGAGCTGGACTTTTACATGATATAGGAAAAGCTTTAGACCACGACATGGAAGGAACTCATGTTGAAATAGGAGTAGAAATACTTAAGAAGTTTAAAGAAAATCCATTAGTTATAAATGCTGTTGCAGCTCATCATGAAGATGTTGAGCCACAGACATTAGAAGCAGTTTTAATACAAGCGGCAGATACAATTTCTGCTTCTCGCCCTGGAGCAAGACGCGAAACACTTGAGAACTACATAAAGAGACTAGAAAAACTAGAAGAAATTGCAGATTCATTTGAAGGTGTTGACAAGTCATATGCTATACAAGCAGGTCGTGAAGTAAGAATAATTGTAAAACCAGAAAAAGTATCAGAAGCAGAGATGACAATTATGGCAAGAGATATAGCTAAAAAAGTAGAAGATGAAATGGAATATCCAGGACAAATAAAAGTAAATGTAATTAGAGAATCAAGAGCAATTGAATATGCAAAATAAAATCAGAAAACGCAGTTGGTAGAAAATAACCAACTGCGTTTTTTTGATAAAAATTGTAACGAATTATAAAAAGTGAGGTCTAAATAATAAAGGAGGTGTAAAGGTGGAAGAAATATATAAAGAGTATTCAAACCTCGTATATAATTATTTGAAAACCTTGTGCGAAAGCCATGAAATAGCAGAAGAATTGACACAAGAAACATTTTATAAAGCAATAAGGAGTGCAAGAACCTTCAAAGGAGAGTGTAAAGTAAGTACATGGCTTTGTGAAATAGCAAAAAACACATGGAAAGACTATCTAAAAAAAGAGAAAAAGACAAAATTTATCGCATTAGATGATAATTATATAAATTTTTTAATAGTAGAAAAGACGCACGAAGAAGAAGTAGAAAACAGAGCAGATTTAATAAATTTATATAAAGAAATACATAAACTAGATGAAAAAACTAGAGAAGTTTTTTATCTAAGAATAAAAGGGGAACTATCATTTAAAGAAATCGGAGAAATAATGGGAAAAACAGAAGAATGGGCTAGAATAACTTTTTATAGAGGAAAAATAAAAGTAAAGGAGGAAATGGAAAATGATAAGAAATGAGTGTGATATTGTAAGGGATATAATTCCAAATTATATAGAAGGAAATGTAAGAAGTAATACAAAAGAATTGGTAGAAGAGCATATCAAAACTTGCAAAGAATGTAGAGAAATTTTAGAAGATTTAGAAAAAGAAAAACAAGAAGAAAACAATAAAAAGAGTAGCAATGAAGAGATAGATTACTTAAAAAAATACAATCTTAGAATGAATTTATTAAAATACTTTATGCTAATATTAACAATATTTATAATAGCAATTTGGGTATTTATAATAGTTAGATATATAAAAGGACAACGCATTAATAATATATTGCAAACTGCGTATACTAAAGTTACACAAATAGGTTACATGGGAGATAATCTTTTATATGAAGCCAACAGTGTTGATTTAGCAGGAAATCAAATTTCTAATAGGAAATATTACTATAAAGATGGAAAATTTAAAGAAGTAGAAGTAAAAGGAGAAAATAAACACATAGATTATGGAATAGGTCCATATATGGTAAAGATTATTACAAGTATTAATAACGATGCAAATTATGTAAATGGAGCTTCTAGCAGTGGTATTGGTAGTATAATAGCTTATCCATACAGCATAAGTGAAATGGCATATTTAGAGGTATGGAGTAAATTAAATATAATAGAATGCTCAAAGTTAGGTATTAGAAATGAAATGTATAATGGAAAAGAATGCTATGTAATATATGATGGAGAAACATGGGAAGTATGGATAAATAAAGAGAATATGAGTGTTGTAATGCAAAAATCTGATATTGGAATAAATACATTTAATTTAACACAAGATGTAGTTTCAGATGGAGATATAGAAATGCCAGAAAATTTACAAACAATAGATGAATCATTAAAACCAGAAGAGATAGAACAAATGGATGAAGAAGTTAGAAAAACAGTTGAGAGAATGACAAAAATGCAAAAAGATGCTATAGAAAGTTATAAAATGCTTGACAATGCAATGATTAGAGATAGAGAAGATAGAAAAGTATACTAAATAACAAAAAAACGAGATTAGTTTAAAATACTAACCTCGTTTTTAAATTACACCTTGCACAAAGCACAAAAATATAGTATTATATAGGTTAAGAAGCAAAATTCTAGATTTAGAAAGAAATAGAATTAAGGTAAAAAAGAAAAGGAAAGTGGTAAAATGAACATTTTAGCAATAGGAGATTTAGTTCGGAGATATTGGACTTAAAAAATTATCTGAAGAAATAAATAAAATAAAAGAAGAAGAAAAAATAGATTTTACAATAGTAAACCGGAGAAAATGTAGCAGAGGGAATGGGAATGACAAAAAAGCATTTTGATGGAATACTAAAATGTGGAGTAGATGCAATAACAATGGGCAATCACACATGGGGTAAAAAAGACATATTTACATTTATTGATGAGCCACAGCTAATAAGACCAGCAAACTATCCAACAGGGGTATGTGGAAAAGGATATAATATTTTCAAATGTGAAGGTAAAAAAATTGCTGTTATAAACTTAATTCGGAAGAACAGATATGAATGTACTTACCGAAAACCCATTTATAATTGCAAAAAAGATAGTAAAATCGTTAAAAGAAAAAAATGTAGATATAATAATAGTAGACTTTCATGCAGAAGCAACAGCCGAAAAAATTGCAATGGGCTATTATTTAGATGGAGAAATAACAGCATTATTTGGAACACATACTCATGTCCAAACAGCAGATGAAAAAATACTAGAAAAAGGAACGGGATATATTACAGATATAGGAATGACAGGCCCAAAAGAGTCTGTTATAGGTATGAGTATAGACAGCTCTTTAAAAAGATTTGTAACATCACTTCCAGAAAAATATAAAGTAGCAGATGGAAAAGCCTCATTAAGTGGTTGTGTATTTGAAATAAATGACGAAAATTGTAAAACAACAAATATAAAGAGAATAAATAGATAGATATTGTCGAAAAACATAAAATAACGCGATGAAAACTTCCATAATTTTCCAGAAAATACTAGACATTGTATTTAAAATATAATATAAATATATATGTTCAAACGAAACAAAAAAATAAATTAAGGAGGCACAAACAATGGAAGTTTTAAAAATCTCATCAAAATCAAATCCAAATTCAGTTGCAGGAGCAATAGCGGGTTTGGTAAAGGAAAGTAACAAAGCAGAAATGCAAGCAATTGGAGCAGGTGCATTAAATCAGGCAATCAAGGCAGTAGCTATTGCAAGAGGATTTGTTGCACCATCAGGAGTAGACTTAGTATGTGTACCAGCTTTTGCTGAAGTTGAGGTGGAAGGAGAAGATAGAACTGGAATAAAAATACTTGTAGAATCAAGAAATTAGTTAGAGTTTTACATTACCAATCTATAAAGAATAAGGTACATATAAGAAAAATTAAATAAAAAAATAGCCTTCTAAAATTAATAGAAGGCTATTTTATCCTATATTTTCTTCTGGACTTCCAATTTCATTTGTATTTTGTTTGATTCTTTTAGGTTCTTCCGGTTTAGGTGGTATTATAGAACAATAATTTTCGCCATCGAAAACTTGAAGGTCTATTGTTCTAGTAAGCACATCTGTATAGCTGTAAGTTGCATTCCCTTCCTCTTTATTATACTTTACAACAAAAAGGTTAGGATAAGCTTTTTCCAAAGTAGCCTCTTTTTCAAAAAATCTGCTTCTTCCAAGAGAACCCTTAACGATTATCTTTTGTCCTTGCTTTTCCTCGATGTCTTCTCTTAAATTTGAAATATCATCCCTATAAATCAATTTGATCACCTATTTCCTTCAAGATTTCTCAAATTATATCATCGAATGCGTAAAATGTCAAAATGAAGTAGCGTGAAAAAAATGACGAAATTTGTTGATTTTTGTAGGATTTTAGAGACGATTTTTACAAATATTACATTTATATTACATTTATATTACAATTATATTACAAAAATGTAATACTACTTTTTACCCAGAGCAAATCTTCCACCAATTCGTTTTCCATCATCATGAATTTCAGCCGTTATATCCCTTGTAGTCACAATTCTATTTCTATCAGTAGTTGCGATTTTTTCTGCAACAATAAGTGGATCCATAAAATCAATTAAAACTCTAGCAGGAGACGATGCAAAATTTGCACCGTGAATCAATAATTGCTTCAAAAAAACTTTGACATGCACCAGCAAATATAACAATGTCTTTATTTGGATTTGCAGCTTTTCTAGCTTCTATCACAGAATTTATAAAATATTTAGAATTTCTATAATTATATATATCATTGTATCTACCCTCATTCTTAATCATTCCGGTCATGTCCGAGTAATAATCACTATATCTGGATTATATTTTCTCACTAAATTTCCAATAACAAGAGGTTGTCTATTTTCAGGAATGTTTCTTACAATAGCATTTAAACCCAACTTATTATAATATTTTTCAGATTTTTGAGTATACTTTCTATCACCATCAAGATGGAGTATTACTGCATTTGATATACTATTTCTATAATTTTTTCTGGGATTAAAAAACATATTCTTAGCAGATTTTGCAATTCTGCTTTTTATAGAATTATCAATCCCTCTTTTCTCATCTTCAATAACAGTCTTTTCAATCTTTACTAAATCGTCTATTGGAGCATCAGCTTCTATCCTATAATGTACACCTCTTAAAATTGCATATGATTTCCCACTATTTACTTTTATAATTCTATCTACATAAAATAAAATATCCTTATTATATGATATTCTTCCGAACAATATCTCCCTTTTTTATTTCCATTAGTTTCCACCTCTATGTTATCTTATGAAAACTAAAAAAATATGTGCAAAACTAAAATTTAAGCTTTTTGTATATATTTTTATAAATTGGAAATAAATAAGCATGAAACCAAAATAAGTCGGAAGGAGGAAAATTAAGATGGCAGCACAAAAACATTTATATATAACAGCTACATCTAATGTATCTTGGAAAGATGCAATTGTACAAGCAGTTGCAGAAGCATCAAAAACAATAGATTATTTAACATCTGTAAAAATATTAGAACAAAGAGCAACAATCTCAGGTAAAAAATTAGCAGAATTTTATGTGGATTTAGATTTAAGCTTTACCGTAGACAGAGAGCGTGAAGACTAATTAATTCAAGCAAGAATCAGCATCTTGCTGCGTTATTCTGCGGACAAATAGGTTTTCGATAGGCAAAAAGCCTTATCTCAAACTATTTGCCTTGAATGCCTTGCAATATACTAATTCTTGCTTGAATGTAGATATGGAATATAAAAGAAAGGAAAGTGAAAATTTTGGATAAAATAGAGACAAACAAACAGTATCAAGACTATGTTAATCAAAAATCGCCCAATTCGCCAATTGTAAAAAACTGTTTTAACGCGTTTTGGGTTGGAGGATTAATATGCACAATAGGACAATTAATATCAGACTATTGTAAATACAGAGGCTGTGATACTGAGACATCAGGCGCAATAGTGGCAATCATTTTAATTGGCATTAGTGCATTCCTTACATCACTTAACCTATTTAATAGAATAGGAAAATTTGCAGGAGGAGGAACTCTTGTACCAATTACAGGATTTGCAAACTCAATTGTTTCGCCAGCTATTGAATATAAATCTGAAGGATATGTAATGGGAGTTGGAGCAAAAATGTTTACTGTTGCAGGACCTGTACTTGTATATGGTATTTCTGCATCTATATTAGTTCGGAATTATTTATTTAATTTTTAATACTCAAGCAGTAACTCTAGTATAACCTTCATAGAGCAAAGAAAGGAGAAAAAGCATAATGCAAAAATTAGGAAGTCAAACAATAAAGTTTGAAAATGCACCTTCACTTATTGAAACAGCTTCAATAGTAGGACCAAAAGAAGGAGAAGGACCACTTGCAAAATATTTCGATACCTGTATAAATGATGAATTTTGGGGAGAAAAGACATGGGAAAAAGCAGAAAGCAAAATACTTAAGGAAAGTATAAGCCTAGTTATTAATAAATCTAAAATTGCATCAGATAATATAGATTATTGTTTCGCAGGAGACTTGCTTAACCAATGTATATCAGCAAGTTTTGGAATTAGAAGCTTTGCTATTCCATACTTTGGAATTTTTGGAGCATGTTCAACTTTTGTTGAAGGAATGATACTAGCAAGTATGTTTACAGCCTCAGGAGCAGCAAAAAATTGTCTATTTGCAACCTCAAGTCATTTTTGCAGTGCAGAAAAACAATTTAGATTTCCACTAGAACTTGGTAATCAAAGACCACCAACATCACAATGGACAGTTACAGGTGGAGCTAGTGCAATTGTCTCATCATCTGGAAATGGACCATATATAACACATGCAACTCCAGGGAAAATTGTTGATATGGGAATAAAGGATGCAAATAATATGGGAGCAGCAATGGCACCAGCAGCAGTAGATACAATACTCACACATTTCAAAGATACAGGAAGAAATCCAAGCTATTATGATGCAATAATTACAGGGGACCTTGGACATATAGGAAAAGAAATAGCACAAGATATGCTAAAAACTTATGGATATAATGTAAAGCCAAACTATAATGACTGTGGAGTTTTAATATTTGATAAATCATCACAAGATACACATTCAGGTGGAAGCGGCTGCGCATGTTGTGGAACAGTTTTTTCAGGATATTTATTTAATGAATTAAAGCAAAAGAAATTAAATAAGATATTGCTTATTGCAACAGGTGCATTAATGAATTCTACTTCATCACAACAAGGCGAAAGCATTCCTGGTATTGCACATGCAGTAGCAATAGAAAATCTTGAAAATTAAGAAAGGATAGAATAAAAATGGATATGTTTTGGAGCAGTTTAGAGTTTAAAGATTACATTTGGTGCTTTATAATAGGAGGACTTATATGTGTTATAGCTCAAATATTAATAGATAAGACCAAAATAACATCTGCAAGGATACTCGTTTTATTTGTAACAGTTGGTGCAATACTTCGGAGGACTTGGACTATATGATTATATAATAAAACTTGCAGGAGCTGGAGCAACTGTACCTATAACTGGATTTGGTGCCAATCTTGCAAAAGGTGCAATAAAAGGAGTAAGAGAGATGGGCTTACTTGGAGCGTTCACAGGTGGAATAAAAGCAGCAGCCGGAGGAATAGCTGCAGCCGTATTCTTTGGATATATAGCATCTCTTGTTGCAAAACCAAAAATGAAGAAATAGGAAAAATCTCTTTTAAGGAAGTATTTGCCTTAAGAGAGATTTTTGTTTATACAATATAAATCAATGTATTGTAAGAAACAAGATAATATGATAAAATATTAGAATATTATAAGAAAAGAGGAGATAAATATGAGTGATAGAGAAATTAGTTGGGAAAAAGTACAAAAAGAGTTGGAAAAAGATTTTACGGAAGAAGATTTTGAAGAAATAGAAATGAAAATGCAAAAATTTGTCAAAAATCGAAAGCTTATAACCCTAGAGGACAGGCATATATAGATAAAAACTGCCAAAATTTTTAAAAAATTCTAAATTTTTCTAAAATACTATTGACAAATTTAAAAGAGTTGTGTAAAATTATAATTGTTAACGAGGGGGATGAAACTGCCAAACCCTTAAGTAATAAAAATTTTTTTTAAATTAAGAAGGGAGAAAAAA
>CANQLP010000007.1 GCA_947624725.1 uncultured Clostridia bacterium
ACCTTTTTGGCATGGGATTTTTTCCAATTTTAATTATTTTTATAAAATGTCTTGACTTTTAATAGTTAGTCTCCTTTTATTTTTTTCTTCTTAGTTTATATGCTTATTAAAATCTATCATGATTTCATATTTTTCAATATATACTTTTACCTCATCATTAGGACCTATTAAAAAGTTTCCAGTATTAGAATTATAAATATCTTCTAAATCTTGTGAATCAACTTGAATATTTAATGAATGTATTGAACTTTCAAGTAAATCTTTTAATATTTCATTATTATATAAGGTTGCATAAATTCTAATTCTTTTAGAATATGTATCACTATAATCTATTAAATCTATTAGATTATCTAATATAAGACCAGTTTTTCCTATGGAATCATTAAAACTATTAAGTCTAAATTCAACTCTATAATGATTACTGTTTTTATCTTGAACATTAAAATTTTCTATATTTGTAATTTTATTTTTTGATATATTATTATAGTTTTCTATAAATTGGTCTATAAACGATAATGAATCATCAGATTTTACTTCTAAAGGAATAATATTTTCATCATAAATATTAGTACAATTATGAGTATCAACTAAATTAGAATTATTATTTGGAATGTTTCCTAAAATAACTATAATAATAATTATTATTAGTAACCAAAACCACCATTTTTTATAAATTGGTTTCTCTCCCATAATTTCTCCTCTCATTTTTTTCTTCTTAATTCAACAACTTTGCCTATTATTTTAATAGGTAATTGTTCAATTTGTTCATTAGTATATATCATAGGTTGATATTCTGGATTAAGTGGTTGTAATATGATGCCATTTTCATTTTTGAATACTCTTTTAAAAGTACCATCATTACCATTAACCATAACAACGCAGTCTTGTCCACTTTCACAATCTTCTACTTTCTCTAAGATTAAAGTATCTCCATCTAAATATTCAGGATACATTGAATTTCCTTTTATTCTTAATCCAAAATATTGTTTTCCGCCTTTAAGCATATCAGCTGGTATTTCTTCAGTATCAATAATGTCTTCTATACATTCAATAGGAGTACCTGCTGGAATAGTACCATACACAAAGACAACAGCAGAGCCTTCAGTTTTCTTTTCCATACCTTGAATATTTTTATCAAAATTTTTCTCCATAGGTACATCATAGCCCATTAACCAAATAGGAGAAACATTAAGTACATCTGCAATTATTTTTAAGCCATCAGTTTTAGCTTTATATCTACCAGACATATAAGAACTAATTTTTGATTTATCTATTTTTGTAGCTTCTGCCAATTCAATAGGTTTCATATTTCTTATAGTTAAAGCATAAGAAAGTCTATTTGCAAAAGTATCAACTAAATCATCCATTTATACACCTCCAACAACTATATTATAAAACAAAGGTTTAGAAATGTCAAACTGTTTTAAAAAATAATTTTAAAAAAACTAAACTTTTTTTAAAAAAAAGCTTGACTTTTAAAAAATGATATAGTATTATAGTCATAGTTTAGAAAATGTAAACTGAAACGAGGTGAATAAAATGTACGATTATTCAAAATTAAAAGACAAAATTTCAGATAATGGCTATACACAAGAACAGGTAGCAAACGCATTAAAAATAAGCAAAGGGGCTTTTAGCCAAAAAATAAATGGAATAGTAGCTTTTAGTCAAGATGATGTTGTTGAAATTAGCAAATTATTAAAAATTCCAAAAACAAAGTTATATGAATATTTTTTTACAGAAAAAGTTTAGAAAATATAAACGACAATCAAGAAACATAAGGAGGATATATGGATAAAAGCGAATTAAAGGAAATTATAAAAGAAGCAATAAAAGAAGCAATAAAAGAAGTTGGACCAATTCCAGTCGCAGAAATTAGACCAACTGATGTAGAGATAAAACTTGATGGTAAAGAGATTATCAAGAATTTAACCAGTTATGATAAGCCTCAAGTAAGTTAACGGTTAAACTAAAGCTCTTTGCAATTATAGAATTAGTATAATCTTGTAACCCATCGTTGGTTAATGAAAATTTAATATTCTTTTCTTCACCTAAAAAGTCATCAATAGTTTTTGCATCAATAGAAGAAATAAAATCATTAAAATTTTTTGACATTATAATCACCACCTTTCAACGAAATTATAACACAGGTGGTAAAAATAAACAATCTAAGCATAAGGAGGATATATGGAAGTAATATTTTACATAATGAAATGTATATTTATGTTTTTATATAAATATCAAATATACATAGCAAGTGTTATTACATTAATTGCTTTTTGTTCAATAATTTTTAGAATCATGATAATGAAAAATAACACTAATAATATTGATGACAAGACAAATAAAATTAAATGAATTGTAGGAGTTTCCAAATGAAAAAGGATGTAAAGTACATTCATCTATTCTAAAAAAAATTGCACAATTCACAATACCAAATAAAGATACATAAAAAAATATTCTATTCCAAAACAATTCTTTGTTTTTATTATGAGATTTTTTAATTATTTTAAATAAAAAAGTAGACAAAGCGATAATAACAGTACAAGTTAAGCCTGAAATAACTGAATTTACTATTTCAACTAAATTCATAATAATCACCTCTCTTTCGAGGTAGATTATATAACAAAATATTACAAAAAACAACAAATAGAGAGGAGATGAGAAAATGCCAGAAGAAGCAATAAAAATTTTAGAAAGTATTAATAAAAACCTAGAAGATTTAAAGAAAAGTAGAGAATATCCTAGATTAATATACGCAAAAGAAATAGCTGAAAACTATAAAGTAAATAGAAATAAAGCAACAGAGTTTTGTAAAAAATATGGAACTAATTTTGGAGGATATTGTATCGAATCAGAAAAATTTAAAGAAATATTACAGAATAACAACAATGCGTTGAAAGGAAGTGAAAAGAATGAAATTTATTAGATTTTTATTAGGAACATCAATAATATGGTTACCTATTATCTTAAGTATTATAGCAAAAAGAATAAGTGAAATAGTTACTATGGAAGCTATAATGACAATCTTATATATATCAGTACCAATATTATTAATAATCCTATTAAGAATAAATAATTTTGAAAGAAAGGAGATGAAGAAAAATGTTTGTAAAAACTGTTATCAGACAAGGAGAAAAAATATTACAACAAGATAAGCAAATCAAAGAATTACAAAAAGAGAATAATTTTCTATATCAAGAAAATAAAGAAAATAGAAGCACAATAGAAGATTTAGAAGATTATAAAAGACATTCATCAATAGTACATAAAGACATAGAAAAAGAATTACTAGAATTACAAGAAATTAATAGACTTGGTAATTCAGAAGAAGACAAAAACATTATGAGAAACAAGATAATTAATCACATAATAAAAGAGTTAGCAGACAGCGAATCCAACTAACTCAAAAATAGTTTATGTAATAAAACTATTTTTATAATATCACAAAATTTTAAATTTGTAAAGGAGCAAATAATGAATTTACAAGAAGAATTACAAAAATTAAAAGATGAAGAATTTTTATTAAAAATGAAAGACAAATGGGATAATAAAGATTTTGATAAAAGTTACGAATTAAATAGAAATATTAAGGAATTGGAGGAAAAATTGAATGGAAAATAATCAATTAATTGTAATTAAACAATTACCTGAAATAGAAGAACATTTGAAAGATGTTTCAAAAGAAATTGACGAAAAAGTAGAAAAAGCAAAAGGGTTAGTTTGCAATGAAGATAATAAGCAAACTATAAAAAAAATAAGAGCAGAATTAAACAAAGAACTAGAAGAATTTGAAAAGATGAGGAAAGACGTTAAAGAAAAAGTATTAGCACCATATACAAGATTTGAAGAAGTTTATAAAACTTATATATCAGATAAATATAAATCAGCTGATAAAGAATTAAAAATAAAAATAGATGAAGTAGAAAATCAAATAAAACAAGAAAAAGAGCAAGAACTAAAAGAATATTTTGAAGAATATAGAAATTTTAGAAATATAAGTTTTATTACATTTGAACAAGCAAATATAAAAATTGGGTTAAGTGATACTATAACATCTTTAAAAAAGCAAATACAAAATTTTATAGATAAAGTATTAGATGATGTAAATCTAATAAATACACAAGACCATAAAGAAGAAATAATGTTTGAATATAAGGAAACATTAAATGTAAATCAAGCTATAACGACGGTAACAAACAGATATAGAGCTATTGAAGAAGAAAAGAAAAAACAAGAAAAACTTATTGAAGAAGCTAGTAAATCAGTAATTATAACAAATACAGAAAAACAAGAAATATTAACAGCACCAACAATTGAAGAAAAGAAACAAGAAGAAATACTTACACTAAAATTTACAGTAAAAGCAACAAAATCAAAATTAAAAGCATTAAAACAATTTTTAGATAATGGAGGATATGAATATGAGTAATGAAACCAATAAAGAAGATAAGGAAAATCAGGAATTAGTTGTTAAATTTGATGTTGAAGGGCAGGAAGTAAAGCTAACACCTAAAATAGTACAAGAATATATTGTAGGAAATGATGTACCAATTACAAGACAAGAATTTAAACTTTTTACTGAGTTATGCAAAGCAAGAAAGCTAAATCCATTCTTAAGAGAGGCATACTTGATTAAATATAAATCAGGTACACCAGCACAACTAGTTGTAGGTAAAGATGCAATACTAAAAAGGGCAGTATTAAATCCAAAATATGATGGTATGGAAAGTGGAATTATAGTTCAAAAAGAAGATGGAACTGTTGAAGAAAGACCAGGTACATTTAGATTAGAAAATGAAAAATTAGTAGGCGGATGGGCAAGAGTACATAGAAAAGACTGGACACATTCAATATATTCTAGTGTAAGTTTTAATGAAGTAGCACAAAAGACGGGACAAGGTCAATTAAATTCTAACTGGGGAACAAAGGGAGCTACTATGGTTGAAAAAGTTGCAAAAGTAAGAGCATTAAGAGAAACATTTGTCGAAGACCTAGCAGGAATGTATGAAGCAGAAGAAATGCAAGAACCTATTGAAGAAGAACCAACAGAACCAATTATAGTTCAAGCAGATGAATCCAAAGAAGAAAAGACAGTGACTATGAATGAATTATAAAATTCTATCTAGTTGTAGCAAGGGCAATGCAGTAATTATTGAAAATACAATTTTAATAGATTGTGGTGTTACTTTTAAAAAATTAAATAATTATTATAAAAAACTAAAATTAGTATTACTTACACATATACATAAAGACCATTTTAACAAGGTTACTATAAAAAAATTATCAGAAGAAAGACCTACTTTAAGATTTGCGTGTTGTGAATGGTTATTAAAACCTTTACTTGAATGTGGTGTATCAAGAAAAAATATAGATGTATTAGAAATAAGTACGAAATATGATTATAAGCTATTTAAGATAGTACCAATAAAACTTTATCATGATGTACCACAATGTGGTTATAGAATATTTCTAGACAATTGCAAAATTATTTATATGACAGATACAAAAACAGTTGAAGGCATTAGTGCTAAAGATTATGACTTATATCTAATTGAAGCTAACTATGATGAAGATGAAATAGAAGAAAGAATAAGAAAAAAGCAAGAAGAAGGTATATATACATATGAATTTAGGGCAAAAAACACTCATTTAAGCAAACAACAAGCTAGTGAATTTTTACTAGAAAATATGGGAGATAACTCAAAATATGAATTTATGCACCAACATATAGAAAGAGGTTAATATGCAAACTACAGGAATAATAACAGATATTTCAATAGATTTTGATACATCAAAACCAAAAATAAGCCTTTTATTAGATACAAACAATAAAGAAGATATACAAAAACTAAAAAACGAAGAAAAGTTAAATGTTGAAATAAAAAAATACAGAAAAAAACGTAGTTTAAATTCAAACAATTATGCATGGGAACTAATAACACAAATAGCAAATGTAATTAAAAGCAGTAAAGAAGAAGTTTATCTATTAATGCTTAAAAGATATGGACAAAGTCAAATGATAAGTGTTTTAGAAGAAATAGATGTAAGTAAATTTCTTAAATACTATGAAGAAGCAGGAGAAAGTATTTTAAATGGAAAGAAATTTAAGCATTACAAGGTTTATACAGGAAGTTCTGAAATGGATACAAAAGAAATGTCAATTTTAATAGACGGAATTGTATCTGAAGCAAAAGAATTAGGAATAGAAACATTAACGCCAAAAGAATTAAGTTTACTAAAAGAAGAGTGGGGACAAGCTAAATGAAAAAAGAATTTTGTATAATGCCAAAAAACTTGATGTGGAGTACAGAGAGGTTTGTAGGTTGCCATAGACATGAAGTCTTTGGTGGAGCTAATAGACAACATAGCATTGAAGATGGATTAGTAATATTCTTATTACCAGAAATGCACAATATGAGTGATAAAGGTATTCACTTTAATAAAGAATTTAGAGAATATGCTCAAAGAATAGCACAAAAAACTTGGATGGAATATTACAACAAAACAGTAGATGATTTTATAAAAAGATATGGAAAAAATTTTTTATAAGAAAGGAGAAGAAAATGTTTAGTCAAGAAGAGTTAGAAAAGAAAAGAAAAAAAAATAAAAATGAAGCAATGGAAAATATGTTAGACCTTCTACTTGCAATATTACCTAATAATGAAGATACTGATTTAATAAAAAGTCAACATTGTTTTCAAAAAATAGATAGAGAAATAGTAGAAAAAGCAACAAATAAAGAATTAACAAAAGAACAAAAACAACAATTAACATCATTTTATAATCAAATGAAAAATGTATTAGAAGATATTTTAAATAAATAAATATTACATCAGGAGCTAGACAACAAAATCTAGCTCCTATTTACGAAAGGAGAAAACTGTAAAATGAGAGATAGTTTCATTTTATATACAGAGCAAAAAGCAGTTATTGATAAGCTAACTGATGAACAAGCAGGAAAGATAATAAAAGCAATATATGAATATGCTGAAACAGATAAAATGCCTAAATTAGATAATGTTTTAGATTTAGTTATAACTCCTTTCAAACTAGTTTTAGATAGAAATAATAATAAATGGCAAGATATAAAGAAAAAAAGAAGTGAAGCAGGAAAGATTGGAGCAGAAATAAAAAAACAAAAACAAGCAAAACAAGCAAATGCTAAATTTGATAAGCAAACTAAAGCAAATCAAGCTGTTAATGTAAATGATAATGTAAATGTTAATGTTAATGATAATAATAATATACCAGCTTCAGAAGAAAAATCTTCTTCAGCTTCTGCAAAAGCCAACAAACATGAATACGGAGAATATAAACATGTATTGTTGAAAGATGAAGAATTGCAGAAATTAAAGAATGAATATTCAAACTGGGAAGAACTTATAAAGTATTTAGATGAGTACATAGAAATGAAAGGTTATAAAGCAAAATCTCATTATTTGTGCATAAAAAAATGGGTAGTAGATGCAGTAAAAAGCAAAAGAAAAACAAAAGAATCAAAACCTTCATTTAGTCAAAGAAACTATGAAGATTTAAATAATTTTTATTCAAACATAGGAGGATGATAATAAGTGAATACAATTACTCAAGAAACAAGACAATTAAGTTTTCAAGACATACAAGATAAACAAAAAATAAGATATGAGCAGATATTAAATAGATTAGATAAACCTAAAACAGCAAAAGAAGTAGCAGTTGAATTATATGAATTAGGAATAACAACAACAGCAGATAGAAATACAACTGCACCAAGACTTACAGAACTAGTAAAAATGAATATAGTTCAAGTAGTAGGTAAAAAGAAATGTGACTGGTCAGGAAAGAAAGTAGCTGTTTATGAAAAAGTAGATAAATTAAAAGATATGATTAAAGAAAATGAAAATCATATACCATATTTATACTAGAAAGGAGATAGATGTATAAATTAAAAGAAAATATTAATTTTGAAGAATTAAAGAAATTTGGTTACATAATAGATAAGGTCAGTATAGTTCCTCATTATATGATTAAAGTAATAGATAATAGTAGTTTGATAAAAATAGGAATTGATAATCCTAGTTATAATATTTGGTCAGGAAAATGTTGGAATGAAAGTAGAGAAATAAGATATTATGCTGTTTATGATTTAGACATAGAACATAAATGGACTGACGAAGAAACAGCTCCCTATTATATAGGAAACTGGTCAAGTTGTAATGAAGATTTAGTAGAGCCAAACATAAAAGATTTAATAGAAGCAGATTTAGTAGAAAAAGTTTAGGAGGTAATTATGATAATAGTTAGTCAAGATAAAGAAACAATAGTAAATTTTAATAATATATCAATAATAACTCAAGTAGATGGAAGAATAGGAGTAACAAGCGATGCTACTAATTTTACTGTTAGCGCAATAGGAGCGTATAAAACAGAAGAAAGAGCAAAAGAAGTATTACAAAAATTAATACAATCCTATAGAGAATATAGAACAGCAGAAATAGATGGATATATAAATGTATTAGAAGAAACAGCAGTTTTTGAAATGCCAAAAGAATAAGGAGACTCTTATGAAATTAAAAGAATATAAAAAATGTAATATAGAGCTAGTAGATAAGCTAGAAAATAAAATAGAGTTAAAAATAGCAGAACTAATAATAGACAGTAAATATAATAGAGCAAAAGTAAGAGATTTAACTCAAAGAGTAATTGAAAAAGAAGAATTGGAAAGGTAGGTAGTTATGGAAAATAAAATTGATTTACAAGTAGGAGATAGAGTTACATATAGAATAATTAAGACAAATGAAATATTAACTTTAATAATTGATGGAAGTTCATTGCTAGAAGATTTAAAAGATAAGAAACATATAGAAATCTTAAAAATAGAACGACCAAAATATGAAGTAGTAGAAGAAAAGAAAGAGTTATTAACTGAAGAAGAAAAAGAATTTTTGAAAAAAGCTTTAGAGTTTGGAAATTATGGAGAAGCAACAAAGAACGGAACTATTAAATTTATAGAAAAAAGGGGATACTTTATATATTTTTATTATGATGAATGGTGTAGTAATAGTATCTATATTGACAAAAATCTATATTTTAGAAAGTTGGAAGAAGATAAAAAATATACTTTACAAGAATTAGGATTGGACTAGCCTATGAAATATCTAAAATTAAATGATAAATGTAAAAAAGCAATAGAAACAGTAGAGGTAAAAAATTGAAAGGAAAAGATTTAATTGGAAAAAGATTTGAAAGACTATTAGTTATTAAGCAAATAGGAATTGATAAAAGAACAAGACAGAAAAAATGGTTATGCAAATGTGACTGCGGAAAAGAAAAAGAAACAATAACATGTTATTTAACCAGTGGAGATACAAAAAGTTGTGGATGTTTAAGAAGAGAAAGTGAATTGAAAAATTTAGAAAAAGGAAGAGGAAAAAATATAACAAAACATGGAATGCATGATACAAGAATTTATCAAATATGGGCAGATATGAATGGAAGATGTTTTAATATTAATAATAAGGCATATAAAAATTATGGAGATAGAGGAATAAAAGTATGTGATGAATGGATAGACAAAAATAATGGTTTTATAAATTTTTATAATTGGGCAATAAAAAATGGATATAAAGAAAATTTAACAATAGATAGAATAAATGTAAATGGAAATTACGAACCTTCTAATTGTAGATGGGCAACTTGGAAACAGCAAGCTAATAATAGAAGAATGACAAGAAGAATTATTATATTTGGAGAGAATAAAACTGCTTACGAATTTGAAAAACAATATGGATTAAATGCAAACTTATTAATTCAAAGATATGATAAAGGATACAGGGATGACAAATTAGTTTATAAAGGAAATTTAGGACATTTTAAAGTTACAAACTTAAAAAGGGATAGTAAAGGAAGATTTATAAAAAAGGAAAGAAAATATGAAATATAGAGAATTAAAAGAACCTTGTAAAAGTGCAATAAAAAATAATAAATGTTTAGGATGCACAGGATTAGCAGAAGAAAATTGGAAAGAGCCAATTAATTGTCAATATGCTAGGATACCTACTGTCCAAGAAAGTTTTAATCAAATATGGAGAAATTTAGGAGTACAAGAAAAAATAAAAGATATATAAGGAGCAAATGATGGAAATAGTAAAAATAATAATAAAAGCAATAATATTTATTTATGGAGTATTCTTTGGAATATGTTTAGTGTTAGCGATTTACTATAACATTTTTAAGAAAGAAGGTAAAAAATGAGTAAAGATAATGAGGTATGGAAAGATATAAAGGGATATGAAGGTTTATATCAAGTTAGTAATTTAGGAAAGATTAGAAGTTTAAGATGTTGGACTGGTCGAATATATCTTGTTAGAAATAAAATTTTAAATCCTAGTAAAAATCAAAAAGGATATTTACAAGTCCAATTATGTAAAAATGGTAAAAGGAAACAATGTTTAGTACATAGAGTAGTTGCAGAAATTTTTATTTCACATTATGATAAAAAACAAGATATAGTAAATCACATTGATGGTAATAAATTAAACAATATAGTAGAAAATTTAGAATGGTGTACCCAAAAACAAAATGTTCAACATGCAATAAAAAATAATTTATTTAAACCACATAAAAACAACTTAAAATATGTGGAGGTGCAAAATAAATGATTAGTAAAGAAGAAATAGAAAAAGCATTAAATAATTTATGGTGTAGTGTAACTGATGTAATGTTTAATGTCCTATATAGTCAAAAAGAAATGCAAGCAGATTTGAAAATTGTATTAAATGAATTTAAGCAATTATATAATCGTAATATTAAGCTAGAACAAGAAAATAAAAAGCTAAATAAAATGATAAATGAAATGAGTGGATATATATCAAATACAATAGCTTGCCCTTTAGAAGTAAAAAATGCTAATTTAAAATGTGAAAGTAAATGTGGAAAGATATTAGAGAAAGAGTGTTGGAAACAATATTTTGAAAAGAAAGTAGAGGAAGAATAAATGGGAACAAATTATTATGCAGTAAAAAAGAAACCAAGAATAGTTAAAGCATATGATGAAATACATTTAGGAAAATCAAGCTGTGGTTGGAAATTTCTCTTTCAAGAACAAGAACAATATCACAATTTTGAAGAATTTAAAGATTTTATATTAAATAATAAAGAATACATAATTAAAGATGAATATGGAAGAGAAATAAAGCCACGAGAATTATTAGATTTAATAGAAGAACAACAAAAAGTAAATAACCCAGATGATTTTACATATAACAAAAATGTAAATGGATATAGATTTGACGAAAGAAATTTTTCTTAAAGGAGACTTAAAATGAGTAGATGTAGTAAAAAATGTAATGAAATAAAAGCAAAAATAGACAGTATAAGTGGACTAGATGATAATTTTATATATTATTGGTTAGAACATTTAGACGAATATGTTTATTTGGTAACTTTAATGATAAAAGATTATGCAGACCAAAATAAACTAAATGGAACTATCTTTAAGTAGGAGGTAAATATGGCAAAAGATATAAGTATTTGTGTAAATACAATGTGTCAAAATAAATGTAAAAGATATTATGAATATTGGAAACCTGCACAAATGCAAAGCTATATAAATCCTGCAAATGAATATGATAAAAATGGAAAACAAAAGCCTTGCAAGGCTAGATTGGAGAAATTATGAGAGAAATAGAATTTAGAGGAAAAGAAATTGATACAGAAAATTGGATATATGGGTATTTATTAAAAAATGCAAATGACGATTATATGATTGGTTATAAAGAAAAACTAGATGAAAAATACAACAATACTAATCAAGATATTTTTCATATACTAGAACATCAGATAAATCCAAAGACAATAGGACAATACACAGAACTAAAAGATAAAAACGGAAAGAAGATATTTGAGGGAGATATTATTAAATTTATATATGAAAATAAAGAAAAAATCCGTGCAATAGTATTTGAAAAAGGAGAATTTTTAGCTAAAGATGATACAACAGCTTTTGGACCAACATTTAGACATATAAGACTATGTAGCAATATAGAAGTAATAGGAAATATATATGATAATCCAGAATTACTGAAGGAGGAACCATGAACGATAAAATTGAAGTTGGAGAATACGTAAGAACTAATTTAGGAAGTATTGGAAAAGTTACTAAAATAGAAGATGGTAAATTTTTATATGAAAATAAATGCTTAATATGTTTTATTTCAAATGTAGTCAAACATTCCAAAAACATAATAGACCTAATAGAAGTAGGAGATATAGTAATACTTGAAGATGAATTTGATAAAAATATTTATTATATGTATGATGAAAGTTTTGTAGAAGCAACAAAACAAGATATTAAAGAAGGAGAAACCTTGAGATCAATTTTATCTAGAGAAGAATTTGAAGAAAGAAAATATAATATTTAGGAGGAGTTATGGAATTAAAACAATTTATGAAACTATTAGGAAAAGCAAAAAAAGATAGATATGGGAATTTATATATTGAGCAAAAAGAAATTGATAACGATCCACTTATTAAAGATCTTTATAAAAGCAGATGGTATTTTACTTTAACAAATACAGTATGTGATGATTTAATAAAAGAATATGCACATAAAGAAGATGATGGTTTTGAGATATATGATAGACATAGTTGGAATGATGATACTTTACAAATAAAAATAGTAAAAGAAAATAGAAAACAAGTATACGGAGGTTAACTATGAACAAAGATAAAAAATTAGAGAAAGCAATAGAAAATTTAGAAAAACAATTAAAACATACAAAAAAAGCAAGTGAATGTGGAGTTGCAACAAAAGGAGAATTTAAAGAAGATATACAAGCCATAGAAACAGTATTAGAAGCATTAGAAAATTATAAACAAGAAATACAAAACTTAAAATATAAATTACAACTAGTAGGCATGAAAGTAATAAATAAAAGAAGTAATACTGTTGGCATCGTATTGCATCAATGGGAAAATGGTAGCATAGCTGTTTTAGAAAAAATAGAACCAACAATTATTAACACTCACGATAGTTGGAAAACATTAGATATTATCATTAGTGATATTATAAATCATAAAACAAAAAAATAATAAAGGAGCAGTTTATGAAATTAAAAGAAGCGATAGACATTTGCAAAAATAAAATATGTGATGATGTAATATCTGCTTATTGTGAAAAAGAAAGTAAATATTGTAAAGAACTTTGTGAAAACGAAGATTGTTATTTAATACAGGCTATAGAAACAGTTCTACAATCATTAGAAAAATTACAAAATTATTGTAAAGAAATTATAAAAGAAAAACAAGAATTATCATCAGCTTTATTAGATAGTATACCGAAAAAGAAAATAGAAAATCTATTAAAAGAAGTTTATATAGATGAGGGTATAGGTTATGAATTAGATAAAGATGAAAAGCCAGGAGCAATAACGGTATTAAAACAATTATTGGAGGAAAAATAAGTGATTAAAAATGAAAAAATGAAATTGGAAGATGCAATTACACATTTAAAGAAGATAGAAAAAGAATATAACATATACGGAGATTTAGATAATCCTGAATTTGAAGATACTAAAAAAATAGCAAAAGCTATAAACGTAGTTCTTCAAGAATTAAATAATTTGCAAGAAAAGAATAAAACTTTAGTACAATACATTGGTTCTCAAGGAATGATAAATGACTATATGAAATATAAAAATAGTAAAAATAAATAGGAGGTGCAAATGAGAACTTTATTAGAACATATAGATTCTATTAAAGCAGAGAAACAAGATTTAGAAAACAGAATAAAGAGTTTAGAAAGTGAAAGAATACCAACAACTGTAGATAGTGTGCAAGCTAGTAGTAAGGAATATCCTTATATACAACATACAGTAAAAATAGAAGGATATAACAATTATAGATATATAAGAAATAGAAAAGCAAGAAATACATATAAAAAGCAAATTAAATCAAAAATAGCAAAATTAGATAAACTAATAAACGAATTAGAATATGAATTAAATAAAATAGACGATAGCGAGATTAAGCAAATAATAAGATATAGATATGAAGATGACTTAAGTTGGGTACAAATTATGTTTAAGATGAACTATAAATCTGAAAATACAGCTAGAATGAAATTAAAAAGATTTTTAAAAAATTTTTAATTTGTGCGTTTTGTGCGGTTGGAATATGTTAAAATGTTAGTAAGTCAAAAAGTCATCACTTGTTCTAATGTGAGCAGGTAATCCCGAGATGACTAGAATATATATAAAGTCCTAAAAGAGTTATCTATGATACCTAGATAATTCTTTTTATTTGACTATGCAACAATACTAGATAGTTGTATGAAACAGAACAAGTTGTTTGTTTAAGCACTTCCTTTTGTATAGAGTATGCTCAATTCTAGTTATGAGCAGTTTTTTATTTGACAAATTTACATAATTATTGTATAATAAAAATTACAGAAAATTCATAAAAAAACTATTGATTTTCTGTATTAAGTCATATATAATGCAAATATGAATATTGCAATTTGATTACATTTTACAAAAAATGATATGAAATTGTAATGTTATTGTTTTTGACAAACAAGAAGATTAAATGTATAAAATATACAAAAGAAATAAATAAGGTCAGGACATAAGTCCTAACCTATGTGATTATTTAATTTTAGTAGAATTGGAGTTCTCGGCATGAACTTCAATTTCATTATTTTTATGTTTAAGTTTTATATCTGAATTATAGCCTTGATTGGCTAATAAATAGATTACAAAACCAACAATAACAAAAATTAAAGCAAAGCCAAGAAATCCTGTTGCTATTGTAGCAATATTCTCCATTGATATCACCTCCATCCTATGTATAACTTTAACTGCACATATGTGGGTGCAGTATATCAACAGTATTTAACTGTTTTATAATCAGCATATATACTGCTGATTATTACACCCACACATATTAAGAAGTGATGATTTTAATTAATTAAATATAAGATATCAAAGAATATAAAATAAGTCAATATTTTATTCGACAAAATATAATTTTATTTTTAATTTTATCAACATAAAAGAGTCTATCAAATGATAGGCTTTTTATTTTTTGCCTGAAAAGGAGAAAAAATATGAAAACAGAAGAAATATTAAGATTATATAAAAAGAACATATGCCCAAGATGTGTGCATTATGTGGATAAAGATTATCAAGAATGTCATATAACATTAGATATAAATCAAGAAGCAAATTGTATAAATTATAAATGTTCAGAATTTTGCAAGAAAGCAAAAAAGAAAAATAGTTTTCAACAGTTACTAACTATGTAGTATATAGTTAAAGAGCTGATGAAATATATTTCCTATGCCAAGTGTATAGAGGACGCACGGCATTGTAAGCAATAGCCGTATATATGTGTAGTGGTGGAATAAGTAGACACTGTGAGGTGCAGAATAACGCACGAATATAATTGACCTTAAATAGATTATGAAGTAGTGGCGGAGTTATTCCAGAGATAAGTTTAAGTAAAGCTCGAAAGTTATTCATATAAGGTGTAAATCCTTATCTACACAAAATAAAAAATATGCAACTTTAGTGTAATGGTAGCACAATAGTCTCCAAAACTATTGGTAGTAGTTCAAATCTATTAAGTTGTGCCAGAGAGGAAAGCTATTATGCAGAAAGGGTATATCGATTAGAGTATCTGTAAGAAGAAAAGGGATAGCAGCAACACATTGAGGTACGGTTTATATGTGTTCATATATAAATAATATACTCGGAAATAGTGAAATGGTATCACATTGGATTTTGATTCCAACATTCTTAGTTCGAGTCTAGGTTTCCGAACCAAATAAAAAAGGAGCAATAATGAATTTTAAAGAATATGGTCCTATAATAAGTGCAGCTTTAAAATTAAATAATACAGTATATACAGGAAAAACTCATGCACATTGTTTTGAAGTTATAGGTAGAAAAAAGATACCTTATGAGGAACTAAAAAATGTAGAACAAGGATTTCTTACTGAAAACGGTAAGTTTGTAGATAGAAAACTAGCATTAGAAATAGCAAAATATTTTAATCAAATTAAAGTTAAGCATCCACCTGAAGATGAACTTTATAGTGAAGATTATTTAGAAAGATAAAATAGAAAGGAGAAATATAAGTATGAGTGATAGAGTAAAAGGATACACAGTTATATTAGATAAAGATTGTGTTGATTATGCTGCACAAACAATACAAGATGCTATTATGATGATAAAAGGTGTTAAAGATGTTAAGCCTAGTATTGTAAATAGTGATGATTTAATGAATAGAATGAAGATAAAAAATGAAATGAAGATGAAATTATATGATTTGATAGATGAAATAAACCAAGAGGAATAATATTGCAGAAAAGATTATAAAAAGGAATATTAAATGAATATAAATCAAAACATAAATAAATTATTATATGCATTAAAACAAAAAGAACAATTATATAAAATAAATAGCTTTCAATTTTATTCTGAAAAGAAAGAAAAATATAGTGTCAAATATCAAGTATTAAAAAGAGTATTTGAAGAAACCTATAATATAAAAGAAGATAAAATAGAATTAATTGAAAGATATAAACAAGATTATGAATGTTATAGCAAGATAGATTTAATTAAATACTTTATGGAGGAATTAAAAGGAATGAAATAATATGTCAAAGACAACTGATAAGAAAAAGAAAGAAATAATTGCATATTATGTAGAAGTGCAAAATTATAGAGAAACCGCAAGAAAGTTTAATATTGCACCTAATACAGTTAAAAATTTAGTTAAGAAAAATGAAGATATTGCTCAAATATGCACACAAAAAAATGTAGAAAATACAAAATCGGTATTACAAGCTATGGATGATAGAGCAAAAGATAAAATACTTTTAATTGATAAAATTCTAAAAGCTATAGATAAAAAACTAGATAATGTTGATATGTTTACAAATGTTAAAGATTTAGCTACTGCTTATGGAATAATTTTAGACAAAGAAATAAAAGTAAGAGAATTAGAAAATAAAAATAAGGATAATAAAGACGTTATGGATAGATTAGATAAATTGTTAGAGGAACAAAGAAATGCTTAAATGGACTGATAAGCAAAGAGAATATCTACAAAAGGCAACACATAGATGGAATTTTAAGATAGGTGCAGTTAGAAGTGGAAAAACTTATCAAGATAAAGAAGATATAATTCCTAGAAGAATAAGAGAGAGAGCAGGAAAAGAAGGATTAGTTGTTCTGATTGGTGTAACAGAAGCAACAATAGAAAGAAATGTTTTAAGACCAATGAGAGACAAGTTTGGAGTTGAACTTGTAGGAACTATATCTAAAAATAAAGTTTGGTTATTTGGGGAAGAATGCTATGCTTTAGGTGCTGAAAAAATAACTCAAGTATCTAAAATACAAGGTGCTAGTTTTAAATATGTATATGGGGATGAGGTAGCAAAGTGGAAAAAAGAAGTATTTGATATGGTTAAATCAAGACTTGACCAAGATTATAGCTTATTTGATGGTACTTGTAACCCAGAACAAAAAAATCACTGGCTAAAGGAATTTCTTGATAGTGATGCAGATATATATATACAACATTATACAATAGATGATAATACATTCTTAAGTAAAACATTTATAGATAATCTAAAAAAAGAATATAAAGGAACAGTTTTATATAATAGATATATTTTAGGATTATGGTGTAATGCTGAAGGACTTATTTATAGAACATTTGCAGATAATCCTAAAAAGTATGTATGGACCAAGAAGAAAAAAGACAATAATGGAAATGATACAGATAAATATGATTTACCAGAAGGATATACAATAATAGGAATAGATTATGGAGGAACTAAATCAGGACAAGCATTTGTTGCAACAAGGATTAGTTATGATTTTACAAAAATAATTGCATTAGCAAGTGAAAGGCACTTAGGAGATATAGACCCAGATAAATTAGAAGAATTAGAAATACAATTTATATTAAAAGTAATGTATAAGTATGACCTACAAGTAGATGATATATTTCCGGATAATGAAGAATCAGTTTTAATTAGGGGACTAAGAAATGCGTGTGAAAGCAATAGAATATTTTCTACAGTAAGAGGCTCTAAAAAAGAGCCTGTAAATGATAGAATAGATTGTGAACGTACCATGATTGCTTATGGTATGTTTTTTTATATAGAAGAAGAATGCGAAACTTTAGTAGAGGCATTAGAAAGTGCATTATGGAGTGATAAACCAACAGAAGACAATAAAGATGAAAGGTTAGATGATTTTACAACAGACATAGACTCTTTAGATGCATTCGAATATACATTTGAAAGATATATGAAACAGATAAATGATGTAGTAGAAATAAGGAGAATAGCATAATGTTTGAAAAAATGATTACATGGATTAAAGGAGCGATAAATAAAATGTTTAATACAAGCAATATAGCAAAAGATTTTAATATTGATATTTCAAATAATGACGAAACACTAGAACTAATTGAATTATGCTCAAATATTTATAATCATAATGCACCTTGGTTGAGCGAAGAAGTAAAATCACTAAATGTTGCTAAAACTATATGTGAAAAAGTAGCAAAGGCAGTAACAATAGAATTTAAATCGCAAGTAGAAGATGATGAAATAAACAAAATATACCAGAGATTTCTTAGAAATATTAGAACTAATACAGAATATACTCTTGCAAAAGGTGGAATGTTCTTTAAACCATTTTATAGTAATGGAAAAATAAAAATAAGTTGCATTCAAGGAGATAAATTTATACCAGTTAAATTTGATAGCACAGGCGAATTGCTTGGTGCTATTTTTATAGACCAAATAGTAAAAGGTAATGATGTATATACTCGAGTAGAATATCAAGAATTGAATGATACAACATTGATAATAAAAAATAAAGCATATAAAGGAAATAAAGGTAGTGTTACTTTAGGAAGTAAAATAAAATTATCACAAGTTCCTGAATGGCAAGAAATACAAGAAGAAACATCTATTGAAAATGTTAATAAACTATTAGGTGGATATTTTAAAATTCCTATTGCTAATCCAAGAGACAATACAAGTCCTGTAGGTGTCCCTATATTTGCAAATGCAATAGATACACTTAAAGAAATAGATAAGCAATTTAGTAGAACATTATGGGAATATGAAGGTTCAGAACTTGCTCTTGACGTTGATGCTACAGCATTTAAGAAAGATACAAAAGGAAACTATGTATTACCAAAAGGTAAAAAGAGATTATTTAGAATGATAAATTTAGGAGATGAAAAATCTTGGAATATATTTAGTCCAACAATTCGTGATACTTCATTATTTAATGGATTAAATGAATTATTAAGATATACAGAATCTCAATGTGGTTTATCTTTTGGAATATTAAGTAAGAATACTGAAGTTGAAAAAAGAGTAGAAGAAATTAAAACATCTAAACAAGATTATTTTGTTACAGTATCAGATATACAAGGGGCATTACAAACAGCATTAGAAGATTTGATTTATGGAATAGATGTTTTAATGACATTATATAAAATTCCACACAAAAATAACCCTAATGCAAATTTTGACTGGGATGATAGTATTTTAGTTGATAGTGAAAAGAAACAAACTCAGAGTTTAGTAGAAAGAAATGCAGGATTAATTGACGATATAGAATATTTTATACAAACAAGAGATTACTCAGAAGAAGAAGCAACAAACTATGTAAATAAAATGAAGCAAAGAACACCAAAAGAACCAATAAAAGAAGAAATACAAGAGGAATAATAAATGATAGAAGATAAAATCCAAACAGCTATTAAGCCTATTATTTCAATATATAATCAAATAGAATTAGATATAATAGAAAGAATAGCAGAACATTTTAATATAAATGAAGAATTTATAAATTCTGATTATTGGTATTTCAAAAAATTAGAAGAATTAGGTGGATTAAATAATGAGGTTATAAAATTATTAGAAAAATACACTGGAAGAACAAAAAAAGAATTATTAAAAGCAATGAAAGATATAGGAATTAATGCAGTACCTATAGAACAATTAAATTTAGCTACAAAGAAAGGGGCATTATTAAATCCTCAATCAATTATAGATAGTGTAAATATACAAAATATAATTCAATTTAGTTATAATGAAGTTGAAAATACATTTTTACAATTAAATAAATCAATAGAAGAACAAGTAAGAAAAGTATATAACAATATAATTACTCAAACTTATATAAAAACATCAAGCGGAATATATAGTTATCAAGAAGCCATTTTAGAAAGTTTAGATGATTTAGGTAATAAAGGTATATCAGTATTAGAATATCAAACAGACAAAGGTATAAGAAATTATGATGTAGTAGGAGCTGTAAGACGAGATTTATTAGTAGCAACAAGAGGATTAGCAGGAAAAGTAAATGAAGAAGTAATAAAAGAATCAGGAAATCATATAGTAAGGGTATCACATCATTTTGGGGCTAGAATTGGAGATGGTGGAGAAAATTATACGAATCATGCTTGGTGGCAAGAAAAACAATTTTTTTGTTGGAATTATGATGGACAAGCTACAGATGAAGAAAAGAAACTACCAAACTTTATGGAACATTGCAATTATGGAGATGTTCAAGGAATTGTAGGAATTAACTGTAAACACTTTTTTACAGTATGGTATGGACCATTAAACAAAGATAAATTAGATTTTACATATGAAGAAAATAAAGAACAATATGAAAAAACACAAAAACAAAGATATTTAGAAAATGGAGTTCGTAAGTGGAAAAGAAAACAAGTAATAGCAAACAAAGCACAAAATGAAGAAGGTTATGAAAAAGCAAGTAAAAAAGCTAAAGAATGGCAAGATAGATTAAAAGAATTTACAGATAAGAATAATTTGAAACGAGATTATACTAGAGAACATATAAAAGATTTTAAAAATAAACAACCTACTAAAGAAAATCAATTTATAGATATAACAGAGGATATTTTAAATAAAGCAGACAAAAAATATAAATTAAAAGAACAAAATTATTATATAGATAATGAAGGGAAAAAGTATATAGTAGATGGAAAACATGTTATATTAAAACCTACCGAAAAAGAAAAAGATGTAGGTAATATGTTAGGTAGTCTATATGGAGGAAATGTAAAAATTATACCAAGAATAAACGAACCAAAAGGAATAAAGACACCAGATTATATTATAAAAAATAAGAAATATGATTTAAAACAGATTACAGGTAATGGAAAATATGTAATACAAGGCAATTTAAAAGGAAAGCAAAATCAAGCAGATAATTTTGTAATAGATATAACAAAATCTAAACTAGAAACAAACGAAGCAATAAAACAAATTCAAAGCATATATAATTCTAAACATTATTTATGGATAGACAGAATTATTCTAATAAAAGAAAAAGAATTTTTAAAAATATATAAAAGAAAATAGAAAGAAGTCAACTGTGAACCTTGAGGCTCTCAACTGACTTCTTTTAATAAATATTTATTAACCTAATTATACTATAAATTAGGCTAATAATCAATAGTTTATGAAAAAAATATATTTATATTCATATGTTCGAAATAACTTAAAACTAAATTAAACAGTAAAAAAATAAAGGAGGTAAAAATGTATAAACCAAAACCAATAGAAGGTCTAAAAATAAAGTATAATAATAAAGAATTTAATGATGTTACATACTTAAGTTGTTCAAATAATGAATTGCATTTTGAGAACTTAGATGGAAAAGGAATAACAACAAATGTTACATGCAAAATAACAGAAGCTAAAATTACAATGCAATAATTAAATATTAGTTAAATTATAGAAGTTTGAAAGGGCTTCTATTTTTTATATAAAAATTGCCCTTTCGTGGCTGGGCTTTAAATGGCACGATGCACAGATGACAGAGTGAACTGTCGTTTAAATTAAATCAGTGTAAGAAAGGAAAAAGATGGAATTTTTAAAAGAAATTCTAGGAGAAGAACTATATTCTCAAGTTAATGAAAAAGTAAATTCTTATAATTCTGACGAGAAAAATAAGGATAATCAAGTTAAAATTGGGAATTTAGGTTCTGGAAACTATGTCGGAAAAGAAAAGTTCGACGCAAAAGAGACAGAAATTACAGGACTAAAAGAACAATTAAAAAATGCTAATGCTGAGATTCAATCTTATAAAGATATGGATATTGATAGCATTAAAAAAAGTGTAAGTGATTGGGAAACAAAATATAATAAAGATACCCAAGAATTACAAGATAAATTAGTAAAGAAAGATTATGAGTACAAAGTAAAAGAAAAGGTCTCAGGACTTAAATTTACTAGTGAAAGTGCTAAAAAATCTTTTATGGCTGATTTAATGGAAAAGAATCTAAAACTAGAAAATGATACAATTTTAGGTTTTGATGATTTTGTTAAAAATTATAAAGAAACAGACCCAAATGCTTTTGAAAGCGAACAAAAACCACCTCAATTTAGTAATGGTAGTAACTCTGGAAAAGTAGATTTGTCAAATACAGATGCTTTAAGAAAAGCAATGGGATTAAATTAAGAAAGGAAGAATTAAAATGAATAATATTGAATTAGCAACAAAATATTTACCTCTATTAGATGAGGTTTACAAAGCAGAAGCAAAAACATCTATATTAGATGGAGATGAAACTACAGTACAAAAAACTGGAGTAGGAGAATTAAAAGTAGCAAAATTAGATATGGATGCTTTAGGAGATTTTGATAGAAAATCAGGATATACTAAAGGTTCAACTAAGTTTGTATGGGAAACAATCAAATATGACAAAGAGCGTTCTCAAGATTTAAGAATTGATAGATTAGATAATCAAGAAGCATTAGGTATGCCTTTTGCAAAATTATCTAGTGAATTTGTAAGAACAAAAGTTGTACCAGAAACTGATGCAGCTAGAATTGCAAAAATTGCAGGAACTGTCGGAATTTCAAGTGTAGAAGAAACATTATCTGATGGTGCTAGTGTCATAGAAGCATTAAGAAAATGTTCAAATAAAATGGACGAAGACGAAGTACCAACTGCAAATAGAATCTTATTTATTACACCAACATTAAAAGGAAGTGTTGATGATTTAGATACAATTAAATCAAAGAAAGTTCTAGAAAAATTCTCTCAAATAATTGAAGTACCACAAAATAGAATGTATACAAAAGTAGAACTAAAAGACGGTAAAAGTGAATACGGATACAAGAAAGCAGAAGATGGAAAAGAAATCAACTTTTTATGTGTTGAAAAATCAGCAGCAGTTACTGCTATGGAACAATATGTAAAATACTTTACACCAGATGAAGATCAAGTTGCCGATGATAATGTGTTTAAATATAGAAACAACAATTTATATGGACATGTTTATGAAAATAAATTAGCAGGTATATATTGTTCTTATGAACCAGATACACCCTAGTCCAGCCACGAAGAAAATAACCGTGGCTGTGCCAGAAGGTCAAGTTTTAGGAGTAGATGTAAATACAATTCAAGAGATTGAATTGAATGATACTAAGGTAACAGGAACATCTAAGTATGTTCAAAGTTTCCCACAATTCGATAAAGAAGCTAAAGGCAACTTCCTAGCATTAAAATGTGAAGAAGCTACAAAAGGCGATAGTATTGAATGGGAATTATCAGAAGCTCAAATAAAAGGTTCTGGTACATTAGATGAAGATGGTATTTTAGTAGTACAACTAGCTTCTAATACTCAAACCGTAACCTTTAAGAACGGAGAAACAAGTAAAAAGCTAGATTTAACAGGATTAACTTTAAGTCCAACAGAATAATAGAAAGGAGAATAAAGATGGCAAGTACATTTATTGGAATGGGAGTAACTAAAAAGGCTCAAAATGTTGAAGAATTAAAAAAAGAAAATGATAAGTTAGCAAAAGCTAATGAAAAAGTAGAAAAAGAAAATGCAACTTTAAGAAATAAGTTAGAAAAAGCTAATGAAGAATTATCTAAATTAAAAGCTGGAAAAAAATAAATAAAAGGAGTGAAGGGCATGAAGATATATACCGATTATGATTTTTATACTAATACATATAAGGGCGACATGCCCAAAGAAAAATTTGATAAATTAGTAATAGGAGCAAGTTACGAAGTACAAAAAAATATCTTTAATAGAGATATAACAGGATATGAAGATGAAGTGCAATTAGCAACTTGCTCTGTTGCTGATATATTGTTAAAGATTAATCAAATAGAAGAAAAAAAATCTAAATTGATAAGTAGTGCAAGTAATGACAAAATAATTGCTAGTGAAAGTGTAGGCGATTATTCAAGAACATTTGCAAACTCAAATGATATAAAAGATTTAGATACACAAATTTCTAACCAAAAAGAAAATATTAAAGAAGAATTAAAGAAATATTTGTTAGATACAGGTTTGCTGTTTAGGGGTGTTTAATATGTTTGATAAAGATATAACTGTAATAAATAAGTATATAGACAATGAAACAAAGAAAGCAAACTATAAAGTAAGTTATGTAAAAGGATTTTGGAGTTACAATAATGGAATATCAATAGATGGAACACAATTGACGAAAGCTGATGGTCTAAGTGCTAGAATATTAATGAGTGAAGAAAATTATCAGAAGCCAGAAGATTTTATAAAAAGTCCGAATGGGTGGACATTGCAGAACGATGATTATCTAGTAAAAGGGAAAATAGAAGATTTTACTACAATAACTGATTTACTAGAAAATTATAAAGATGTGATAAAAATAACCAACATAGCAACAAAAGATTATGGTTCAAAAGACATGTGGCATTGGGCTATAACGGGAGAATAATATGAAAATTGGAACTATAATTGCTTTTAGTGGTATTCAGAAGCAACAAATAATAGATAAATATGGTCTTGAAGGTGGAAGGACACAGAAAGTTATTGATAGTGCTTTTATGGGATATATGGATAAGTATATGCCTATGGATAGTAATCAAATGATAACTAGTATGTATAATTCTACTAAAGTTGGTAGTGGAGAAATTAATATTAATACTCCTTATGCTCATTATCAACATGAAGGAGAATTGTATGTTGATTCTAAATATAAAATAGGTGCATTTCACGACCCAATAAGCGGAAGATATTGGAGTAGACCTAATATTAAGAAAGTTCCAAGTGGTAAAAAATTAAATTATCATGGTGGTTCTTTAAGAGGAGACCATTTTGTTGAAAGAATGTTGACAGACCATTTTGAAGATATCTTAAATGCAGGACAAAAGGAGATAGATAAATAATGGAAGAAAAAGTTATGATAGATGAGGTAAGAGATTACTTTATTAAATGTCCATATTTAAAAGAATATGCAGAATTAAATATAGAATATTTAGTAGACAAAACTAATGTTGGTTCTATTAATGAAAATACTGGTTATAATCCTATATTAAAAAATTTTTTATATGGCTCTGAAAGACAATTTTTATTCACTTTTGATAGTAAGCTAAAATGGAATGAAGATATCCAAAATAATATAGATAATTCTAAAATTTTTGAAAATATAAGAAATTGGTTAGAAAAAAATAATAAAGAAAAAATATTTCCTAATATAAAGGGAATATATGAAATTGGAGCGACGACAAATGGTTATATATTTGCAACAAATGCAAATGAAGCTATATATCGTATTCAATGTTATTTAAATTATTTTAAGGAGGGATAAAAATGGCAGATACAAATTTAAAAGTACCAGATAATATTGAAAAAATAAATAGAGATGAATGGGTTGACTTTTTAAATACTACACCAGATAAAGATGAAACATGGGCATTAATTGGAGTTGGTATAACTGATAAATCAACAGATTATAATGCAGAAGTATCTGAAGAAAAGTGGATTATAGAAAGAAATGCAAGAAAAGAAATAGATAGTTATGCATTAAGTTCTGGTGTTGAACAAACAGCTTATAAAAATGACCCTGTATTTGAATTTATTGACAATATTAGATATAGATTAGGAACAAGCAAAAAAGCTCAAACTCAATTATTAGAAATTGATAAATATAGTGTTAAAGATGAAGAAGTTACACCAAAATATAGAGCAAGACAATGGAATGTTGCTATAGAAATTAGTAGCAATGGAGGAGATACTGCAAAAATTAATTATAATATTCATTTTGTAGGAGATCCTAAATTTGGAACAGTATCATTTGCAGAAGGCAAGCCAACTTTTGCTGAAGAGCAGGCTTCTGAATAATTATATTAAATAGAAATATATAATAAAAGAAGGTTGTTTTTAAGACCTTCTTTTTATTTTTTTGTGGAGGAAATATGGATTATATAAATCTAAAAGAAAGAAAAGATGTATTACAATTAGGCTTTAAAGATAAAGATGACAATATAATAAAGGATAAAGAAGGTAAAGAAATATATATAGAATTTGATTTAGGAGATATAGAATTACCTTTAAGATATAATAGATGTATAAATCTAATAGAACAAGCTAGAAAAAAATTGAAAACTCAATTTATTATAATTGATAAAAAACAGAATCATCAAGGCAAACAATTATTAAGTTCCAATGAAGAAGCAAAAATAAAAGCAGTAAAACAATTTTATACAGACATGGAAAATGCTATGGATTTATTTCTAGGACAAGGAGGAACAAAAAAATTCTTAAATGGAAGAAATCCATATTGGGAAATGTGGGATGATATAGATGAAATGATAAAACCTTATTATGATAAAATGAATCTAACAGTTAATGATATGACAAATAGAATAAAAGAAAAATATAAAGTTACAGAAAGCGATGTGTTAACTAATGACTAATTATCCTATATATGTAAAAACAAAAAATAAAAAATATAAAATAAATACAGATTATAGGGTAGCATTAAATTGTGAAAAGGTTTCCAAAAGTAATGTTTCAGAAGAAGAAAGAGCATTAGCTTTGATTTATTTATTATTTGGTGATGAAGGTTTAAACAATAGTGAAGATTGGAATGAACTGCTAGAATTAGCATTAAAATATCTCAATTGTAATAAACAAGTTAAAGATAATAATTATACAAAAGAAGAAAATAATATGGATTTTGAACAAGATTGGGGGTATATAAGAACCTCTTTTTTTTATGACTATGATATTGATTTAGAAATTACAAATATGCATTGGTGGAAATTTTTTGAACTATTAGAAGGGCTAAGTGAACAATGCATATTAAATAGAGTTAGATTTGTTAGAGATTATGATATTAGTAAAATAAAAGATTCAAAAGAAAAGGAAAAATGGATAAAACAAAAAGAACAAGTAGCACTAAGAAAAGAAATAAAAGAAAAAACAGAAAGAGAGAAGCAATTAGATGAACTCTTCGAAAAACAATTAAAAGGAGAGTAACTATATGGATGGATATTTAAAAATAAAAACTAAATTAGATAATTCAGGTTTAGATAAAGAT
Organism: uncultured Clostridia bacterium; assembly: GCA_947624725.1. Next base: position 27,377 of record CANQLP010000007.1, read on the forward strand.
ACAGCAGAATTAGAGAAAAAAATAGAAAAACTTAAAATAGAAAATAATTCATTAGGAGATAAAGAAACAGGTTTACAAGAAGAAATTAATAATTATGAGAAATTAAAGCAAGAAGCTAAAGACTATAAAAACAAAATAAAAGAATTAAAGACAGAGAAAGAAGCTTTTGCAAAAGCAAATCCTGAAGAAGTTCTTACTTATAATAGTCCAGAATATTCTCAAATTTCAATGCAAATTTTAGATTTACAACAAAAATATAAACAAGCCAATGCTGAAATAGATAAACAGTCTCCTAAAATAGATAAAGTATATACAAAACTTCAAAATATTAAAAGTAAACAAGAAGAAAATAATGAAAAAATAGAAGAATATAAGCAAAAAATAGATAAAATTAATACTGATAAAATAAGAAAAGGATTAGATAATGTAGGAAAAGGCATACAAACGCAAATAGGTAAAATAGGAAGAATGACTTTAGCAATAGTAGGTATTAGAACAGCTTGGAATGCAGTAAGAAGTGCAATAAACACGGTTCAAAAATATAATCCACAAGTTGCAGCAGATTTTGAATATATGAAATATTGTATTTCTACTTTATTAGTACCCGCTGTCCAATGGCTAACAAAATTATTATATACAGTTTTAAGTTATGTTAATGCTATAGCAAATGCTTGGTTTGGAATAAATTTATTTGGAAATGCTAGTGTAAAGAACTTTAAGAAAATGCAAAAAAGTGCAAATGGAACTGCCAAATCAGCAAAAGAGATACAAAAATCTTTACAAGGATTTGATGAGATGAATGTTCTGCAAGACAATTCTTCTAATACAGGAGTATCAACCCCGAGTATGGATTTAAGTAAAATGCAAGCAGAAGTACCAGCTTGGTTACAGTGGATTATTGATAATAAAGATTTAATTTTATCTATACTAGCTGGCATAGCTGCAGGAATTTTAGCAATAAAACTTGGTGCAGAAGGCTTCTTAGGATTAGGAATAGGAATAATTGTTGCAGGAATTGTAGAAACGATACAAGCAATAGTCAATTTTATAAAAGATCCAAGTTGGGAAAATTTTTCAAAAATATTATCAGGACTAGCTATAGTGCTTGCAGGAGTGGCTGTAGCTATGTTAGCAGTAAATGCAGCAAATCCTGTTGCATGGATAATGTTAGCAATTGCAGCAATAGTAGCTTTAGTATCAGCAATAATTAAATATTGGGAACAAATCAAAGAAGTATTTATGAAAGTCGGACAGTGGATTTATGATAATGTTATTCAGCCGGTTGGAAATTTCTTTAAAGGTTTATGGGATAAAATATGTGAAATTTTTTCTAATATTGGAACATGGTTTTCTGATACATTTAACAAAGCAAAAGAAGGTATATTAAATGCATTTAGTACAATAGGACAATTTTTTCAAAATATATGGAATAATATATGTAATATTTTTAGTAATGTAGGACAATTTTTTAAAAATGTATTTAGTAATGCATTTCAAGCAATCAAAAACGTATTTTCTTCAATAGGTTCTTTTTTTAGTGGTATTTGGTCAAATATAACTGGAATATTTAAAAATATAGGTCAAAAAATAGGAGATGCTGTTAGTGGAGCTTTTAAAGGAGCGGTAAATGCAGTTCTAAGAACGATAGAAAATGTATTAAATACACCAATAAGAGCAATTAATGGATTAATAGGAGTAATAAATTTAGTTCCTGGAATTAATTTAGGAAAACTAAATACTTTTAACTTGCCTAGATTAGCTAAAGGTGGAGTTATAGCTCAACCTACAACTGCAATTATAGGAGAATCAGGAAAAGAAGCAGTAGTCCCACTTGAAAATAATACAGAGTGGTTAGAAAAATTGTCTGATATGATTTCTAGTAAAATTGGAGGAAATAGCAATGTAAATGTATATTTAGATGGTAGATTGATACAAAGGCATATTGCAAAAAAAGATAACGAATTAGCTTTTGCAACCAATAGATAGGAGGCAATGATGTTTTTAGATAAAGATAGTATATATATGGATGGTATATCAATGGGAAAATACCTTAAACAAGCAAAATTTGGGTATCATAAATTGTGGAGTAGCGATTCAGGAAGAACATTAAGTGGAAAACAGAGTGGCACACTAATAGGAATATTTCCTAAATTTACGTTAAGTTTTAGGAGCTTAGAAAATGATGAGCTAATACTTTTAGCACCACATTTTGATAATGCAAATCAAACGATAAAATATCATGATCCAAATAAAAATAAAGAAATTTCTATTCAAACATATTCAGGAGATTGGGAAATAGTTTATAAAAACATTAATAAAGGACAAGCATTTGACTTGTCCTTTATTGCTATTGACAGGAGAAGATAAATGAAAGGAATAAGTGAGAAATTTAAAGAAGAAATTAAACGATATGGAAGACAAATCGATACTATAATTACATATAAAATAGATAATATAGAACATATTTTGGATAGTGATACTCTTATTTCTGTTATTTCAACTACTAATGGGGATATTTTAAAATCAGTAATGAAACAATTAAAGTTTGAAAGTTCTGTCAAAGTACCTAAAAATACAGTAATAAATGTAAAATTTGGAGTACAAATCGATTTAAGTTTAACAGTTCAAGATATAAATGAAATGAAAGTAAACAGACTAAATGATACTTTAGTTAAATATTTATCAGGTAATTTAAAAGGATTTGAATATATAAATTTAGGAAACTATATTGTTTATGAAGAACCAGAATATAATGCAGATACTTTAAGTTATAGTCATACTTGTTATGATAAAATGCTTAATTCTATGAAAAATTATGAAAAAACATTAATTAATTTTCCTATCACGATAAGAGAATATATAGATAAATTATGCACAAAAATAGGGTTACAATTTAAAAATAAAAACGATATATTTGCTAATTATAATAAAAATATTAAAACTGAACTATATGATGAAAATTATACATATAGAGACATTTTAGATGAATTAGCACAAGTAACAGCATCTACAATATGTATAAACGAAGTAACAGATGAACTAGAAGTAAGATATGTTAATGAAACGCAAGATGTAATAGATGAAGATTATTTAAAAGATATAAATGTAAAATTTGAAAAAAAATATGGACCGATTAATTCAATAGTACTTTCTAGAAGTGCAGAAAGTGATAATGTTTTTTTACAAGATGAAAAGAGCATAAAAGAAAATGGACTATGCGAACTAAAAATAATAGACAATCAAATAATGAATGATAATGATAGAAGTGATTTCTTACCTGACATTTTAGAAAAATTAAAAACATTACAATATTTTATAAATGATTTTTCTTCTCCAGGAATAACATATTATGAATTATGTGACAAATATAAAGTTAAAATAGGAGAAAATTTATATGATTGCATACTTTTTAATGACGAAGTAAAAATTACTCAAGGATTAGAAGAAACAATATATACAGAAATGCCCATAGTAACAGAAACTGATTATTCTAAGGCAGATAAAACTGATAGAAAAATAAAACAAACCAATTTTATTGTAGATAAACAAAATCAAACTATATCAGCATTAATAAAACAACAAGTAGGTACTGATACTAGATTAGTTACAGTAGAGCAAAGCATAGATGGATTTAAAACAACAGTAAGTAATATAGAAACAAAATTAGAAAATGACATATATACAAAAGAAGAAACAAATACGCAAATAAAACAAAGTGCAGATAATATTACAGGTGTAGTAAGTGCAAATTATGTAACAAAAACATCTTTGGATACTGTAAATGAGACATTAACTGCATCGTTAGAATTAAAAGTAGATACTAAAAATTTAATAAGTGAAATAAATGCTAGTGCCGATAGAATAAGTTTAACAGCTGGAAGATTAGTAATAACTGCAGGAAATTTCCAATTAGATGACAAAGGCAATATTACAGCAATAAGTGGCAAAATAGGTGGATTTAATATTTCTTCAACTTATTTAGCAAATGGAACAACTTCTTTAGCAAGTTCAAATAATAGTGTGTATTTAGGTACAAATGGAATTTCTTGTGGAACAGCGTTTAAAGTTACAAACACAGGCTCGGTTACTTGTTCAGACATTAATATTACTGGTGGACAAATACAGTTATATGCATCTCGAGGAAATAATGGAATTTTTCGTATATCAGATAAAGATACAGAGGGAACTGCAGAAGGATATGAATTTTATGTTGCACCATATACCTTCTTTCTAGGAGCTTTTAATAAGAGTGTAAATATAAATTTTTATGATGAAGATTCTTCTCCAACATTAGGAATATACGGTAGAGATTATTCTGAAACAAATATAAAATCTTATGAAATAGTAACTCCAAAATTAACACAAACATCTCTAAAATCAAAAAAGAAATATATACAAAAATTAAATGTTAATGCAATAGAATTAGTTAAAAATGCAGATATATGCTTATACAACTTAAAAGGAGAAAAGAAAGGCACTAAAAAGCATTTAGGTTTAGTTATAGGAGAAGGCTATAATTGTCCAGATTTAGTTATTTCAGAGAATGGACAAGGTATAGAACAATACTCTTATACATCATTATTATATAAAGCATTTCAACAATTACTTGAAAGAGTGGAAAAATTAGAAGGAGTAAATTAAATGGAAGATTTAATAATAAAGGAAAGAGAATTTAAGGAAAAAATAATAGAAGTAATAAATAACTCTAATTTACCTGCTTTTATAATAAAACCAACATTAAAAGAATTATTAGGACAAGTTGAGTTATTAGAACAAGAACAATATAATCAAGCATTAAAAACAAAAGAAGAAACTAAAGAAAAGAAGAAAAAATAAAGGAGGACAAGCAATGAGTGAAACAACAAACTTAAAATTATTTAAGCACGATAATCCCTCAACAAATCAAAATCAGTTTGATGTAGATAAAGCAATAAATCAAAATTGGGATAAAGTAGATGATTTTGCAACTAAGACAGATAAAAATGTAGTAAATTTAGAGGAAAAGTGTAAGGAATTAAACGAAGAAAATCAAAGATTAAGAGAAGATATTAACTCTTTACCTTCAGGACAAGCTACAGGAGAAAATATAACGATAAATGACAGTGCAGAAGCAAGGTTTAAGAAGTTCATTGTAAATGGAAATACTATAGAGACAAGAAATTGTGGAGATAATATTAACTTGTTAAGCCCTAATTGGGCTAATGACATATTAGAAAGATTAGAACTTACTTCGCACTTAGCTGATTATATTACTGAAATTGATGGACATAGATATTTTAAATATTATGCTTCATTAGGTTATCAGTCTGGATTAAATTATTTTGCAAAAGACTGTTTTAAAGAAAACACACAATATACTATGAAATGTGTTCTAATGAGAAGTAAAGATAATTTAACAAGTACAAATATACAAGTAGAATATACAGATGGTACAGCATTGTATGTAACTTTACCAGAGCCAGTTAAAAGTATGACAAGGATAGAGTGTAAATTTACAACCTTGGCTGAAAAAACAGTAAAAGAAATAAGAATAGGCTATCAATCAGAGACAACATATATAGATTTAAATAAATGCACAATATATGAAGGTATAGAAGATTTATCATATACCTCATATAAATGTGGAAGTATTAATTTTAAAGCGACAAACTCTAATTTATTAAAAATAGAAGATAATGAAACAGTTATAGCTGGAAGAAGATATAAACTAGATGAACAGAAACGTTTATGTATAAATGATGAAGGACAAGTTAGTGCTGTCTCTATTAGATTAAGTGATATGTTTTATACAAGCAATATCATTGTAAGTTATGATAATAAATTAATTCTTAAAACTAATTGTACTTTATATTTTATAATAAATAAATATTCTGGAGAAGAAACATTAGGTAGTTTTTATATACAAACATTTATAAAAAATTTTAATACAGGAGAAACAAGAAATACTCAAATATCTTATACACTTACAGGTAAACTAAAGATAGATTTAGCTGATGGAGAATATATAACTGATATTTGGATGTGGAATGGAACTGCAAATACTTTTAAAAATGTAGTTATCGAATTAAGTATAACCGAAGAAGAAAATAGTAATTATATACCTTATGAAGAGCAACGAATTTCTTTCCCATTAAAAGAAGGGCAAGTATTACATAAAGGAGATTATTTAGCAGATGATGAAGTACATCACAAGAAAAAAACTATTGAATTAAATGGGACAGAAGCAATTACTTTAGATAGTTATTCAGTAGATAATGAAAATACTTTACATTTTAATACACCTATTTATAGTGATATGAAATTAGCAGAGAACATTGTAACCAAACCTAATTATATGAGTAACTTATTTAAAACACCTACTTTAGTTTGGAGTGCTGATGAGGAACAAATTGCACAAATGAATAATAAATCATTTAACATAAGTATAAATAGAGATAAACTTGAAACAGAAGATGTAAATGGTTTTAAAAAATGGTTGACGGAGCAAAAGAATAAAGGTAATCCATTAAAAATAGAGTATGAATTAGCAAATGAAGTAGTAGAACCATATTCTCCAGAGCAACAAGAAGTATATAAACAATTGCAAAATTTAAAAAGTTACAAAGGAACAACCCATATTATTTCAACAGATGAAGTAAGTCCAATATTTGAAGTAGAGTATATTAAAGATTTAGAAACAATTTTAACGAAAGGATAAAAAATGATAGAAGATTTAAGTAATATACAAGTAATAATAACATTAATTATATCAATGTCTACATTATTAGGGATATTTGCAGGCATTATAAATAAAATGCTAGATAAAAAATTAAAAGGCTTATATCACGATAATCGTAGACAATATAGATATATGATAGTAGATTTTGCAGGAGATTTGCATAATGGAATTAAAAAGACAAGAGAAGAATTTCAATCTATCTTAGATATATTTGGAAGATATGAAACTCTAGTAGAAAAATTAAAAGTAAAAAACCATTATACAGACAGTGAAATAGCATACATAAAAGATAAATATAAAGAATTAAAATAGGAAGGAGGACAAGCTAAATGGATATATCAGTATTAAGTGAATTTTTATCTGTTATAGTAGTAGGAATATGCTTATGTGTTGGATATGTAATAAAACATAGTTTAGATTTTATACCTAATAAATACATACCTTTAATAATGCTAATTCTAGGAACAGTAACAAATGTACTAATGAATATAGGACATATAGATGCAACAGTAATATTATCAGGTATGTTTAGTGGACTAGCCAGTACAGGTTTGCATCAAGTGTTTAGTAAATTAATTAATAAGGAGGAATAATAATATGTTAGTAATGACAATGAAAAGACTTCAAATGAACCTTGTATTTTTAGGATATGATACAGGAGGAATTGATGGAAAAAAAGGAGTAAAAACCAAAAATGCAATAAGACAATACAGAATATCAAGAGGTTTAGGAGACAGTGAAATTGCAGACCAAAAAATGATAGATTGTATAAGAAATGAAATTTGCGAAATACAAAGAACAATAGGAGCTAATGATGATGGAGTAGCAGGAAATGAAACTATAACAAAGAAGGCAGAATATGATAAGAAAACAGAAAGTTATTCTTGGGATAATGTAAAACATTTTAAGAAAAGTGAATTTACTTGTAAATGTGGATGTGGGTTTAATAATATAGATTTAAAACTTGTGAAAATACTAGATGAAATAAGAGAACATTATAATAAACCATTAGTAATTACAAGCGGTTGTAGATGTCAAACTCATAATGCAAAAGTTGGTGGAGTAAAAGGCTCTAGACACGTTTTAGGTAAAGCATCAGATATCTATGTACAAGGAGTTTCTACAAAAGACTTATTAAATTATACAACAAGTCTTGTAAAAAACGGAAAATTAAGATATACATATACAAACAATTCTAATATGACTGGTGCGGTTCATGTTGATATAGTATAAAAAAATCTCCTCTATCTCATTAGAGGAGAAAATGCAAAAATTGAACAATACTATTATATAACATTTAACATAATTTGTCAATAAAACTAATGCAATAAATAATGCAATAGCAGAAATATTTTCAAATAATAAAAAATATTACAAATTAAAAAAGCCCGAAATATCAACATTTAAGATAATGCTAAATAATTAAAAATAATATAAAATAATAAAAAAATGGTGAGCCATAGAGGATTTGAACCTCCGACCGTCAGATTAAGAGTCTGCTGCTCTACCAACTGAGCTAATGGCCCAAATAGCTACTTTGTTATTATACTACCTAAAACTATAATTTGTCAAGCAATTATAAGAGCAAATTCTTCAAATGCAATTAATAAAAAGATTTCTAGAAATATTAAACTCTAGAAATCTATTTTTTACATTAAAAGCATATTTCTTATTTCATATAAATCTTGAACACCTTGACTCTGCTCTTTAATAATATTTTCAGCAACAACTCTTAATCTAGGGTCTATATTATACTGAAGCAAATTTTGGCACATAGCTATAGCTCCCTCGTGATGAGGAATCATTTCACTAATAAAGTTTAAATTAATATTGTTACTTCTTAAGCTATTTGCCATTCTGTTTATCATTTTTTTAGTAATAATAAAATAATCATTCAAATATTCCATATTAAATCTATAAGGACAATTTAAATATCTTGTAGTTCGTTCAATTTCTTTCATTTGAAATACACCTTTAGTTTGCATTCTAATGATACTTTCAGCTTCTTCTTGAAGAGGAAAAAAATTAGTATATCTTAATAAATTCTTGCACATATAAATAGCCGCTTCGTGGTGAGGTATCATACATCTAATAAAGTTAATAGTAACACTATTTCCTAAAGAAGGATAAAGCATTTTATTAGACATTTGATTTAAAATCATATCAAATCTATTAAGATAATTTCTAGCATTATTACTTAAATCATAATTCATAAAAAACTCCTTTAAAACTAAATAATCTTTACTAATATGTTATTAATAAAAAAATAAAAAGTTCATAATAAGAGATTAAAATAATATCAAAAATCATAATTAAAACATAATATAAATTGAGATAATTTTACATTGGAGGTCAAAATGGAATCAAACATTGTAGAAGAAAAAGAAAAAATACCATCATCCAAAAATGTAGTATTAAAAGTAAAAAATATTTGTAAAACATATCAAGCAAAAAATGGAGAAATAGAGGCATTAAAAAATATTAGTTTTAATGTTAATGAAGGAGAATACATCAGTATAATTGGACCAAGTGGATGTGGTAAATCAACACTTTTATCAATAATTTCAGAATTAGAGGAAAAAACAAAAGGAGAAATAGAAGTTAATCGGAAAAATTGGATATATGCTACAAAAAGATAATTTACTAGAGTGGAGAACTATTTTTAAAAATGTATTATTAGGCTTAGAAATACAAAAATCAAATACAGAAGAAAACAAAAAATATGTTATAAATCTACTAAAAAAATATGGACTTTATGAATTTAAAGACAAATATCCAATGCAGTTATCTGGAGGAATGAGACAAAGAGTTGCACTTATAAGAACACTAGCAGTACGTCCTAAAATACTACTCTTAGATGAAGCGTTTTCAGCTTTAGATGCTCAGACAAGACTTATGGTAACGGAAGATATTTATAAAATATTAAAAGAAGAAAACATTACGGCATTAATGGTTACACATGATATTTCAGAAGCTATAATCCAAAGTAGACAGTATGAAACTTGCTGAAAAAGATTCAATTTCAAAATATAAGATTATTACACCTTTTTTGAGGTGTATTTTTTTGAGAGGAGGTGGTTTTAT
>CANQLP010000008.1 GCA_947624725.1 uncultured Clostridia bacterium
TTTGAAATTGTTTCTAACTTATTTTTTTCCAATGGACATTCTCCTTTCTGCAAATTATAACACCTCAAAAATTATATTTATATTATATCAAACATTTGTTTTTGACGCAATAGGTATTATAAAAAAATAAAAAATAATTTATCCTTAAAATAGAAAGAATCATCCTAGTTACATTAAAATTACATTAAAAATTGCTTTCTGCATCTTGAAAGTGTTGATATTACTATAACTTCAAAAATATTAAACCGGAGTACGCCTCCAAAAAAATTGCGACAAAGTTTCAATAGATTATTGAACTTTGTCGCTTTTGCTTTACTATCTATTAATGCTGATAAACATTAACACTTCATTGACAAAAGTAAAAAAATGGTGTATTATACTCACATCAATAAAGAAATGGGGCGTCATTCTCCTACCGAACTGGATGTCGCCTCTAGTTATAATAAATATGAATTATTTAAAAAATCAAATATTAAATTAAAATGAAAGGAATATATGATAAAAAAAGAAGATTCTTTAGGAATACCTAATTATGGAATACATTATTTAAAAATGCCAGAAGATAAAAATAGCATAGAAGATAATTTAAAAGAGTTTTTTGCAATACATAACTTTATTAATCAAGTGGCTTCAAGTAACAAAGTACCAGAATTTCAAGGTAATTCAAAAAGATTACAATTTATAAATTATGGAAGTACTCAATTAGTCTATGTTTTAACAATTGATGAAAAAAGGCAATATACTTTTTTAGTAAATCAACCAATTGCACCATCTGGAATTGGTAAAAGAGAATTTGAAATTCTAAAAATGTTAAGTAAGAATAACAAGGATAATGTTATTACTCCTTTATATTATTTTGTAGATAAAAATAATGCAAACAGAGAACTATATGTTACACCATATTATTATCAATCGAGATGCATTGGTGTAGAAGATAAAGAATGGGGAATGTGGGTACCAGAACCAGAATATCTTTTTCATGTTTTTAAAGCCAAAGATAGAAAAGTTATAAATGCCAGTATGGTGGCTTTACTTGTAAAATTATATGACGAAAAAAGAAAAATGGGATTGTCAGAAGTTAGATTAGACGGTGGTGATTTTATGCTTGAAAAAGGTTTTGAAAATTATGATATAAATTTTGAAAATATTTTGAGAAGAATGAAATTGATAGCCGCTAGAAAATTAGAAACAATGGACTTGGACGAGTACATTAATAGAATTAGGAATGAATTATCAGGTAAAGTAGCAGACAGCCAAGAAATTAGAGTCATAGGTAAAATGTTAAGGATACCATTAGGATTAGATGAAATAGAAGAAGGTATCAATTTAGGAATTGTTTTAAGAAAAAAAGAAAGAGAAAAAGAAAGAGAAGAATAGACTTTACTTATTAAAATTTAAAATTATCTACATTTTTCAATAAATTCTTTAAATAAGTTTTTAGTAAACTCATCTTCTAACATTAATTCTGGATGCCATTTTATTCCTATTACAAATTTTTTATTATTTAGTTCAAAGCTTTCTACTAACCCATCATAAGAGAATGATGATATTGTTGCATAACCTTCAACATTTTCTTTAGGAGCTATCATGCTATGAATGCTATTTACAGAATATTCTTTTTGTTTTATCAATTCATATAATTTAGTTCCCGTAGATATAGAGATTTTATGTCTATAATTTTTGTCATATATATCATGGCTTTTAGTTTTATCTTTAATTACATCTGTACCTAATGCTCTTAAAATATTATTAAAACCTGCACAAATTCCAATAAGTGGTTTATCTAATTCTATAATTTTTTTGGCCATTTCTATTTCATAATTTGAACTATATAGTCCTCCTTGCAATATAAAACCATCGCATAAGTCTATTTGTCTATATAATTCATTCTTTTCTTCATCACTTAAAATTGTATTATCTTTAATATCATTATCATTAAATTTTAAAGTTGCTTCTGTTGGCAATAGTGTTATAGCTATTCCACCATTTTTTACAATTAAATATCTTAATTCATCAACTTCATCAATTCTATGCCAAATATCTTCTCCGTGTTGTGGTTGAACTTTGCCTATTATTCCTATAATTGGTTTTCTCATTTTATCACCTCTATAAATATTACATCGATATTTTATCAAAATATAAACATATGGTCAATAACCATTTTCATATATAATAAAATTACCTACAATTTCATTTTCTGCACACATTCTTTCATATAATCCCATATGTCTTTTTTCCTTATTTCTCTACTAGACAAAATATCAACTTGCAATATTACATTTTCTTCAATAGATATTGTAATTGTTCCGAAGTTTATCATTAAGACTTACTGGTGCCATAAGTTCTGTTATTATTTCTGCTTCACACTTTATATTACTTATATCTTTTTTATTTACTGGATATAGCTCTATATCACAATTTTGCAAATCTAATCTTACATCAGAATCTATCCCTTTTATAACATTAAACTTAGTATTTTCTACTATACTATCGAATTTCTCATGCAACATATATTGCATATCTACCATTTGAAAATTTGCAAATGCATATTCTATGATTTCTATGCTATCTTTAGTTCTTTGCTTTTTAGTATCTGCTCCAAGTACAACAGATATAATATCTAGATTTCCTCTTTTACATGCTACAACAAGGCATCTGTTTGCTCCGTTGGTAAAACCTGTTTTTACCCCATATACTCCGATTTAGGTTACCAAGTAATTCATTTGTATTTGTTAGGTTTTTATAATTTCCATTTATATGTACTGTATAATTTTTAGTCTTTACAATTTTAGAAAATGTACTATTTTCCAAAGCTATATCAGTTATTCTTGCAAGTTCATAGGCTGTTGTATAATGATTATCTTCATCTAGTCCGTGTGGTGTTACAAAATGTGAATTTTTTAAATTTAATTCTTCTGCTTTCTCATTCATTAAGGCTGCAAATTCTGTTACACTACCTGATACATATTCTGCAAGTGCTACTGCAGCATCGTTTCCAGAACATAATAAAAGCCCATATAGCAAATCATGTATTGATATTTCATCATCTGTTTTTAAGCCTAATCTTGAGCCACCTGTTCCTGCTGCTTTTGCAGATACTTTTGTTTTTGTGCTTAAGTTATCTACTTTTTCAATTACAATTAATGCAGTAAGTATTTTTGTTGTTGATGCCATTTTACATTTTTCATTTTCCTTTTTTCCATATAATACTTTTCCTGTCTTCCTGTCATACACTACTGCATGTCTTGCATTTATTGTTGGCTTTTCTTCTGTTACTGTGGCAGATGCTTCTTTAATAATATTTTGTACTTCGTTTTCATCTATTATCTCATCACTATCGTTATTTGCTAGAATTTTTATATTAATATTTATAATTATCATAAATATTATAAACATTGTTATAGTTTTCTTCTTTGCCATATTAAAAACACCTCTATGCTCATTATATGTGCATAAAGGTGTTTTAATTCGAGTTATCTTCTTTTTTTGTACATCTTAAGTACAAGCATGTTTTCCTCTTGATATTCTCTTTATCCTTTCAAATGTACTTTCTTTTATTTCTTCTGTTTCTTCCGTTTCTCTTACATCTTCAATATCTTGTGTATTCTCTTCTAAAGTCTTTTCTGGCAGTTCAAGACTTTCTTTCTTCTTTGAAATAGTACTGTTTATCTCCATTTTCCATAATATCATTAGTTCTTTTTTAGAATTCTTTACTATTTCTTGTTGCTCATTTAAAATTCTCTTATACTTTTGTATCTTATCTTGTAAACCATTGATCTGTTCTTCATACACTTTTACTTCTGCTTTTATAGTTTCATCACTACTACTATCATCTAGTTTCTCTATAACAGAAGCAAATTGTTTCTCTCTGTCATATGATATCTTTAGTTTTTCTAATTGTGCTTCTAGTCCTTCTACAGGATGTTGTTTTATTAGTGCTGTTGCATTTAAAATGTCATTTCTTAATTTTTCCATTCTTAAGTATCTTGCTTCTTGGATATAGAAGTTTTCAATTCCAGTTTTCTTTTCTTTTGTTTTTATCAATGTTCTTATATCATTTGTATTCCTATAAATCTTTTTTCTTCTTTTTACAAGTGCTTTCTTTACAGACTTATATTCTGATGCAGTTAAGATATCTTGATTTGCCTCAAGGTTTTCTATTGCATCATCTAACATGCAAAATTCTTCCTTTGGGTCTATTAATTTTTCATAATCTTCTTTCATACTTGCAAGTATTCTTATTCTTTTCTGTCTAATATTATTAAACTTTTGCATTTTAGATTGAATATCTTTATCTGAAGTCTTTAGTATTTCATGTGGAATTGGAATAGTACTGATTTTTTGTGCTTCTTCAAGTATCTTTAACTCGTTTTCTATTAATCCGCTTCCTTTCTTCTTCTGTTAATTGCAATTTATATTGTTCTTTTGATTTGGCTAAACTATCTCCCTTTACTTCAAATTCTTTATAGCTTATCATATCTATTTCGTCAAGTGCAGGGAATTCACAAATTGCATCTTCTATTTCTTCTTGTATTTCTTTATATCTTCTTTCTAATTGTTTTATTATTTTTTGTATTATTCTTTCTGCTTTTCTAATATCAACTCTATATAGCATATATTCTGTAACTTTTAACTTATCTAAATCTTTTGGAATATCTTTGCATTCATCTATAAGCTCTAATATCTCATCTTTTGCATCAAACATTACATCGTATTCTTCTTCGACTTCTTTTTCTATTTTCTCAATTTTTTTCTTTTTAGGCTTAATTTCTTTATCTGCACATTCTGCTTTATATGCACTTATTCTTCTTAACTTTTGTTCTTTTTCTTCATCTTCTAGGGAATTTAGGTACGCTTTTAGATTTGATACACTTATTGCGTTTTTTTGTTGCTCTTGCATACTTTTTTCCCTCCTTCTTTTCTTTGGTAATTCAAAAATTATTATATCACATTTTATCAGATTTTCTATTACATTTTCATGACATTTTTATGACAAATCTGTAACGCAATTAAAAAAATTGGGCGACCTGTTGTCGCCCATGTGTTTTATAAATTAAATGAGATTTTAAAATCTGTTCCATCTTCTAATAAAACTATAAATGTTTTTGTTTTTACATCTTTTGATGTATTATTACTGTCTGTTATATCTACTTCATAAGTATAATATGTATCAGCTTCGTTTGAAAATTTTCTATAATCAAATTTATTTTTTTCAAAGAAATTTGCCTTTACATAGTTTGTAAATTCTTCTAATGTTCTAAAATTGTTTTGTTTAAAACTGTCTGCTAAAGTGTTATATGCGTATCTATAGTCTCCATCATTGATACTTTGCATAAATTTATTGATGTTTAATATTACTTTTTCCTGATTTGTTACTGAATTATACTTTTCTGTGAATTCTGGTAATTCTATTGTGTATGTATCAAGTATTAGCGTGTATTTCATTGGTGCTGTTTCACGAAAGATGTAGTTGTTACCTTTGCTATCTATTATAACATATTGTGTATAATTGTCTGTTTTGGTTTTTTGGTAACTTTGTGCATCTAATGTAACATATTGTCTAAGATGAGATTTTATGAAGCTATCAAATTCCTGTTTAGTTTTAAATTTGTTTGTCTTATATTCATTATTTAGATTGTTATATATTAATTCAGAATTATGAACGACTTCTTCTTTAAATTGAGTTATTAATTTTTTTATATATTCTTCATCATTAATAACCTCAAAATTAAATATATTATTCTCATTTTTCGCAATCTTTTCAGGACACTCTATATTTATATTATCTCCGATTGATATATCTCCATATTTTTTGCTTGCTGTGTCTGATGGTATTACTGTAAATGTTTTATTTACTAAATCTAATTTTACAATCATTCTGAAGTCTTCCATTTTTCCACTTTCTTTTTGTCTTATCGTACCATCTACAATATATATTGACATTGCAACGCTTCTTTCTGCTACACACATATTGGTTATATCAACTGTTGAAGATTTCATTTCTTTTAGCTTTGTCAAAATATTTTCTTTTGTTATCTTTCTTTCTTCTATATAATCACTGTCAAGTAAATCATATAAACTCTCAGCATTTTCTTGTTGTACTACTTTTCTATCTGCTGATGATAATTCATCTACATATCTATCATTTCCAAAATCATATATAGTTGAATAATAAACAAAATATTTATCAATGCAAGATTTTACTGCAAAATAATTATTTCTTGAAGAAACATATTCTACTTTTTCCTCAATAGGTATTTCATCTTCTGATATTGGTGCATCTCCTTGCCTAAATATATGTCCATCATTTATATGATACAATAAAGCTATTAATATGCATATTATCACTAGAACTACTATAGCAATTATAACGAAAATTTTATTAATTTTCATTCGTTCCTCCTTCTGATTCCTGAGTGCTACTATTTAATGTTTCTCCTTCATAATATCTAAATACATGGAAATATCTTGTACCCTTTTCGCCAGCATTTCCAATGCATACTCCATATTGTGATCCCATTGCCTCTATTGTTTGACCATCGCCCATATATATACCAGCGTGTCCTGTTTGATGTCCACCTTCTCCTGCAAATCTTATTAATATATCTCCCGGCTGTATTTCTTCCCAAGGTATTTCTTTTGTAGAACTTCTATAATCTGCTGTACATGATGGTACTGAAATTCCAAAATGATTATAACAATACAATACAAATCCTGAGCAGTCAAATGAATTTGGTCCTTTTGCTCCCCATACATATGGATATCCTTGGAATTGAAGTGCAAATTCAATAATATCTCCAAATCCTTCATCTGAATACCAGCCTAAATCTGTTCCATATATGCTATAATATCCTGCTTGGAATATTGTCCATTCTGATTTTCTTCTTTCTTCTAGTCCTGCTAAATATTTTCCTTTTGAGGTCGTTGGAGAACTCATATATTGAGTATAAAGTTCATGTGAAAAATCTCCTGATGTAACTTTTTGACCTTGTGCAAACAAATCGTCTTCTTCCTCATTCCAATAAGCTTCATATGCTTGAACAAAGTTTTTACCGTTTCGTCTGCCTATTGCACCACCATCACTATTTAAAGAACCGTACTCCACAGTTATATGCACGAGAAACTAGTGCATGTATTTGATATTCTTTTAAGTTTAAACCTGCTGTTGCAGCTTTAATGCTACTTAGACATGATTCTCTTTCTGCATCTTCATATGCATCTACTACATCTACATCTATCTCTGCACCAACCTCTGTTGAATATCCTTGAGCAATTAAGTCACTTGCTATATTTGATACGAGAACTCCATAACCTACCGTAGGATGTCCTGTTGCATCTGCATATATTATGTACTTTGTTCCGTCTGCACTCATAGGTCCTGAGCCTTCACAAGTACGAATATATTTTTTTAACATTCCTCCTGCAAATGAACTAGAAAGTGTCTTTAAATCTGTACTAAATAAATTAATTAATCCTTCTATATCTACATCATATAAATCTTCGCCTAGATATTTATTCCAATAATAGCGCATTAATTGCTCATGGAATTGTGTATTTTCATGTAGTTCTAATAGTCTTAATAGTGTATCTATTCTTTGTCTACCATTTTCAGCTATGTCTATTGCAGGATATTTAATTGATTCACCATCTGGCAAATAATATCCTACTTCTTTTCCATCTATATCAAATTTAGCATCTAATGAATATTTGCCATCGGCATTTTTCCATTGTCCTAAAAATTTCTCGTAATTTATTTCTTTTTCTGTCTTTGTATTTATTGTCCAATTAAATGTTTTACTATCAGATTTTGAAGAACATGTAAGTGTCTCTCCTGCATCATATGCTGCTTTTAATTCTTCTTCTGTGTATGTAAATGTTGATGTTTCTCCTAAAGTTTCTGTATTATTTTCTACTGCTTCTTGTTCGAAATTTAGACACCATGTATTTGCTTTTTGTAAATATACATTTGCACCATTTGAATAAGTTGTTGTAACTGTTGTTACCTTATCTTGGTCTCTTAATTTATATGTTACAATTACTGTAGTACTACCACCACTACTTGTATTTCCTGATGCAGCACTTCCTCCGTCCACCAGTATCAGGTCTTGCTTCTACTCTAGCACGACTTGAAATCTGTGTATTTCCTCTAGCTGTTCCTTCACTTGCTCCAGAGCTTGTTGATGTACTATTTGTATCTTCTCCTGATGTATCATCTCCACCTACTACTTGTTCTTCTCTATATACATTACAGGTTACTGCTGTATATTCTGATACATTTAAAGTATCTTGTATCATTAATACTACATCTGAGTTTTCTAGCAAATCAATTACTTTCATTATATATTCTGGATTTTTTGTTTGTTGTAATAATGCAAACAAAAAGTTATATGGCATGCTACAAGTACTTAAAATTGATTCATATGACATAGGTAAGCTCTCTGTTAATGTATATGTATTAGATACTTCTACACCATTTGATGTTATAATCTCTTGTCTATATGTTGCATAATATATTTTCCCTGCTTCAAATGAATAATAATTTATTGCGCTAGGGTCATTTGCAGCTATTAAAGCCTTAAAATTATCATGTGGTAAATAGTTTAAATCTATTGTATCTCCTGTTGTTCCATCTAGATTTTTTAAAGTTCTTTGTATTTTTACAATTCCTTGTGCAACATAATTTCCTTTTGAATTTTTCTTATTTCCTTGTGAATCATCTGATCCTGCTTGTCCACTATATGAGCCAAGTCTTGGATAAGAGCTTGCAATTTCGGCTCTTATCATTTTTATTAAGTATTCTTTATATTCTTTGGTTTGAAACCAGTCTTCCATTTCTTTTTTAGTTATTCTAGCATCTTCTTCATCGTAGACAAATTCTGCTGTATTTTCGTCTGATTGCTCAGGCTCATTACTCATAAAGTATCCATCATAGTAAGCTTTATTTAATTTTTCCAAGTATTTATCGATTATTTCTTTATTTATTTCAAAATAATACTGTCCGTTTTCTTCTTGAATACTTACCATTTCTTCATCATCCATTAAGTCATCTATGGCATGCTCTGTTATTCTACTATCGCCTTTTTTGTCCATATCAATTGTAAATGCACTTATTATGATAAAGATTATCATGATAGGAATAATTGCTTTTAATAAAATTGGCAAAACAATGCTAAGAAACACTCTGCGAAGTGTCATGCTGAATTTGCTTTTATTAATTTTTTTGCTTCCTTCTTTTAGCTTGCCTAATAGTCCTTCTTCTTGCTTCTCTTCTTGTTTCTCATCATCATTCATTTCCTCATCTCCTATCTTAAACTATAGTACTTAAAATTCTAATTTTAATTGATATGTATTTTGCTTTTGATTTCCTGATATATAATCTAGTACGAATTCATCAAATGCAAGTCCGAATTGTCTCTCTACTTTCTGTATTATACATTTTATTAAATTTTATATTTAGTGTTTTACTTGTCTTCGCTCTTACTTTTAGTTCCTCTTCTGAATTTTCATTAAGTAATGCTGTATATTTAACATTATTTGTATCATACAAATAAGTTTTTTGTACATCTTGTCTAGTATCTACACATACTATTTTTTCAGTATTGTTTTTAACTTTTAATGATGCTATAACATAATCCATGTATACATATAATTTATCTACTGTTATTGTTACATTGTTTAAAGTTTCACTTTTATTTATATTTTCAGTATTTACAAAATTGTTTATATTTATATAATTTCTATCATTGTCTTTAATTACTGTTATGTAGTCACTTATATTATCATCTGATTTTGTTTTTCCTGTTGCTAAAATATCTTCTATATATTTTATATAATATGTTGAAGCTTTTCCTTCTGAATACCAGTTTTCTAGTGTATACATTCTATTTATATAAAATATTCTATCTACATAGTTTTTTTGAAATTGTTCTACTTCAGGAAACATCAATGTTTTGCAATCGTTTGTTAGCATGTTATATGCTGCTTTATAATTCTTTTTATTGCAATATTCTACAAATTCTTTTATTGTAGTTTTGTCTGTTTCGTTATCTTGCACAGTTTCCCCTGTAATAGAACTTACATTACTTGGCGAAATAGTAGTACTTTGATTAGTACTACTATTTCCTTCTATTATATTTTTATCTTTTGCACTTTCTTTTATATATGAGTTTACTATTTGAATAACCATTATGATAAGGACTATGCCAATTACTGTTGTTATACAAAGTGCTCTATTTTGATTGTAAAATCTTACGAATCTATTCATAATCCCTCCATGTGTTAGATTTCGAAATATTCTAGGTCATCCATTATTTCTTGTATCTTCTTGTCTAGATCTCCTTGATAGTTATTTTGTTTTAATTGTTTTGCTAATGTATCTTTAAATATTGTTTGCTCTCTTGAGTTTGGTGCAAATATTCCTGGATTTATATCTCTATTCCATTTAGCCATAGCAATTGCTTTTACTAAGGCTTGATCTTCATCTAATCCTTTAGACATATATTTATTTTTCAATGCTAATGCTTTTGCTGCTTTTCCTGGATCTGTTATATTGTTATTTAATAATGCTTGAACATTTCCACTTTTCATTTCATGTTCTAGTGCATCAGCTGAGCCTACACCCTTGATAAGAGTATTTCTTATTTTTGGATCATTCTTAAATCTTTCATCATATTTATATTGATCTAGTAGTTTAAGATCTGTTCCCCAGAAGCCTCCTTTTGCTGTTTCTGCAGTAGACATTACCATTTTTGCTGCGCCATCTCCATAATAATTTGCAATATTATATCCTGCTGCTCCTCCAGCAACTGCCATACTTAATGCCTTGCTTGGATCACCTGTAGACGCACCAACACCTGCAGCAAGCATT
Organism: uncultured Clostridia bacterium; assembly: GCA_947624725.1. Next base: position 10,868 of record CANQLP010000008.1, read on the forward strand.
GCAAGTGGAACAGCTCCAGCTGCACCAACAGCAGTTCGTCTAAGTTTTCTACCAGCTGTTTTTGCTCCTGATATTGCTTTATTTCTCAATCCTGCTTGTGCGTTAGCACTTACCATGCCTAGAGCAGAACTTGACCTTGCAAGTAAACCGTTTCTTTTTCAATAAGTCTCTTCTACCTCCCGGTAAAACACTCTCCTTTAAATTTGCTGGAATAGGTATATTATCAAAGATATCTCCACCACTTACACTCGGTGTTGGTCCGTTGCCACTTCCTGTTACAGCCATTCTTACATTAGAGTCTGTTCCGTCCCCAGTATTATCTAGATTTGGTGCACTTCCTCCTGTGCCTCCAAGAGCAGGAGTTCCTGCTGCTGAACTTGATGATCCTGCTGCTTGACCTGATGCTCCTCCTGATGGACTTGCTGTCCTTCCTGATGAACCTGCTACAGTTCCTCCATGTCCTATTATTACATCTTGTGGATTAACTAATGTATCTCTATCTTTTATTACTGTAGGTTTCCTTGAGCCTAACCCTTTATCTCCATCTTTGGGCTCCTGTGGTTTTGGTTTATTTATTTTATTAATCATTGCAGAGAATAATGCTCCACCTGCAAAGCTTCCTGCAGCACTTAATGTTCCTGCATTGTCAAATCCGAAGAACTTACGCAATAATTTTTCTGCTGGAATTAACATATATATTGCAACTACTGCATAAATCATACTTGATGTTGCAAGTTCTATTGCTGAACCAATTAATACTGTATATAAAAGTAAGTGGAATGGTTGTATAATCAAGTTAAATATGTATTCTTTAAACCACATATTCCATGCTTGTGCTTTTCCGTCCTTCATTTTATCTATTGGGTATGTCAAAGCTACCATTGGTGCAAATAATGTAAGAAGCGCAATATATATTACCCTCTTTATGTATCTTATTGCAAACACTGCTGTAAATACTACAAGTGCAATATATATTATTAAATATGCTGTTGCCATTCCTGTATATTGATCATTTGCTTTTTCGTTTAAAAATAGTCTTGCATAGTTTATGAAATATAGTACTTTTCCTGGTTCATATGAAACATAAGCCCCATTTTTGTTCTTTACAACTGGAATATCAAAATTTGTGCTACCTGATACACTACCACCTTCATTATCTTCACTACTTGATAATGGATTTGCTATTACTGTCATATTGTATACTCTTGTTGGATTTTTTACTATCCCTTCTATTGTTTGTTGTTCCTCTATACACTCGATTACTATTTCTCCTTCTTCATACTTTAATGTATACTCTTTAGTTGAACGAGTTATAATCCCACCAACTATATTTTCTACTGTTGTATTTGGTGTACTCCATCCTCCAAGCCCCCAACCTTCTGATGTCCATCCTTCATTTTCTGCAGCAGTTCTCGCTGTTTCTACTGCTTCATCATCAGTCATACCTGTATATTGTGGATTTAGTCCTAAAAAATTAGTTGTTGTTGAACCTCCCCCAATGCTATTACCAGAATTTCCTGTATATTTTACAGTTCCATAATCACTATCAATCTCTAGCCCACTATTTATATTTACAGCTTTTGATAATGCTTCATCTACTTTTTCTACAACTGTTGTTAAACCTGCCATAATGTAGTGCATAAAGAATAATAAGCAAAACGCAATAATCCAGTCCATAAGCCTTTCTTTATATTTTGCCTTTTCCCCTGTACTTGATATTATAATTCTAATACCTATGTATATTAATACTGAAAGTAACCCAATTATCGCTATTGTTCTAAGTGTTACATACCAACCAGATATTAAATTTCTCAATGTCACAAGAATACTATTATCTTTTATTGGAACTATATATTCATTTGCACCCTTTATTCTGGAAATGAAATTTGCATCTAATAATTGTACTTCATTTGCAAATATCAATTCTGGGCTTATCTGAATTTGTGGATATTCAAAATCTTTTTTCTTCCAATAGTCTGACTTGCTTCCTTGAAAATCTGGTTCTCCAGAGCCTGGATTATCTACTGCACCAATCCACCTTCCTGTCATTCCATATTGTATAAGTGAAATTCCGAACATCACCAATAAAAGTAACGAAATCTCTCATATATGTTAGCAGTTCTCCACCTACTGATGCTTTTACAGTTGGTGCAGAGCCAAAGTTTATGAGTGTTACAGCTACTATCATTATTATTAATTTCTGTACAAAATTCTTATTTGTCATGATTTTCATTTTATTTGATACTTCCCCCTTATAATCTAGCATTTTTGCTAAAATATGGTTAATTTAATTCTTTATTCTCTTCTTCTTTTTACTAGTTTATTTAGGTTTGTTTCCACAAACTCGAATTCTTTTGCTGTTGGAGTTATCTGTAAGATAGCAGTATCTGCACCTACTTTGAGTAACCCTTCACCTTTTGTACATGTTACTAAGAAATCTGCTTCTCCTTCTGAAAGTTTAAATACTTCTTTTAAGTATGCAATTTCTGATTTATCTTGCGCTAAAAATAGCTTTGTATCTGATGATGTAAGTACCGCTTGTGCTTCTGGTTTCTCATAGAAGTCTTGAAATCTTTGTGATATTATCGCAAGTGATACATTCCTTTTTCTAGCACGCCTTGCCATTGTGTTTAAGAAATCTACTGCCTCTGGATATGGTAAAAGCATCCATGCCTCATCTACAATTACTCTTTTACGATTTGCTTTTGTCCTGTCTTCACTATTTTTCTTAACATATTTTTCCCATATCCATGATAGTAATATTTGTTGTGCAAGTGGTCTTGCAAATCTTTCCTCTAGTTGTGATATATCCAAATTTATAAATGGTGCTCCGTCTAGTAATTCAAATGTTGATTGTCCATCAAAATATGCCATTTGCCCATCATATTCTCTTATGTACTGTTTCATAACTTTTAATAAATAACTATATTGGAATTCATAGTCTTTTATTGTATTTTCTTTTGCTTTCTTTTGTAATCTCTTATACCAACTTCCTATTGTTGGCATTTCTTTTTTGTCTTTAGCTATCATGTTTCTTTTATTCATGTTGTTTTCATACAAACTTGATGGTTCGTTTGTAATTCCTCTAGCTGCATATTCTTCTGCAACGCTTTCTGCAATGATTTGTTTTGTAAGCTCTGTTACATCTTGTGATCTTGTGCTTCCTCTTGCCATTGTAAGAAGTGCTTGCGTTACATCTTCTACTTTGTTTTCTACATTAAGTACTATTCTGTCTTTACCTGTGATTTCATCCTTAACTGTTTCAAGCTCTATGTCAAATATGTTTATAATTGTTTTAGAGTTTGGACTCAATACTACATTTATTCCACCTAGAGATTCTGCAACTATTGAATATTCGCCTTCTGCATCTAGTGCTAAGCTTTCTATTCCCATAAGTACAGATGATCTAGATATAAGAGTTTTCATTGTAACTGATTTTCCAGCACCAGACTTTGCAAATATAACCATGTTATAATTTGTAAGTGATGAGTGGAAGTTATCAAACAATATTGGAACTCCTGTCTGTCTATTAAATCCAAGTGGTATTCCCGTAGGATGTCCTACCTCTGATGTTGTAAATGGGAATACTGTTCCCATAGAGCGTCTATCAAATGTATGTGATTTATTTATTTTATTTTGCATTAGTGGTAAGTTTGATTGGAATCCTTCTTCTTGCATTGCCCATGTTGATTTTATACCAACTAATGTTTTTGACATTTCTGTTGAAAGCAATTTTGTAAATTTGTCAAGTTCTTCTAGACTATAAGCAAATAATGTTGATACTACTGTTGCTTCGAATAATTTATTGTATCCTGCTGCGATTTCATCTCTTAATTGTTCTGCTTCTAGTCTTTTTTGTGTTATATCGCTTTCCCTATTTATATTTCCTCTATCTGCTGCAACTATTCTTTCTGTTTCAAGTTCATTTATTACTCTATTTAATTCGTTTTGTGATCTTGCTTCAGGTATTGGATTTATATATATTGATGTATTTATATCACCAAACATATACATATCCCTGAATATATCTGGAAAAGAGCACATTCTTGGAAGTGTAGAAACAAAGAAGCTTCTAGCATATCTTTTTGCATTTGAAATTATTTCCATATGGTCAATGTGTGATGCATCTATTCCAGATGGTGCAATTAAGTCTTTTACTGTTTTTTTCTTTAATATTTCAATATTATCTTCATTAAGCGGTCTTAGCTCTTCTTCCTCTTGTCTTCTTAACTTGTTTTTGCTCATTTTCCTTTTCCTCCTTTTCTTCTGTTTCTTGATTTTTCTTTATTCTTTTTTCTCTTCCTTTAGTAATTTCTTTTACTGCTGAATCAGCAACATCTTTTCCTATGTAAGCTTCATTTTCTTGTATTATCATTTTTGCCATTTCATCTATAATGTCATCCATTTTTGCTTTTCTTTCATTAAGTTTCTTTTCTCTTTCTGTTCTAACTGTTGATACAGCGTCTTCAGCTTTTTCTATTGCTTTTGCTTCTATTTCTTTATCTAATGCTGCGATTTTTTTATCTAATATCTCAGGTGCTGTTGAGTATAGTTCATCATATCCTGCAGCTAGTGCTTTATCTAGTCCAAATACTTCTGCTTCATCTCTGTTATATGCCATATATAACAGATCTGCTAGTGCATTTGATCCGAAGTATTCTTCCTACTACTCCTGATGCTGAAAGTGAACTAATTATCGCTTGACATCTTGTATATAACTCTGAGAATGCAATATTCTTTAATTCTTCCTTATCGAAATTGGTATTTCCAAGTTCTGCTGGATAGTATGATGTTATGATATAATATTGCTTGTTAAGTACATTTTTGTTTAAGCTCATTTGCTCTGTATTATATATAATATCTTTACCATATTCATAAAGGTTTCTTATTTTTGTAAGTTCATAGAATTGTGCTTTTAATTCTTCTTTTTCAAATAGTCCTGATTGTTTATTTGATTCATATTCTGCTTCTCTTCTTCTTAAAGTAGATTCTATATCATCAACTCTTTTTTTATAATTTTGTATACTACTTTCTAGGTTTACTGTTCTTGTTTGAACATATATCTGTATTGGATATCTTAAAGAGTTTAGGAATTGTAAAAACCCTTCCTCTACAGCTGTTTGTTCCATAGATGACATTAAATCATAATTTACTCCTTGACATTCAATTACCATTAGATATCTATTTCCATTTTTTTGTACAATCATATTATCTTCTATTTTATCAAATTCCATAAATTTTGATATTGATTGTTTATTATATCCTTTTGTTGCTGTATTTGATGTTCCTTGACTTCTCTTTTCGTCTGATAAAGATTGCTCATCTTTTTTTCTCTTGTTATCTTTTAATTTTATATACACAAAGAATATTACTAATGATATTAATATAAACATCATGAATATCAATAAGTATGTTAATATTTGTGTTATTTGATTATCTGTCATTTGTAATCCCTTTCCTTTCTATGGTACAAACTGTTTTTACTCTTTTGTATTATCGTCAGTATAAACATATATTTTATTTTTTGATTTGAACTTAAATCTAAGCCATCTTATTATTACATCGTCTATATTTTCTCCACCTGTTTTTCTTGTAATTTCAAACGCTGTAGAATTTGGTACTTTAAATGTTCCTATTGCAAATCCTAATAATGCACATGCTAATAAAAATATTATTCCAATAGTTCCAAGTCCAAGTATACTAAATACCCAGTATATTAGAAGTCCAAATCCTGCTCCAATTGCTGTTGTAATTAATGCCTTTGTAGAAAATACAAATAATATTCTTCCTTCACCTTTAACATTTCTTGGTATTTGATAAGCCATGTTTATCTGCTCCTTTCTTTTGTGCTTTCATGAAATTCGCATAATTACCCATTATCACTTATATACTATTATAGCAGATTATTGTAAATTTTCATAGACTTTTGGCGAAAAAAATTAATTTTTTAATATATTTGTCATATTTTTGTAATATTTAAAGGTGCAATAAAAAAAACTGAAACCGAAGTTCCAGTTTTTTTATGTACTGTTAATTTTCTAAATTAAGCAACTGATTGTGCCATTTGTACTACATATTTAGCAATGTTAACTGCTGCAAATAGTATAACTGCACCAATTAGATAAGGAAGCATTGTTTTTTTGTATTCTGCTTTTTCTTCTGCACTTCCCATCATGTATTTGATACCAATTACCATAAGTACACCAACTGCAATAACTGTACCAACAACTTGGATAATTCCTAAAATGTTGTTACCAATATTAGAAACTGCATCAGCTGAACTTGTATCTGGCTCAATAGTTACATCTCCAATTGTTGTTGCCATTACTGGTGCACATGTCATAACTACCATAAGTACTGTCATTAGTATAGGTAATATTTTTACTAGTTTTTTCATAGTAAATTCCCTCCTTTTAATTTTTATTTTTTTATTTTTTATATTAAATTTATCTCTATGTAATATGAGATAACATTAATAACTAATTAATAATTAAAATCCACTTTCGGCCTTTGTCCAGCCTTCCATTAATCCATCGATTTGTGCTTCATATTTTTTAGTTAGAACTTTATTTCCATCTTCTTTGGCTTTTTCTAAATTTTCTTTTAGTCTTTTTAATTCTGCTTCATATCCTGCTCTATCTGAGTTAATATAATAATCTCTACCAGCTCTTTGTCCAGATGCTCGTCCTTCATTATCTGCACCATCTAATCGCGATTGATATGCTGGATCTTCTCCTTCTACTGCATCTACTGCTTCTTGTGTCATATTATATATAAATGTTGTTAAATTTACTGCTCCAAATAATAGAACTGCTCCGATTACATATGGTATCATTGATTTTTTGTAGCTTGCTCTTTCTTCTGCACTTCCTGTCATGTATTTAATTCCTAAAATCATCAATCCACCTACTGCAACAAATGAGCCTACTATTTGTAAAAGTCCTAAAATTCTATTTGCTGCTGTTTCTGTAGTATCTACATCTTTGAAAAGTTCTACTATTTTTGGTCCTAATATTGATGCTCCAAATAATAGGAAGCATCCTATAACATATGGCATCATTGACTTTTTGTAGCTTGCTTTTTCTTCTGCGCTTCCTGCCATATACCTAATTCCAATTACCATTAATACACCTACTGCTACAAATGTACCAATTATTTGTAACATATCTATTAAGTCTTCTACAGAATCTATTTTTAATTCTTCTCCATCTCCGACTTGTCCTGTAATATCTGTTGGAGAAATTGTTCCAGTTGCAAGAGTTTTAGGCATATTTATTACTAAACATATTATGCTTATTGCTATTATTAAAATAATTTTTAGATATTTCTTTTTCATAATACATATGCCTCCTTTTTTTCTTTATTTAGACTATATCACTAATTGGTGTATCCTCTAATACTTGTCCGTACTCCTTGAGTACTAGCTACTGCTACATTATCTATTCTTTTTCCTAATTCAATTCCTAATTTCCAAAATCCAAAGCCTCCAAATACTATTACGCAACCTGCTATAAATGGAATCAATCTTTCTTTTACTTTTGCTTGTCCTTCTGCTCCTCCTATCATAAATTGTACTCCAAGTATTGTTGCAATAATTACTGCAACAATTATTCCTGCTGCTAATAGTATATTATATAAATATCCTGATAGTCCCTCTAGGTCTTGTTCAAATCCTGAATCATCTTTAATTGTATTAGAGTTCTTACCAGTTGCTAGGAAGTCTTGTCCTTGTTCTATTATTGACGATAAAGCATATGTTTTATTTGTAAAGCTAAATATTATTGTAAAAATTATTACTATAAATAATACTATCTTCATTACTTTATTCATAGCCTACCTCCTATTTAATCATATTTTTTGTAGTTTTTCAATAGTTTTTATAAAAATTATGAGGTTTACTTCTTTCTATTTAAATGCTTGATATATTATATTTGTTAGAGCTGCTCCTGAAAAAATTAGTATTGCACCGATTATATAAGGTATCATTGATTGTTTATATTCAGCCTTTTGCTCAACACTTGCAAATATATATTTTATACCTATTATAAGTAACATAACTACTGCTGCTGATTCACCAAATGTTCTAATTACCCATACTACAATATTTGCTATATCTATTGCCTTTGTGTTATCTTCATTACTTTGAATATATTTATCTGGGTTATCTAATACTTCTAGCCCTATTGCTTTTGATTTATATGTAAAGCTTGATAAAATCATAGTTATACAAAGTATTGAAATTATTGCTACTATATATTTTCTCATAAGCATCCCTTCTTTATTTTTACATAATCTTCTACATGTATTATACATTATTTTTTCTGATTTTGCAAATTTTTTATGAAAATTTATGAAAAAAAACACAAAAAAATGCATTTTTGGTATAATTTTGTATGCATTTTTTGTGTTTTTATTTATATTTATGAAAGTAATGTCTTGTTTTTAAGCCTCTTTTCTTACGAATCCTTCATACATTTCTTCTATGTTATGTATGCCTGAAGTGTTTAGTATTTTATCATGGCTATTTAAAATCTCATCTAGTTCTTTATTAAATTCTGATACTTCATAGCAGTCTATGATTTTTATTTCTTTTTTCTTTAGTTTATCTTCTGCTCTTTTCATCCACCTTTCTATACTTTTTCCAATGTAATCTACTCTTTCCTTTTTTCCTTCTACTATAACTGTTATTTTATTATTACTCTTTACAACCTTTTCCATGTATTTTTTTATTTCACCATATTTGATCAATTCTTTATTTTCCCAGCCTATTTTTATTATTTCTTCTCTTTTTCTATCTGTCATATTCATTCTTGATAATATTTCCTTCATATTATATGATATATTTTTTTCTAGAATTGTATTTATATGTTCTCCTTGATTTTTTGCTTCTTCTATAAAAGGAAGAAGCATTGCTGTCAAATGCCAATCACTAACATAAAAACTACAAACTTTAAGAATATTCTTTTCCATTATTATACCCACCTTTAACTTTTGTTTTCTTCCAAATTTTACCATTTTATTTTCACGAAGTCAAGTATTTTTCAAATAATTTATACTCCCTTTTTCGACATTGTATTTTTGTGCTTATATTTTTTATTTTTTCCTATAAGATTAATTTCTGTTTTTTATGTATATTATTTCTTGTTTTGTTAATACTTTTATTATCAATATATTTTTACATATGATTTTAGGAGGTTTTATGAAATTTTTTAAACGACTTTTAATATTATTTATATTATTTATTTGCTATACTTTTATTTGTATGATTTCTTATGCAAATTCTGTTTCTTCTGATTTGCAAGATAGTGTATTTAGACTTCACATTGTTGCAAATAGTGATTCAGAAGAAGATCAGAATTTGAAACTTTTAGTTAGAGATAATATTTTAGCTTATATGAAAGAAATATCAAGCGATATTTCTTCTAAAGAGGAAGCAATCGCTCTTGCTAATGCTCATATTCCTGAGTTTTATGATATTGCACGCAAAACTATTGCTGATAATGGTTATGATTATGATGTAAAGCTTTCTATTGGAAAATTCGATTTTCCTACAAAGGTTTATGGCGATATATCTCTTCCTTGTGGTATTTATGATGCTCTTAAAATTGAAATTGGCGAAGCTAAGGGGCATAATTGGTGGTGTGTAATGTTCCCTACTCTTTGCTTTGTTGATGTAAGTTCTGGCTCTCTTGATGATGATTCTAAGGAGGTCTTAGAAAGTAGCTTAAATGATGAAGAATTTAAACTTATTTCTGAAAATGATTCTATTTTTAACTTTAAATTTAAAATAGTAGAGTTTTTTGAGGATATAAAAATAGGGCTCGCAAATAGGTAATTTTAAGGCATTTTAGCTAATACGCTATATAAATTTTTTAACTTTTTTTATCTTTTTAATCACTTTCTTATTTTATCTGCTAAAATAATATCTGTAAGGAAACTTCTGAAGTTTTTCTTACAATGCGGTTGATTTAGAGCGATTGTAAAAAATCGCTCCTATTTTTTTATATTTTATTTATAACTGCAAATACTACTTGTTTTACTGTTGGCTTCATATCGTCATAAAGTCTAAAATATTTTTCCAATTTTTTAATATCGCATTCATAATACATACATTCTGTAGCTTTACTAATACTACTTTTTATATTGTATATTGTTTTATTGTATTTTTGTGCAATTATTGGATAGATATCTGATTGTAAGTTTTCTACCATTCTATTTTTAGTTTTATTCTTATATATTTGCATTATTGTTTCTGCTAAATAATGTGTACCCTTATATTTGAATTTATATCCTATGTATTCCAATTCTCTTATTATTTGCTCTTTCTTATTTCCTAAATCTTTTCTTTCTATTAGACTTTTTATTGCTTTTGCATTTTTAGGGTCTAATATATTTAAGCCTTCTTTATATATAAGTGGTACTATTGAATTTACACTTCCTTTAAAGAATTCTTTGTCGTATTCTTTGCATATCCCTCTGTCTAAAAATACAATGTCATATTTTGTGTCTTTAATTGCTTTAAGTATTTCTTCTTTTGTTGTTATCACCCCTCTCATGTTTATATTGATTTCTCTTTCGTCCATTTCTTCAAGTAATTTTTTGATAAATTTGATGTTTTTGGTTATTACCACAGAACTTATCATTTGTTTTTCCTCCTTTTTTATTTGATTACATATATTAGATACAAGTAATGTATAAAAAAGTTTCATCTTTTTTTATTTTTTTTACTTTTTCTGGTTTTAAATGTCGAATTTTGTCGAATTGATATAATTTAATTGAAAGTTTTTTTGGGAGGTATGTCTTATGAGAAAGCTTTTTAGTAAAATTTTAGTTTGTGCATTAATTGCACTATGTGCGATTTCTAGTGCTTCTATGTTTTTACCAGTTCAAGCTGATTCAATTGTTAGCCCTTGTACTTATGATCAAATGAATTTTTCTTATGCAGGTAGATACAATGTAGCAAGAGGTTGTACAGGCATGTGGTTAGATATAAATGTTAGAGCTACTGCATCTAATAATAATAATGAAACAATTACACTAGATGTATATGTTGTAAATACAGATAAAATTCATTCTTATACTTTTTTAAGTGACGGACAAACTCATACATATAAAGGAATATTTTTAGGATTTAAAGGTGGAAGTGATGTAAGATTTACATTTACAGGTGCAAATCCTGCAATAACAATTTACCAATATTTGGAAATTGGAAGCTAGGATAGATTTATAACAAAAAACAAATGAGAATCCAGAATGAATTCTCATTTGTTTTTATTTTTTGTATAATATATTTTCTTCTCCATCGATATTTAACTTAATTATGCCATTTGTTGCATCTTTAAATTCAGATATAATTATGTATTCAAATTTATCTAAATTATCATTAGTATTTATTGGTCCACAATAACATTTATACTTTATATTGTTTCCATCTGTCAAATATATATCCGATATTTTTATATTTTCTGTTACTATTATTGCATAAAATCCTGTTTCAGTAATAAGTGCTTTATTAATTAAACCATTTTTTGTATTATACGCAGTATAATTTCTGTTTATAAATTTTTCATTTAAATCTATTTTTAAGGAAACATCGCAATTAATCTCATTTATATTTTTTAATTTTCTTGCAAGTGCCACTTTTGAAAAATTTATATTCAAGATTTTAGATATCGGAAAACTTTCTGTATACATATATACTAATGATTTTATATGATTTTTATCACTTTCTATAGTCTTATATCCTATATATTGCTGATACTGTTCTGTAGCAATATCTTTCTTATTACAAATTACTTCGCCATTTTCATTCGTTATCTGTAAGTCCGTTATAGAAACATCTGTGAATTTGCTAATATCTTTTTCTGATTCAATGTCGTATACCATATATAAGTTCATCTCATCTAATAAGATATATTCGACTTTCAGTCTATACCCATCACCTAAATCTATGTAGTCCATATCTACTTTCTGATACCAATCCATGTTCTCTATTGCCATTAGTACTCCGTCATTTACCTTGCCAACACTATTTGTTTCAAATAAACTCTTGATGTAGCTTATAATGCTTACTGCAATTACGCTTGTTGCAAGTATAATGCATAGTATAAACATGAATATAGATGCTGGTTTGTAATGTTTCTTAATTTTTAGTTTGCCTCTATTTAGATTTGTCTTTACTGTGTTTTCATTAATATTTAATTTCCTTGCTACTTCTTTTATACTATATCCGTCTTCATAATATAATTTGAAAATTTCTTTCTCCTTCTTGTTCAAGGATTCTATCATATTTTCAAAATCTATATTATCATCCAGATCTTTTATATAATCGTTGTTATCTACATATTTCTCTTCTATGTTTTTGTTTCTTTTCTTCTTATTATGAATTTTATTACATTGATTAATTAGAATCTTTATTATCCAAGATTTAAAATTCTTATCATCTTTTAGTTTTGCAATATTCATATATGCAATAATTATTGTTTCTTGGATGGCATCTTGAACATCAGTCTCATTTCTTAATCTTGACATTGCAATTCCGTATAGTTCACTATGTATGGATTTAATGAGCTCTGAATATGCCTCTGTATTACCTTCTTTTACTTCTTTAACAAGTTCTTCCATTTCTATCATTTCCCATTTTCTTCCAATTCTTATATAATACTATAACTTAATAAAATCTCAATCTTCGCCTTCTATTTTATTTTCTATACCTAACATTAATTCTTCAAAACTAATATCTAATGCCTTAATTATTCCCCAAAGTTCATAATCTTTAACCGTTCTTCTATTGGCTTCAATTAAACAAATATCATTTTTATGTGCTGGAATTCCTAATAAATTTAACTTTCTTGCTAAACCTGCTTGAGAAAGATGCCTCATTTTTCGATATTTCCTTAGATTTTCACTTATTACATTAAAATTATTATTTAATTTTCTAACTGCCAATGTCATCACTCTTTCCAAATCAAATTTTATATAATTGATTTTAACCTTTACTTTATTAGAATATGACATTAAGTACATGTCAAAATAAAAATTTTTACAAGAAAAATTCCTTAGAGTCGTATGGTTTTTGGTTAATATTAACCTATGTGTTGTATTTGTTTTTATTTTATGTAAATAAATATAGATTTTAATAATAATTTGTTATATAATGTTATGAATAAAATAATTATTTATTTTGCTTATAATAAATTTTGCAATAAATAATTAAAACTTTGGAGGAATTTTTGATGAATGAAAATATATGTACACTTTGCCCTCATAATTGTAAAGTTGATAGATTAAATTATTTAGGGAAATGCAAAGCAGGAAATAAAATAGAAATTCGGTACTTTTAGCCTTCATAAATTTGAAGAGCCTTGTATAAGTGGAGATGCTCGGCTCTGGTACTGTGTTTTTTTCAAAATGTAATATGAAATGTGTTTTTTGTCAAAACTATGAAATAAGTAATCTTGGTAAAGGCAAAAGAATCGAAATATCAGAGCTTGCTGATATTTTCTTAAAGCAGCAAGCTGATGGTGCTAAAAATATTAATCTTGTATCTCCTACTATCTATGTAGATAAAATAATTCAAGCAATAAAACTTGCAAAGGATAACGGACTAATTCTTCCAATTATTTATAATTCTAATGGATATGAAAAGATAGAAACTTTAAAAGAATTAGATGGTTTAATAGATGTTTATTTGCCTGATTTGAAATATGCAGACGAAGAACTTGCTATAAAATATTCTAATGTAAAAAATTATTTTAATATTGCAACTGCTGCAATTAAGGAGATGGAAAGACAGGTTGGTTATCCTAAGTTTGATGATGCTGGCATGATTAAATCTGGTCTTATTGTAAGACATTTAGTTTTGCCAAGCAATTTAGATAATTCTAAAATGGTATTAAAGTGGATTCACGAAAATTTGGATAATAGAGTGTTTGTAAGTGTTATGACACAGTATTTTCCATGCTTTATGGCAGAAAATTTTCCTGAAATAAATCGAAAGCTTTCTCTTGCAGAGTATGAGGAGATTGAAGATTATATTGATTTAATCGGCATAGAAAATGGATATATGCAAGATTTTTCAGATGAGGATGAGGAAAAATATGTGCCTAAGTGGGATGTGTAAAGTTTAATAGTATTTACTTTTTGAGCAATAAATGATAAAAGGTAGGTATGAAAATAAAATAGGTTAAAAGTTATGAATAATAAAAATTATTAAAAATTTTATATCTGTAAACAAATTATAAAAACAAAAAGGTGTGAAATATGGAAGAATTAAATTTTTTAAAACATTATAATAGTTAAAAAAAGAAACTAATTGGACATGGAGCATATGCAAATGTTTATAAATATAAAGATGCATTTTATAATATGTATTTTGCTATAAAAAAACTAAAAAATAATGTATCTGAAAAAGAAGAAGCTAGATTTAAACATGAATATAAATTATTGTCAAAATATAATCATCCCAATATTTTGAAAGTTTATTGTTATATAAGAAGTGAAAATGCTTATATAATGGATTATTGCGAATATACTTTAAAACAGTATATAGAAAGAAATGGAAATAACTTAGATTTTGATTTAAGAAAAAATATAGCATTGCAATTTTTAGAAGCAATGAGCTTTATTCATGCTAAGGATCTTTTACATAGAGATATAAGCTTTAATAATATCTTAATAAAAGAAAATGACTCTATATTTCCTTTTATTAAGATTTCAGATTTTGGCTTAGTTAAAGATAAATCATTAAATTTAACTTCTACTAATTCTTTAATTAAAGGGACTATTATAGATGATACACTAACATCTTTTAAGGATTATAATATAAAAAACGAAATATATAGTATAGGATATATAATTCATTATATATTTACTGGCAGACAGAATTTGAATTTTACAGAAGATAATTCAATTATACAAATAGTCAAGAAATGCATAGATAGAAATCTCGATAATAGATATAATTCTGTGGACAAAATAATCAATGATGTGAGGAATACTACAAAAATTAAGGATAATGTAAAAATCAATAGTAATGTTATTGATCAAAACGGTCTTACAGAATTATCTATAAAAATATTGAAAGATGCTGTTGATAGTAATGGACAAATTATATATTTAAAAACTTTATCTGGATTAACTATACAAAGTGGAGACAAATCTTATAAACCAAATAATCCAAGAGAAGAAGCTGAATTAGAAGATGTTATTGATAAGTTGGAATCAAATGAGTTAATAAGAGCTATTGGTTATAAAAGAGAAATATTTAAAGTTACAAAACAAGGATATGATTATTTTGAACAGAAAGTTATTCACGTATAACTATGGAGGAAGATATTATAAATATACCAACCCAAATAAAAAAGAAGTAAAAAATATTTAGATAAATGGGATTCTTAGAGAGTTATGTTTTGTAAGAAAGTGCATTAGATAAGTTATTTTTCAAAACATATCCAAAAAATACCAATATAAATGATATTTTAATTAAAGCAAGTGCATTAAATGATTTTTATAGTACAAATATTTTTCCAGTAGCAAAACATATATTAAGTTTAAACATCGATGACAGACTTGCAAGAGGAGATGAAACATTAGTTAATGATATTTCAAATATAATAATAAATGGAGAACTAATACACTTTTATTCTTTTGCAACAAAATATTGTAGCCATCATTTTCCAAAGTTTTTCCCTATATATGATAGTTATGTTGAAAAAATACTTCTATATTTTAAGAAAAAAGATAACTTTGCACAGCTTAAAAAAGATGATTTAAAAGAATACAAAGTATTTAAAGATACTCTGGTTAAATTTAAGAAATATTATGATATTGATGAATTTAATTTAAAGGATATAGATAGATATATATGGCAATTAGGTAAAGACTATTTTCCAAAAAAATATTAGAAAAGTAGAATGAATATGCAAAATATTTTAATAAATTTAGAAATTTTCCGTATTTTATATAATTTGATAAAATTAAAAACTCTCTTTGTAATCCTACAGATATGTGTTTTTTTCATTTTGGACTTCTCCAAAATTTCTTGAAGAGTCCTTTAAAATTGTCGTGTGACAGAATTCGAATGTGAACAGGTAGTTATTTAGGAATATTTTAAAGTGCTTTAAAGTATTGCAAAATAATCATTTCATCATTTTTAACTATTTCATAATATTTTAAAATATCTTGCTTATTTTTAACTTTCATCACCAAGATAAATACTAAAATAATAAATATTAGATAGTTTTTTATAAAAATGGTAATGGCATTATTTTGACGTATTATGTAAAATATGGTATAATATAAATATGAGAGGTGATACTAATGAAAAATAAGAAATTTTTAATAGTAATGGATATTCTATTATTTTTTAGTCTTGAACTAGTTTTACTAACAGGAAAGATACTTAAAAATCCATTTATAAAACAAAAAACAGAAGATACTAACAATGTCGATGAAGTTATAGAAACTAGCGCAGATACAATGATACATTCATCTGAAGATAGCATACGAGATAGTTCTAATTTAGATAAAACACCAAATGAGTTATATATGGAAGAAATTACAAAAAACAAGCAAAGTAATGACACTATATCAGCTTCTGAAACTAAAAATAATATGCCAGTATACTCACAAAATAATGGGCTAGAAAATTCAAGCGAATATCAGAAAAATATAGAAATAGAAAATAAACTTGAAAAGCATCAAAATAGTTTTAATGATAACTATACTAGTCCACCTTCTAAAGAAAAAGATGATAATTACTCACAATTTATAATTGAAAAAACTGCAAAAATAGATTGGAATTTTTCTGGATATCAATATGGCAATATATATATATTAAATGATGGTACTGCTTATATCCAAACTAGTTATCATTCAAAATTGCGTACATTGATACATCCTAAAGCAGAAATTGGTTATTACTCATTAAAAACACCTTTTCAAATGTATTTAAAAGTTGAAGGAATGAATGATGCTGTTGCTGTTGATATTGCCACTGTTAGTGAAAAATTTATTTCGTTTCCAAGTAAACAATATGGACAATACCAGAATAAATTAGAAGATTTGAACAGAAGAGGCTTACTTAATAGTTCATTCTCAAATTCTTATTATTCTGAAATGGAAACTTTAAAACAAAACTGGAATAAATTAGGATATGGACAAATAATTCAATTATCTGATTATTCATGTTGGAAACAAGAAAATAGCGTAACTGGTACAATTAGTGAAAATACAAGTGTATTTGTTGTATATAATATATTTAATGATGATACATATTTATGTATAAATGGAGTAGATGAGGCTATCAAGGTAACCGAATATCATTAAAATATTATATTCTATGTGATAAATTATAAAAATAATATATTTAGAATATATTAATAGTTGCAAAAGTAAATGATAAACAAAGAAATTAGCAATTAAAATGCTAATTTCTTTGTTTATTATACTATAAATGTTGTAAAATTATTTTAGAAATATTATCAATGTGCTTTTTTCAAATACCCCATAAATAATGATATGCTTAACTTTGTTGCAAATACATATGATACTTGAATTCCCATATTGTATGTTCTCAACTCTCTTCATACATCTTACTTTCTTTCATAATATAAATATTTAAACCGTTTATATATTATATCATGATTAAACGGGCTCTTTTCCCCTGTACAAAACTATAAGTTTTCCTAATCCCTAGCATAACTTTAGTTCTCTAAAGTTAAAAAATAGCAAGTGCCAAAGCACTTGCTATAGCCATATTTAAAGCTACTTTCAATTGGTCGGGGCGACAGGATTCGAACCTGCGACCCCATGGTCCCAAACCACGTGCGCTACCAACTGCGCTACGCCCCGATGTACCGACCGTTAATATATTATAGTACATTTTTTTAATTTTGGCAATACTTTTTCAAAATTTTTTCTGTATTTGTGAAATTTTTCTCTACATTTGCATATTTGTTTTTCTCCTTCCATATACTAAACTGAAAGGATTTGTGTATATGAATAACTTTATTAAAAATGCATTTTACCTATTTTTACCTCTTGTTTTAGGCTCAATTGTTGGTTTTATTATTTCTAAAAGCATTGATTATAACTCACTAATTAAGCCATTTCTCGCACCTCCAAGTATTGTATTTCCTATTGCTTGGACTCTTATTTATATTTTAATGGGATTTTCTTATTATTTATTTAAAAAATTTTCATCTTCGGTAAATACTACCATCCCATTAATTTATTACTTACAACTTTTTGTAAATCTTGCTTGGTCTATTATATTCTTTGTTTTTAAATGGCGTTTCTTTTCTATTTTATGGATTTTGTTTTTAGTTTTACTAGTTTGCACACTAATATATCTTTTTTACAAAGAATATAAAATTTCTGCATACTTAAATATTCCTTATTTACTTTGGATTATTTTTGCAACTTACTTAAATATCGGTATTTATTTATTAAATAAAGCATAGCTAAATTTTGCTATGCTTTATCTTTATTATTTTTTGGCATATAAAATTTTGTTATATCTATTCCTTCAATTTCCAACAATTTTTTCTTTACATCCAAGCCACCTGCATATCCTGTTAAATTTCCATCTGCTCCTACTACTCTATGACATGGAATTATAATGCCTATTGGATTATGCCCTATTGCTCCTCCTACAGCCTGTGCAGACATTTTTTCTATTCCTAAAATTTTGGCAACTTTTTTTGCAATCTCGCCATAAGTAGTTGTTGTCCCATATGGAATTTCGCAAAGCTTTTTCCATACTGTTTTTCTAAATTCTGAACCTTCCGGTTTCAAACTTAATTCACTAATTTTAGGATTTTTTCCATCAAAATATCTATCTAACCATTTCTTCGTCTTTTCTAGTATAGGTAACTCTTGCTTCTCGGTTATTTTTCTTTTTTCTGCATTAGAATGATATTTTTGATTTTTCATCCATATTTCTATAATATCTGTTTCATTACTTACGATTGTTAATTCCCCTATTGGTGAATTATATTTTATATAGTATTGCATTTTTATCTCCTTATTTTTACTTCTTTTAATAGAAAAATAAAAAGCTCTCAAATTAGATTGAGAGTTTGGTGTGCCTGGAGGGATTCGAACCCCCGATCTGCAAGTTCGTAGCCTGCCATTCTATCCAACTAAACTACAGGCACATCTTAAAACATTTATATTATACTACAAAATCTAGCCTTGCACAACCTTTTTTATAAAATTTATTAGAAATTAGGTAATTCTAGGTAATTTTCTAAAATGATTGAATTATTCTCTTTTCTGATGTATAATTATTTTTTGGAAGGAGATATAATTATGGAAAAGGAAAATGTTTTAAATGAGAATATGCGTGATTATTCAAAAGGATTAGAAATCATGCAAATTATTTTAATTTGTGTGGCAGCACTACTTGTTCCAACATTTCTAGCCCAATTATTAAATGCTGTATTTGGTGAAACTAGTTGGATTGCAAGCCATTCTCAAATTATTGTTGGATCTGTTGTAAATACTGCCTTAATTGTTACTGCAATTAATGTAAAAGGCTTTAAGAAAATTGCTGGTATTATTACTCTTCCTAGCATTTCAACTATTCTTGGAGGATTTGTTTTTAAAACAGCTTCTGTTTATATGGCTTACATGATTCCTGCAATATGGCTTGGAAATTTTGCTATAGTTTACTTATATAAATCTTTACTTTTAAAGAAAAATATAAATTATATCTTAACAAGTATTATTTCTATAGCAGTTAAAGTTGGTATAATATTTTTAGGATTTAGCGCTTTAAATTTATTTGGAGTATTTCCTCAAAAATTAATTGCTAACTTGCAAAACGCAATGGGATTAACTCAAGCTATAACTGCAACAGTTGGTGCAGTCATTGCCTATACTGTTTATTTAGCTAACAAAAAGTCAATTAAAGAAGATTAATTTATATAGATGAAAGCTTTGTGCATCTAATTATGCCCAAAGCTTTCCTATAAGCTATTTCTATACTAAAACTATTGACAAATCTTAAAAAGGATATTATAATGGATAAAGTAAATGGGCCATTAGCTCAGTTGGTAGAGCAGCAGACTCTTAATCTGACGGTCGGAGGTTCGATCCCTCTATGGCTCACCATTTTTATATAAACAAAGAGCGCTTATGCGCTCTTTTTGTTAGGGTTAAATTTATTCAAATTTTTCTAAATAATTTTTATCAATTTCAAATATTTGATATTCTTTCCAGTTTTTTATTTTAACATCATCATCTGTAACATTTCCTTCACTATATTTGTAATTTGTCCATATATAGTCTACACCATTTAAAGATTCTCCATATTTCATTATAAATTTGTTTTCTTTATCAATTACTATTGCATAATACATTTTGCTATCAATTTGTTCCACCAAAATATAGCTTTCAATTCCATCCATATTATCTTCTGTTATTTTAATTTTACCGAAGTTCATTTATGTTTTTTTCTTTTAAATTATATAAATATCTATATGATTGCTGAAAATCAAAAATATAAGATTTTACATCCATTTTATCAGTAATTGAACCAGTTATTATTTGAACATAATCCCAAAAATTAACTACAACTACATTGCCATCTATTTCTTTTCCAAACTTTAAAGTACATCCTAGCTCATTTTCAGGTAAAACTATATTCTCCTTGAATTGATTATCTTTATAATAAATCATATCTGTATCATTAATAGAAAATTCAAAATTTTCATTTTTCTTAAAATCTTCAATCCCTTCTATACTTTTATTTATAATTTCTTGTACTCGCTTACCTTTTATATATATACCTATCTGTTTTATAGATATAAATGACCATGTGCAAATAATGAATATTGAGAGGATAATTGCTATAGTTTTGAAAATTCTAATTTTTTGATTACACTTTTTTAAAAAATCAAATTCTTGACTATCTTCTATCGAATTACCTTCTTGTTGTTGTAAAAGAAATTGTAACATATCATTACATTCTTTACAATTTTTAATATGATTTTCAATAAAATCTTTAGTTGTCGTAGTTATTTGATTTTTACCTTCTACATATATTGGCAGTAAATCCTTCACTATTTCACATTCTTTTTTCATCATTTATCATCGCCTCCTTTAATTTTAATTTTCCTCTATAAAATGTAAATCTTGCCCATGCTTCGGATTTATTTAAAATTTCTCCTATACTTTTAAAGCTAAGTTCACCTTTTATTCTTAAATAAAACACTTCTCTTGTATCTTCATCTAATTCGTGAATATGCTTATACAATCTAATAATTTCTTCTTTGTCATCAATATTATTTTCAAAAGATTTTTCCAAAATAAATTTCTCTAAATTGTCTACCGAAATGATTTCTTTTCTTTTTTGTTTTCTTAAGAAATCAATCCAAGTATTTTTCGCAATTTGGCATAACCATGTACTCATTTTACATTTATTATTAAAGCTATTTATTTTCATAACGGCCTTATAAAATGTTTCTTGTGTTAAATCTTCAGCAATGTCATGATTTTTACATAAGCTATAAATATAATTATAAATTAGTTTTGAATATTTCTTGTAAACCTCTTCCAATTTTGCCTCCTTATATTTATTAAGACGATTTATATAGTTCATTTGTTGAAAAATTTTAAAAATTTATTTAAAATTTGCTAATCTTCAAATATATAAATAAGGTGTGTATAGAAATTACACACCTTATTTTCCATTATATTATTCTAATTTTTTATTTTACCTTGCTTCTATCTCCTGTTTTTATTACTCTTGTCATTGGGTTGTATGTGTCTTCTGATAAAACTGTCTTTGATACAACTCTGTCGTTCTTTTTCAATACCTTATATGCTATACTCTTCGCACCATTTGCACCACTTGACTCTATAATTTCTTGGTCTTTTGAAAGCGTACTATCATATACATATTTAGTGTTACAAAGTAGTGTTTCTTTTTTCTCACTTACAAGTTCTATTTCATATTCTTCTTTTTCGAAGATTCCCTTCATTTCTACTTCTAATATACCATTTGTTGCATTAAGATTTATTTTTACTGCATAATTTCTATTATTCTTAAATTTCAAATCCTTTGAGCCATATGAAATTGTTGCGTCAAGTCCTGGATCTAGGTATGAAACAACTGATGAATGATTATGTCTTTCTACTATTTCTAGATTAGCCATTAATGCTACATCATATACTGTACTTGATACTTGGCAAATTCCTCCTCCATAGCTTTCTACTAATTCTCCGGCTGAATATGCCCCACCTAGCTTATATCCTTTTGCTTTTGTTGTAGGACCTACTATATTATTAAATGAAAATGTCTCTCCTGGAAGTAATACTTTTCCGATTTATTGCCTCTGATGCAAGTTCTATGTTAGTTGCTCTATTTTTATTACTTGCGTCATATCTAGTTGAAAATTTCGCAAGTGTATCTGGAAAGGCCTCTTCTCCAAGCATATCTGTTGTTATTGCTGGCTTTGTTATTTTTAGTGGAATTATATATTCTTCTTTCTCTTCTGATATAATTTGTTTTGCCTCATCCATGCTTACACCAAAATCTATTCCATTTGCATGTATTGATAGTTTTTCTGCTTCTTTATCATATGAAGCATCTTTTGCCTCTTTATATATTTCCTTCTGTATCTGCTCTAAGTTTATTTCGCTAGGATTTTTTTCTATTACAGGAATTTCTAAAGTATCTACACTTTTGCCTTCTATTTTTTCTCTTACAACTTTTATAAGTTCTTCTTTTAGTTTTTCTTTATCTATTATTGTTCCTGTTTTTCCTTTTACAATAACTAATTTATCATTATCTATATAGTAACTATTATCTGTAAATTTTCCTTCCCATTCATCATCTAAATTGCTAAATATACTCTCTAATATTCCCTCATTGAATGTTATATCTAAGTCTAAATTTACTCCGTTTAACAATACACTAATTATTTTATAATTATTTATAAAAATATTTTTATCTCTTCCTATTAAGCATGCTTCATATACTTTGTCTGTTGTATTAGCTTCCAATTCCATTGTTTTAAGTGTAAATTTTTTCTCATAATCTCCATAACGAAATGAAATTTCATCATCTATTATCTTATCCATTATTTCTTCAAATTTTTCATCTGCTTCTGCTCTGCTTAATCCTGCTACATCTATATTATTGATGCTTATACGATTTATAATATTTGAATTCATTGAATATACAAGAGCAAAAATTGTCGATACGACCAATAAAATAACTAATATTATTAATAATTTACAAAATAACATTAACTTTGTATTTCTTCGTTTTCCCATGTATAACACCCCTTTTTAGGTCTACATTATAATAAAATATTAACACAAATTACTATCTATTACAATAATAATTTTTGATTTTTTTATTTTATAATTTTATAGTCGTATCTTGCATTTGAGTAGTCTAATTTATCGAACTATAAAAAATAAATTGCTTTTTTGTAAAAAAAGCTTGAATAATATTTTAATTAATATTATAATATATACATCAAAAGATAAAAATAATAGGAGATTGTTATGGAATTAACGAAAAATATATTTTTTAATACAGATAAGCTTGTTGCTAATACCTCTGTTAAGATTTCTTATACTGGAAAATTGTTCCAGGATCAAGCAGAAGAAGTCTATATGCACTATGGATTTGGAGAAAACTGGGATAATGTTAATGATATAAAAATGGAAAAAACAGAACTTGGTTTTCAATGTGAAGTTACTCTTGATGATTCAGCATCTTTCAACTTCTGTTTTAATGATGGTCAAGGTGTATGGGATAATAATGATAACCAAAATTATTCTTTCGCAATAGAAGAGCTTCCTACAGCTTTAGTTTTACAAGAAGATACAAGTTTAGAGCCTAGACGTGGTCTTAGAAAATCTTATATTTGGAGTAAGAAAATTAGACTTGCAATATATAAGGTTATAACTTATTTACCAAAGTTAATATCTGGAAATTATAAACGTAAAATAAATAATGAATAATCTAAATAAAAAAATCCCAAGAAATTGGGATTTTTTATTTATTCTATCCATCCACCATCTACTGTAATTACTTGTCCTGTTATATATTTATTTTCTATTAGCATATAACAAGTATTTGCAACATCTTCAGGTGTTCCTATTCTTTTTAATAGTGTCTCTTTTTCTATTTCTTCTATATCTTCTTTTGTATAACGAGCATTCATATCTGTTGCAATAAACCCAGGTGCTACCGCATTTACTCTTATATTTGATGGTCCTTCTTCTTTGGCTAAAGCTTTTGTCATTCCTATTATCCCGGCTTTTGCTGCTGAATAATGTACTTCACATGAGCCTCCTGTTATTCCCCATACTGATGATATATTTATTATACAGCCTTCTTTTTCATGTATCATACTTTTTATTGCTTCCCTTGTTACAAAAAATACTGATTTTAAGTTTGTATCAAGCATTATATCTATATCTCTATCTGTTAAATCAGTAAAAAGTTTTTCCTGTGATATTCCTGCATTGTTTATTAATATATCTATTTTGCCATATTTTTTAAGTACAAATTCTATCATTTGTTTTACTTCATCTACTTTTGTCACATCTGCCTTAAATATATCTATTTCTATATTTTCTTTTTCAAGTTCTTCTTTTAGCTCTTTTGCTTGTTGTTCTGATTTATTATAGTTTGCTATAACTTTTATTCCTTCTTTTGCAAGTTTTATTGCACAGGCTCTTCCTATCCCTCTTGATGCACCTGTAATTAACGCAACTTTTTCCATTAATTTTTCTCCTTTTTTTCTTTTTATTATATCAGATTGGTTATATTTTGTCTATTGCTATTTTATGTAATCTATGATATTATATTGTCTTGAAAGAGCTTTTGTATTAAGGAAGGTTAGTCTTATTTTACCTTTCTATCAAAATTCAATAGGGACTAAGATTTATTAGGAGGGCTTTCCTGTGAATCAATATGTGATGAATCTTAAAGAGTATAAACCGGTCATAAGATATGGTGAGCATGTACAGTGGGAAACTGACAATGTATCTAGATCCGAAGGTTATATCTGTGATTTTGGAGCATCTCAGGAAATGATGATTGGTGGTTTTTGTGCTGATTTAAAGAAGCCTTCAAAACTTCTTTTAAGAATGCAACAGATATGCGAAGAGTTATAATGCAATAAAAATTCCTTAATACGGAAGGAGTATGACAGATGAATAAGTATGTTATTAATACAAAGGATTACAACACTGTAATTCCAAGGAAACAGAATATTCCTAAAGATTTACCTATTTACAATGCTCCAAGCACTTTTTATGATTTTGCTGCTCCTAAAACGGTTCGGATAGTCGGATATGATTCTAATCTGCATAGTCCAACTGAATTAATAGAAGCAATGCGAAAAGCTTGTGAAAATTTGTAATTTAAAATTAACAATCCCTATTGAATAGAAGGTGTCCTATTTTAGGACACCCCTCTTTTATTTTTTCAGGTGTTTTTACCACAATTATTGATATTGAAACTATATATGATTAAAGCCAGTAATCAAGACATTATTCAAGACTACTGACTTCTAATGGAGCCAATTACCCGAATCGAACGGGTGACCTACGCATTACAAGTGCGTTGCTCTACCAGCTGAGCTAAATTGGCAATATTTATTTGGTGACCTGTACGGGAATCGAACCCATGTCTCCGCCGTGAAAGGGCGGTGTCTTAACCGCTTGACCAACAGGCCATTGGTGAGCCATCCGCGACTCGAACGCGGGACAACTTGATTAAAAGTCAAGTGCTCTACCACCTGAGCTAATGGCCCATA
>CANQLP010000009.1 GCA_947624725.1 uncultured Clostridia bacterium
ATAGTATTATTTATAGCTGTAATAGCTATAGCAAATTGTGTAAGTGCAGCAAGTGTAGTAAATTTAAGTGACAGCACAGCAACAGTATCAGAAGAAGGATCAGTAAAAACATACACATTAGATGCAGATGCTGCTGACAATAAAGAAATTGTAGTAGGACCAAGTTATTCAAATATCATACTTGATTTTGCAGACTTAACAACAGTACCAAAACTTACTATTAATGCAAAAGGAGTAACTTTAAAAGCTGAAGGAAATACAACAATTGCATCTGTAGTAGTAGGTAGAAATGGAGAAGTAATCTTTTCAGAAGATTATTCAGTTCATTCAGTTAAAACTTTAGAAAATAAAGGAACAGTAAAAGTAGAAAAAGGAAGAAGCTTTAGTGGAGCATTTACAAATGACGGAACAATGGAAGTAGCAGGAACATTAAGTAATGTAATAATGAACGGTGGAACATTACATGTAGTAAAAGACGGAAGCGTAATAGTAATGTCAATGGAAGATGGAGTAGTATCTGTTGATAAAGATGCAAAATCTTTCATAATAAAAGATACTACAGGTTTCAAAGGTGGATATGTCGAATCAGCTATAACAGGATTAGAAGATGTAGACATTGATAGTTCAGTAAAAGATCAATATATTTTATTTTCAACAAAAGATGATGAAGGAAAAGTAACAGCATACTTTATAGCACCAAAAGCAGATTTACAAGTAGCAGTAAAATTTATGGATGTTGAAACAGGAAACTATGTTACAAACTTAGAAGCTAACAAAGTATATGAAGTAGAAGCAACAGTTGTATACAAAGGTTCTGAATGTGTAAAAGACACAGCTTGGGATGATTTCACATTTACATCAAAGACAACAGATGTATTAATGCCTACAACAGAAAGCGAAGGATTAAGAGTAAAAGCATTAAAAGATGGAAAGGCAGTATTAGAAGTAGTATTTGATAAAGATGGAGATGCAGAAGTAAAAAGAGAAGTAGAAGTAACAGTAGGAAAAGTTGAAGAAGAACCAACAAACCCAGAGAATCCAGAGAATAAACCAGCAGAAAACAACAAAGATTTAGACAAAACACCAAAAACAGGTGATTATTGCCGATATAGCAGCAATGCCCACAGTAATTGTTGTTGTAGCAATATTAATCAAAGTAAGAGCTTATTTCTTCTAGCCCTTCAAAATCTTTTTGCCTCATTATCTCATAGACAACTATTGCTACAGAATTAGATAAGTTAAGTGAACGAAGTGTCTTCTTCATAGGTATTCTTATAGTTTTATCAATATATTTAATCAATAAATCTTCAGGAAGTCCTTTTGTCTCTTTACCAAAGAGAACAAAAATTTCATCCATCTTACTATAATCAGGTTCAGAATATATATGTTTTCCCTTTGTTGTTGCAAAGAACATATTATATTTTTCAGGAGGATATTTTTCCAAAAATTTATTTAAAGACTCATGCTCCTCTATTTCTAATTTATCCCAGTAATCAAGCCCTGCTCTTTTTACAGCCTTTTCAGATATACTAAAGCCTAAAGGATGAACTAAGTGTAATTTTGCTCCAAGTATGGCACAAGTCCTTGCAATATTTCCTGTATTTTGTGGTATTTCAGGTTCACACATAACTATGTTTAATTTCATATTAATTACTCCTTTGAAAGTTTTGAATTTAATATTTGATATTATATCATATTTATACAAAAATAGGAATTTTTTTGTCCTTAAAACATATATATATAAACAAAGAAAATTTTAAGGAGGAGAGATATGGTAGACGCTATAAAGGAAAACTTATGTATAAACAAAATTGTTGGAAATAAAACTTTTGAAATAACAGTCGAAGGAGATAGAATTATTCCAGATTCTAAACCGGATATTTTGAGTGAAATAAGCACAACAGGAAATGTTTGTATTTATAAAAGAGAAATACTAGAAGGAAAAGTAAGATTAGATGGAAATGTAAATATATATCTAATGTATGTTGCAGATGGTGAAAATCAAGCAGTTAGAGGATTTAACACTAACATAGATTTCACCGAAATACTGGATTTCCCTGGAATAGAAAGTAAAATGACACTTGATGAGAATATATGTATCAAAAAAATAGAATGTAAAATATTAAACGGAAGAAAAGTAAAATTTATTATTACTCTAGAAGCTGATGTTACTGTATTTTTAAATGAAAATGAAGAAATGATAAAAGAAATAAGGGGAATTGATGATATTCAGCTAAAACAAGTTTCTTTAAACATGAATTCGCTTGTTGGTCAGAATTCGACTAAAACTTCGGCAAAAGAGAATATAACTATTAGCAACGAAGATAATATTTTAGAAATCTTATCTTTTGAATTTGATATAATTAATAAAGACTCAAAAGTTAGCTACAATAAAATTTTAGCAAAAGCAGATGTAGCAACTAGAATTTTATATCTAACAGATGAACGGAAGAATAAAAAGCGTAGAAGAAACAATTCCAGTTATGGGCTTTATAGATTTAGTACGGAATTTCAGAAGATGATTTTTGTGAAGTGAAATATAAAGTAAAAAATGTTGAAATTAAACCAAATTCTTCAGAAGAACATTCTATAAGCGTTGAAATAGAGCTAGAGATATTTGCAAGAGCGTTTGGAGATAAAGAAATAAGTATAATACAAGATATGTATAGTCCAAGTGTAAACTTAAAATTTAATGAGAAAGTGCAAAGTACAATGGTAAATATGAGAAATACTAAAAGCACAGTAAATATTAAAGAAAAAGTAAATTTAGATGATGTAGAATACAATAAAGTTAATGCAATTTATGTAAATGCTACAATTGATGAGAAAAATATTTTAAAAGATATGGTAAAAGTAAATGGAACTATGCAATTTAGAGTGGCTTTAGCAAACGATGAAGATACAGATTTAAGAACAAAAGAATTTGAGATACCTTTTAGTTTTAGCCAAGAAATAGATGGAATAGATAGTAACAGCATGGTAGACATAGAGCTCGAAAACACATATAAGGAATTTACAAAGGATAATATGGAAGGAAAAATAAATGTAAATTTAGGAGTAAATACAAATTCATATAATATAAGAAACATGGGAGTAATTGAAAATGTAGAGGATGCAGAGTATACAGATGATAGTCCTTATAGTATGGTAATTTATTTTGTAAAGCCGAATGATACGCTTTGGAAGATTGCTAAAAAATATAGGAGTACAGTTTCTGATATTGCGAGAATAAATAATATTGAAAATCCAGATAAAATAAGTGTAGGGACGCAATTATTTATTCCAAAATGTAGTATACACAGAATAGAAACTCCAGCAAATGTATAGAAGATATGGATAAAATATATTCAAGAAAAAGAATTAAAGTACCAAATGTAAAACTATTTAGAAAAAGAGGATTCTTTAGAAAAAAAGTAGCCGTCGAAATAATATTAGTACTATGTATTGCAGTAATTACATTTTATATGGTTTTTAAAGCAATAGTTCCAATTATGGATGCTGTATGCAAGGATGCTGCCAAAGCAAAGGCAACTATGGTTTCAAATGATGTAGCGACAGATGTTATGAAGAAATATACCTATGATGATTTTGTGAGCATATATAAAGATAATCAAGGCAATGTAACTATGTTACAATCAAATGTAGTTACAATAAATGAGATAACATCAAGTGTAGCAATGAAGATTCAATCTAATTTATTAGAAGATGATGAAAGTAAAGTAAATGTAAAGCTTCGGAAGTTTTACAGGAATACGAATTTTATCAGGATTTGGACCTGATATTAAAATCACATTTCTTGATTCTGGTGCAGTTGAAACAAAGGTTAGGTCTGAATTTAATAGCACAGGAATAAATCAGACAATACATAGGCTATATTTAGATGTAAATTGCAATGTTAATATTCTTACGCCATATAATGTTATATCTGAAAATATAACAAATGAGATTGTTATTGCAGAAAATGTAATAATCGGGCTTGTACCTTCTACATATTATAATTTGGAGGGGATGAGTGAAGGCAATGCGATTGATATATTAGAATAAAAGAGGGTATTGGAAGAATATCCTCTTTTATCATCTATTTTAATTTATAATCTTTTTATATATTTCTAAAAAAATCACACAAATTTCCTTAAAACCCTTGACAAAAGCCAAAAAATAGTGTAAAGTAATAATGCTTGCGTGTTGAAAAGCAAAAATTCATAATTTTAGAAAGGATAAAACTTAATAGTTATGGATAAAAATGTTGAAATCGGCTTGCTATGCGACATATATGGAGAACTTCTAACTGCAAAACAACAAGATGTGTTAGATTTATATTATAATGATAATTTATCACTTGCAGAAGTGGCAGAAGAACTAGGCATAACAAGGCAAGCTGTAAAAGACAGTATTATGAAGGGAGAGAAGAGACTTTTTCGGATTAGAAGAAAAACTTGGAATTATGAAAAAATCAGTAAAACAAGAAAAACAGATACAAAAGATTTTATCTGAGTTATCCAAAATCCAGACAAAGTACACTGATGAAGAAATTAGCACTATCTTAGAAAATGTTGTTCATGAACTTAAGTGTTTAGCTTAAAAAATAACAAAAGGAGGAGAAAAAAATGGCTTTTGAAGGTTTATCATCAAGACTACAAGATATAACGAGAAAGCTAAAAGGCAAAGCAAGAATTACAGAAGGAGATTTGAAAGAAATCTTAAGAGAAGTAAAACTTGCGCTTTTAGAGGCAGATGTAAATTATAAGATTGTAAAAGAATTTATTGCAGACATAGAGAAAAAAGCTCTTGGTCAAGATGTACTAAAGTCATTAACTCCAGGACAACAAGTAGTAAAAATTGTTAAAGACGAACTTGTAGAATTACTTGGAGGAGAAGAAAGTAAAATCGCATTTACTCCAAATCCACCTACAGTTATAATGCTTGTTGGACTACAAGGTTCTGGTAAGACAACTACCTGCGGAAAACTTGCAAATCTTTTAAGGAAGCAAGGCAAAAAACCATTACTTGTTGCGTGTGATGTATATAGACCAGCAGCCATTAAGCAACTTCAAGTTGTAGGAGCAAGTTTGAATATTCCAGTTTTTGTAAATGAAAATTCAAAAGATGTAGTTCATATTGCAAAACAAGGTATAGAAGTTGCAATGTCTAAATTAAATGATGTTGTAATACTAGATACAGCAGGAAGACTTCATATAGATGAAGAATTAATGCAAGAATTACAAAGAGTAAAGCAAAATGTTAAACCACATGAAATTTTACTTGTAGTAGATAGTATGACAGGTCAAGATGCAGTAAATGTAGGTGAGAATTTCAATGAAAAACTTGGAATAGATGGAATAATACTTACAAAACTTGATGGTGATACAAGAGGTGGTGCGGCCCTTTCTCTAAAAAAGGTTACAGGTAGACCAATTAAATTCGCGGGAATGGGAGAAAAATTAAGTGAACTAGAAACATTTTACCCAGAAAGAATGGCAGAAAGAATACTTGGCATGGGAGATGTTTTATCAATCATAGAAAAGGCAGAAGCGGCTTTTGATGAAGAAGAAGCAATTGAGCTTGAAAAAAGATTAAGAAAGCAAGAATTTGACTTAGATGATTATTTAGTTCAATTAAGACAGATGAAGAAAATGGGCTCATTTTCATCTATACTTAAAATGTTACCAGGAATGAATAAGCTTGGAGACATTAAAGTGGATGATAATGAATTTGTAAAGATAGAAGCTATGATTTGTTCTATGACAAAAAAAGAAAGAAGAAATCCTAAAATATTAAATGGAAGTAGAAGACAAAGAATTGCAAAAGGTTCAGGAACAAAGGTAGAAGATATAAATAAATTTATGAAATCATTCGAGATGACACAAAAAATGATGAAGCAGATGAAGGATAAAAAAGGCGGAATGAGGAAAGCACTTAAAGGCTTAGACATGAATGATTTGAAAAACTTTAAAATGTAAGAATATTTCTAATTAATTAGTTTTTAATTTTAAAAATATATATTCAAATAGTGAGAGGAGGCGAAAAACATTATGGTAAAAATAAGATTGCAAAGAATAGGAAAGAAAAAGGCACCTTTCTATCATATAGTAGTTGCTGATTCAAGATCTCCAAGAGATGGCAAAATAATTGAACAAATTGGTACTTATGATCCTATGAAAGATCCAGCAGTTATTTCTTTAGATAAAGAAAAATGCGAAACTTGGATAAAAAATGGTGCAAAACCAACTGATACTGTTAAGGCTTTAATAGAAAAAGCATAATGTAAAAAGAAAGGAAATGTATTTACTATGAAAGATATCTTACAAACAATTATTGAAGCTTTAGTAGATGATAAATCTCAAGTTATAATTAATGAAAAAGAAGATAGCAAAGGAATAACTTTTGAGGTGAAAGTTGCTAAATCTGATATGGGAAGAGTAATTGGAAAAGAAGGAAAAATTGCGAAATCTATTAGAACTATATTTAAAGCAGTAAGCACAAAGGAACATAAGAAAGTTACAATTGAATTTGTAGATTAATAAGGAGAATGCCAAAAAATATATGGAGAACTTATTAGAGATAGGTCAAATCGTAAACTCATATGGAATAAAAGGTTTTTTGAAAGTAGTACCATATACAGACGATATAAATAGATATAGCTTGCTTAAAAATATTTATATTGAAAAAAATAAAAAATTGGTGCAAAAAGAAGTTGAAGAAGTTAAGTATCATAACAAATTAGTTTTATTAAAACTAAAGGGGATAGATAATATAGATGATACTTTGGAGTTTAAAGGTTGCTACATCAAAATTGAAAGAAGTGATGCAGTAAAGCTTCCAGAGGATAGTTATTTTATTGTAGATTTAATTGGAATGGAAGTTTATCAAGATGAAAATCCAGAAAAACTACTTGGCGTACTAATAGATGTATTTCCAACAGGAAGTAATGATGTATATGTAGTGAAAGATGAACTTGGAAAACAACTATTATTACCTGCAATAGCTGATGTTATAAAATCTGTTGATGTAGAAAATAAGAAAATGACTGTTCATTTAATTGAAGGATTAGAGGGAGAATAAATATGAAATTTACCATATTAACTTTATTTCCAGAGATGTTTGCAAATTTTAAAGCAAGCATAATAAAAAGAGCAGTTGATAAAAATTTAATAGAAATAGAAGTTATAAATATCAGAGATTTTGCAGAAAATAAGCATAAAAAAGTAGATGATACACCTTATGGTGGAGGAGCTGGAATGGTTATGATGCCAGATGTAGTCTATAGTGCTTATGAAGCAGTTAAAACCGAAGAATCAAAAGTTATATACTTATCACCACAAGGAAAAACCTTGACACAGAATAAAGTAAAAGAATTATCAAAAGGTAATGAACATATTATTTTACTTTGTGGACATTATGAGGGAATTGACCAAAGAGTTATAGATGAGATTGTAGATGAAGAAATATCCATAGGAGACTATGTTTTGACAGGTGGAGAGATACCTGCAATGGTACTTGTAGATGCTGTTTCAAGATATGTAGATGGAGTAATAAGTAAAGAATCAATAGAAGAAGAAAGTTTTTCAAACGATAATTTACTAGAATATCCACAATATACAAGACCAGAAGAATTTCATGGAGTAAAAGTTCCAGAAGTTTTGCTTAGCGGGAATCATCAAAATATAGAAGAATGGAGAAAATTAAAGTCTTTAGAAATAACAAAGAAAAAAAGACCTGATTTATTGAAATAAAAAAAGCGAAAGGAGTAAAGAAGATGGACATTATTAAGTCTATAGAGCATGAACATTTAAAAGAGAAAGTTCCAGTATTAGATGTAGGAAATACTGTAAGAGTTCATGCCAAAATTAAAGAAGGAAACCGTGAAAGAATACAGGTTTTCGAAGGTATAATTATTAAAAAACAAGGTGGAGGAGTAAATGAAACATTCACAGTAAGAAAGATTTCTTATGGTGTTGGTGTTGAAAAAACATTTTTATTACATTCACCAATGATTGAAAAAATCGAAGTTGTAAGAGTAGGAAAGGCAAGACGCGCAAAACTTTATTATTTAAGAGATAGAGTTGGTAAATCTGCTAGAACTAAAGAGAAAGTTGGAGCAAGAATTGAGACAAAAGAAATTGTCTTAAAGGAAAATCTTGTAGAAGAAGAACCCGCTAAAGAAGCAGAAGTTACAGAGGCACCAGTAGAAAATGTAGAAGAAAAAGTAGAGGAAGTTGCTAATGTACAAGAGGCAGCACCAGTAAAAGAAGAAAAAGCAGAAGAAGTAGCAAACAATGATACAGCAGCTCCTTCAGAAGCAAAAGAAGAAGCACCAGCTGTAGAAACAGAGACACCAGTTGTTCAAGAAACAGTTGATACTGTTACAGAATCTGATACTGCAGTAGATGTAAAAGATGAGAAATAAATTATATTAGAATAAAATAGGAAGAAGGCATATAATATTTATATACCTTCTTTTTGTTTTGTCATAAAATCTAGATTTTTGCAAATTTATGTCGAAAAATTTGTTCTTTTCTATTGGCAAAAACTAAAAAGTATGAGATAATGTATATATCTATAGTTATTTTGAAAGGATTGGTAAATAAGTATGGAAAATAGGATAAAGTATTTTATATTAATATTTTTGACAATTATGCTTATTTTGGTACCGTTTAGCGTTAAAGCAAGTGATAATATAACACTTCAAACTAGTAAAACAGATTTAGAAGTTGGAGATGAACTTACTGTAAGTGCTAGTATGCCAAGTGGAGTGAAAGCTTATGCAATACTTGCAACGCTCAAATTTGATGAAAATGTTTTTGAAAAAATAGATAATGAAGATTTTGAGAAAATAGATGAGACACTAGACATTACATATAATAAACAAAATAACAAGTTTGGAATTATTAATGAATCAGGGGAAATAGATAAGTTATTCACTGTTCATTTGAGAGTTAAAGAAGATGCAAATGTTGGAAATACCAATATTGCATTAACTAACATATCATCTTCTGATGGTACAGTAAAGAAAACATATCCTACAGTTTCAAAACAACTATCCATAACTCGTGATGCAATAGACGGAGAGACTTTACCAGTCAATAAAGAAAATGAAATTATAGAAGATGAAGAAAATGAAATAAAAGTATTTACAGTGATGCCAATTATATATACCTTAATTGGCCTTGCTTTAGCTTTGCTTTTATTTATAATAATCTTGTTTGTTAAGCTTAAAAATGCAGATAAAAAGAAACCGTTTTTCTTCTTAATCGCACTTGAAGCTCTACTAATTATCGCTATTATAATTCTATATTGTATTAATGGAAATAAAAAAGATGTTAACAATGATGGAGTTCAAGATTATGATGATGCTAAATCAATTATCCAATATTTGATTGGAATCGATAGTGAAGAAAGCCAAGAAATAGGGGGCTTATCCGAAGATTCTAATCAAACAGACGAAAATAGCACATCAGGTGGAAATAGTCAAACAGGAGGAAGTAGTAAGCAAAACCAAAATAAACCAAATGGAAATACTGGAAGCAGTACAAATAGTAATGGTACTACAAGTAACGAGAATAATGGAGATAATGTAAATGGTGGAAATAATACAAATGATGATAATACAAACACAAATCCATCTAAAGATAATCAAAATGGCTTTGAACATGATACAAACGGAGATGGAAAAGTTGATGTAAATGATGCAGGACATTCAGCAGGTCAAACAACGGAGAAAAGTAAAGTAAGCCTTTCAGAAGAAGAAAAAGCAGATTATATAGAAAAGGGTAAAGTAACGCTTAAATTCAAAGCAGATATTACTCCAAAAGGTACAAAGATTTCAAAAGTAAAAATTGCTGGAGAATATTATGAAGTAGAGCTAGAAAATGATGTTTACTCTGTAACACTTGATACTCCAAATGTAGCAGGAAAATGTGAATTTGTAATTTCAGAAGTTATGCTTAATAATAAAAAGGAAGTAAAGGCAGAACTTAAGTTTGAAAGAGAAGTTCTAAAAGGTATTCCTACTATCAATATGTTTAACATGGATGAAGAGAAGAAAACTTTAAGCTTTAAGTTAAAAGATGAAGATAATACATTAAAAAGCGGTAGAGTTACTATTTATGACAAAGATGATACACAAATAAAAAATATGGAACTTAAAGAGGAAAATGTAATTGAGTATGAGTTCATAGAAGATGAGATTTATCATATGGATGTTGTTGGAACTTATGATCTAGATAGTAATAAGGAAGACCAAAATAATTTATATGAAAATAGAGACATATTTAATCATACTTTCATAATGAGTGGAAACTATAACTTTGCATTAACAGATGTAGCAATTACTGATATTATACAAAATGAAGAAAAGCCAGTTGTATCTTTTACAAGTACAAATACTAAAAATGCTAAAATAGAACAGGTAACAGTAGATTCTGAAAACTATATTATTACTAAAACTGATGGAACAAATTATGAAGTTGAACTAACAGATGCTGATACATCATTTGGAAAACATACAGTAAATTTAGATAATGTAATTTTAAGCACAATGAAAACTTTTGAGAATAACAAAGATTATACAGCAAATACCCTAACTTATAGTGTACTAAAAGAAAAACCAGAAATTTCAAATATTACACTTACTGAGGATAGAAGTGCTAAAAATATACATGTTGCATATAGCTTAGCAGATGCAGATGACACAATAAAGGATTTGACAGTTGTTTTAGTCGATTCAACAGGTAAAATAGTTTCATCAAAAGACTTAAGCAAAGAGGAATTAAAGAGTTCTGCAGGAGTTAATTTATCATATGATAAAAATTCTGATGGACGCTATACTGTAAGATTTCTAGCAAATTATGAATTAGGAGATAAATATACATATACCAATACTAGTATTGGAGAAAAAGAAATTTCAATTTTAGATGAACAGAATATTTATATTAGAGATATTACAGTCAAGACGCCAAATAATAACTATCCAAGCAAAGGACAGAAAAAATATGAAATAAGTATTAATGTTTTTGTTAGTGATGAAGCACAAAAAACATTTAGAACAAATCATGGCTGGAAGGAAACTGATGGTCAAAAATATGCAAGACTTTCAGCTGTTACTGTAAATGGCTTGAACTATGTTGTAGAACAAGAAAGAACAAATGAACCAAATATTTATAAATCAAGACTTTCATTGACTGTTCCAAACGAATCAGGCGTTTTAGATGTAAAGATAAATAGAATACAATTAGAATATACAAGTTATTATACAAAATATAACGATTTCTATTCAGTAAACGAGAAGTCAATTCAAATTGATGTTTTAAAAGATGTGCCAAAAATTGAAAACTTAAAAGTAAGTGATGATTATGGGGCAGGAAGTGCAAGATTTGAGTTTGATGTAGTTTTAGATGAGAAGGCAAAAGATGGAGACGAAAGCTTTAAAAGTGGAAGTGTAACATTAAATGGAGAAACAAAACCAATTAATAGAGGACAGAATTCTATAACATTTGATAATGTTACAAAAGACCAAAACTTTGATTTAATCTTTAAAGCAAGCTATGACTTAGATACAGATACATTTGAAGGGGCAGATACTTTAAACGAATATACAGATAAAGAAATTCATAAGGTAAAGTATGGCTTATTTGATAAGAATAATTATGAAGATATTAAAATAATAGATGAAAAAGCTATAAGTGAGCAAGGAAATAAATATTTCGAGAAAAACGAAAAAATCAAATTAAACTTCAAAGTAGATGGAATAAATGAGGATCTACAAGTAGAACCACAAAGAGTAGTTATTGATGGAGAAGAATATACCTTAACGAAACTAGAAGATAGCTTAGAGGTTGTATTAGATGGATATAGTTCTTCTGGAGAAAAAGAGCTAAAGATTACTGACATTATTTTAAACAATGGTAAACAAATAACTCTTAAAACTCCTTGTGTAATTAAGCCAGAAGTTTTGAAGGATGTTATTTCAATATCTGACTATAAATATGAAGTTTTAGGAGATGAAATTAAAGTAACTTTAGCTACAAATGATTATGATACATCCCTTGTAGGAAAAGTAAAAGTAAAGATAACAGGAAAAGCTGATAAAATAATCTATGATGGGGAATACAAACCAGAAATAACATTTAAACAAGAAGATAATAATTTAAGATATTATCTTACAGTAACTTGTGATTATGATAGAGATATTGATAAGCAAGAAGCAACTTCAAACTTTACAAAAGACTTTGAACTTTTAGAAGAAATAATTTCACTAGATGAAAATAATATCGAGTTAAGAGAAATTATAGATATTAATTTATATAAAACAGAAAAAGACGGTTATAGCGAAAAAACAGTTCTTATAGATGCAGTTAAAAAAGAAGAACTAGAAGCAAATCTAGATAGTTACTTTGTAGAAATTAATATGGAAAATATGCCAAGTGTTAGGGCAAAAATACAATCTGTTATGGAAGAAAACGGTCATTTAATACTAGTTTTGAATTACAAATATGTAACAAGTGATAATACATATGAAACAAGAACAGTTAGAATAGATTATGGAGAAATAATAGATGGAATTGCAACTAATAATTTCCATCCAGATAAGGCATTTAAAAGTTTACTTGAAAAGCTAAAAAATAATGAAGATATTACATTAAACCAAAACTACGACGCAAGTGCATTAAAGGTAGATGGAGACTTCTATGTTGATACATATTCAGGAACATTAAATGGAAATGGATATACAATAAAGAATCTTGATAAGCCATTATTTAATAAACTTACTGGAACTGTCAACGATTTAAAACTAGAGAATATAACATTAAATGCAAATGCTTATGGAGCTTTAGCAAGTAATACTGATGGAGCACATATAACTCGTGTATTAGTTGATAGAGTAACAAAAGCTACTTCAAATGAATCAGGAAATGGTGGATTAGTCGGAAGAGCAAATAATACAACAATAGAAGAGTGTCGTGTTACAAATGCAAATGTTAATGGTGCATGGAATTCGCAACAAAATGGAATATTAGCTGGTAGCGTAACAGGTACTACTATTACAAATTGTTATGTAATGGGAACTGCTGGTGGTGGTAACTATACTTGTAGCTTTGTAGGACACAGCAAAAATAGTACTCTTACAAACAATTTTGTTAAGGCAAATATGGCAGGATTCCATGGATTTACTGGAGAATATGCAAGTTCAACTTGTACATACAAAAATAATATTGTTTTATTAAATGATGCAAATGGTTCGTTTGTAAGTGGCGCTAGACAAGTAGATAATAATTATTACTATGGAGCAAATGGTACTGCAAAAGAAATGAATGGAGTAAAGGCAATTACTAAAGAAGAAATAAATAAAGACTTGTTTGTAGATAAAGCAGGTTTTGATGAAAATATTTGGCTCCTAGATAATGTTTCATATGATAATACTCCAATTTTCCAATTTGAGAAGACAAATGTATTTGGAGATAATTCATTTGAAGATTATGACGAAACAAAGGAAACCTTATACAAAAACTTAATGAGATTAATGCCTTTCTATGATAATGATAAAATAATTAAAACAGCAAAGAATATTAGTGATGTAAAATTAAATACACAAGAAATTGCACATATATTACCAATAGACAAAAATGGAGATATTGTTACATACCTAACTAATACTGATGTTAAGAAAATAAGTAAAATCAAGGTAGTATATAAAAATAAAGAAAAAGCAGAATATGATGTAATTTATGATAATACTTATGATATGGTTGCAAGTTATCATATTCCTGCATTAGACATTGATTATAACTACAATCATTATGTAATAGATGCTTCTTCACAAGTAGTAAATAACTTAACAAATTACTTAAGTAGTTTAGATTATACAAATAATTTAGATATATTAACAAATACCTCTGATAGCAGGATATATCGTGATTTCTATAATGAAACTACTAAAAAAGAATTAAAAGAATTTGTCTTAAAATTCTTATCTAATAGTAATTATACAAATACTACAAATGATGAAGATATTAACAACTACATAGAAAGAGAAATCAAAAAGGATAAAAAGATAGAAAAAGTATTATATATGTATAACTATATCAAACGCTGGTATAGCGTGGATATAAATGGTATGGACTTAAGTGATTTCATGTTATTTAATATGCAAGGATTTAATGAAAAATTAACACCAATGGAAATAACAAATATGTTCTTTAAATCTGACAGCAACTTTAATACAAATGAAACAAATACAAAATATGCATCTATATTTGGAACTTATACAAATATGAATACTTTAGCAACATTCCTAGAATATATGGTAACTGAATTTGGAAGTGGTAATTTGCATGAATGGACTAGGGAACAATTTAAAGGATATTTAGTAGAAATTCCAGTAGAAGGGCATCCAGAAATACAATATACTTTATGGGATCACTTTAGCCATGAAAATGGAAGTGGTTATAAAGTTTATAACTTTATATTACCAATATTGACACTTCCAAAGAATGCAGCTTATATCATCTCAAGCCCAGTACAGTTTATAGTAGGTGCACAAAGAACATATATTGTAAACCCAGATGATCCGCAAGACCAAGCAAAACTCCAAAGAAAAGTTAAGAGTTATACAGATAGAATGAAAGACTATTATGATACAGCCTATAAAATATTAAAAGATGAAAAATTATTTAATGCAATACATACATATCATACAGATAAGAGATATACTTATGACCTAAATGGAGTGTCAACATATCAGCAACCATATGTAACAGAGGAACCATTCCATAAGAACTTTAATGAGGTTGTAGGACAATGGGCATATAGTGATGGTAATGCAGCTGTTGCATGGGGAGATCGTATAGACTGGAGTGCAGAAGGAGTAATGGATGGTAACTTAATTCCAGAAGATGGGCAAGTTTATGAATATACTTACCATACATGGTCTCATGAATCTGCTCACAATATAGACTCAAGATTATTCTTAAGAAATAATGGAAGAAGATTTGATGCAGGTGGAGAAGATTATGCAGACTCTAACTTAATGCAATATTTTGGACCAAATGAAATTGTTATGAATTTATCTGTACACTTCAAAAAAGGTGATAAAGTAGGTTCAAACTATGAACCTTCAAGGATTGATTCGCAAGCCGAAGTAAAAGACTATTATGAAAAAGTATTCAAAACAATATATGTTATGGACTATATAGAAGCACAAAGCTTTTTGAAATTAACTCCAGACCAGATGAAATCAGTTGCAGTACAAGTAACTTATCCAAATGAAGAGTTGTATAAAGATGATCCTCTTGCAAGATACCGTGCTTATCATACTACAAGATATATAAGGCTAAGCAATGAACAAGAAAATAAAATGGATTTAAGCAAACTAGATACATTAGATACAATAGAAGACCTATACGATAACAGAATAACCCTTTATCCAGGTGTTGAAATTTATTCTACATTAGGAGATAACCGTTATGGAGGAGAAGGACTTCAAAATGTTCACTGGTATCAACCACATAATGATTACGGTAGACCAGATTCATACAGTATAAAATGGTTTGCATATGAAATGTTAGGATATGCAGGTTATGACGAAGGATATATTGAATACTTTAGTAATATTCACTCTGAAAAAGCTAAAATTTATAGCAATTTAAGTGAAAGAACAGGAGAATCTACAGTAGATTATAAAACAGATTTAATGGCGCTTACGACAATTACTGAATATGACAGCTTTAAAGAATATAAAATGGCAAGATTTAAAGAAGTCGAAGACAATATAGAACGCTTAAATACAGCAGTTGATGTACAAGGATATATTGATAAGATGTATGAAGCTTTAGTAAAAGATGCAAATGATTGCCAAAATCCTAAAAATAATAAGCTTAATAACAGCACAGAATTAAGAAGAGAAATTTACTATAATCTTAAAGAGGCAACTAATGACTTTACAACTGATATTTATACAGGAAGTAAAACGCAAGATATTACTGGCTTAAAAAATGTAATGAATTAATATAAAAAAGTAATCGAAGTCCTATATTTAATATTTATTGTCAAAACATATCACGGGTCTCTCAAGCAGGGTCTTGACGAATAAATATTAAAATATAGGACTTCAATATGTTCTTACATAATATTGTTAATAAAAAATTAATAATTGCTCTATTTATTCTTAATAAATTTTCTGATATAATATAGACATAAAATATATAAAAAAGGATGAAGCATATGTACAATATATTAGTTTGTGATGACGATAAAGACATAGTAAAAGCTATTGAAATATATCTAGTAAAAGAGAACTATAATGTTTTAAAAGCATATAATGGACAAGAAGCCTTAAAGATTATAGAAGAAAATACAATACATCTTGTGATACTAGACATAATGATGCCAGTAAAAGATGGAATAGAAACAATAGAAGAAATTAGAAAAACAAAATCTATTCCTGTTATTATGCTTTCTGCAAAATCTGAGGATGAGGATAAAATAAAAGGTTTAAATTTAGGCGCAGATGATTATATCACAAAACCATTTAACCCATTAGA
Source organism: uncultured Clostridia bacterium (assembly GCA_947624725.1). The sequence continues at coordinate 16,539 of CANQLP010000009.1, forward strand.
GTTAATTGCAAGAGTTAACTCGGGTATCAGAAGATATACAAAATTAGGAACAATTGATGATGAAAAAAATAAAAAGATATATAAATCAGGGGAACTTGTAATAGATGATGACTTAAAAAAAGTGGTAGTTGAAGGAAAAGAAGTAAAGTTAACTCCAACAGAATATAATATTTTAAAATTTTTGACAAAAAACAAAGGAATTGTTTACTCAATAGATCAAATATATGAAAATGTATGGGAAGATGAAGCATATGGAGCAGACAACATAATTGCTGTACATATAAGACACATAAGAGAAAAGATAGAGATAAATCCAAAAGAGCCAAAATATTTGAAGGTTATTTGGGGAATAGGATATAAAGTAGAAAATTTATAAAAAAAGAGGTGTGTCTATATGAAGAATAACAAAATACTAAAGATTGCATGCTATATAGCAATACCAATTTTATTTGCAGTTATTATTTTTACAATTCTGTATATGGCAAACTCTGAAGAATATAAACAGGTAAAAGGAGTTAAATACTTTGAAAGCGAAGAGTTTGCAGAGGATGTTATAGAAAATGTAAAAAACAATATAAATAGTACAATTTATGCAACAAAATCAAGTTATACAATAGGAGAAGGAGAAGATGTTGTAAGAGTATGTTTTGGCTCATCAGGCAAACTTAGTAATGTAAAGGACTACAAGTATTTAATTATTTATGAACCAACTAATAAAGTTTATACTAATATACAAAAAGAAAACTATAGTTTAAATGCTATGCAAGACTATATAAATAATCTAGATGGAGAAAAAATAACTATATCTAATGGAGATTTAGAAACAAGTTCTGAGGTAATAAATAAGACATATAGAAATTATGACGAAAAATATTTCTCAGGATATTATTATAAAGTAGATGGTAAAGAAAGCAAAGTACAACCTACTAATTCTTCTAGTATGGGAATTGCAGTTTCTAATGCAATAATCGAAGCTGAAGATACAAGAGTAGAGTATAATATAAAAGATTTTGATATATATATGACCTATAAAGATGAATACATAACAAATGATGATTTTATAACAAGAGTAGGAATAACCCTTGTAAAATACGAAAATATACTCTATGTATTATTTCCAATTTGTGTAGTCTTGTTAATATTTGCTGTAGTTTATCTTGAAAAGAATATAGGCTATAAAGGAGATAAAAAAGAAGTAGAGTTAAATGATTTAGATAAAATACCAACAGAGATTTTGATTACATCACTTTTTGCAATAATTTATATATTGTACTTCTTGTTAAGGTATGTTGGCATTGGATTTTGGTACAATAGAATAACTATATCTAGTGTGAGTATTTTACTTACCGTATATTTATCTTTATATGGAATTATCGCAATAAGTATAAGCAGCATTATAAGAAGGATAAAGGCAAAAGTTTTTTGGAAGAATACAATTGTATATAGAATATATAAACTAATGGAGAAAGTAGTTGATAAGACTAATAAATGGTCAGTTCAGTATTGGGAAAACAAGAATGAAATATTAAGAGTAACTTTATATGCTGTAAGTTATTTAACAGTAATGTTTTTAGTATTTGTATGGTTTGTTAGTGTATCTGAGCCAGAACTTGGTATAATTGGAGATTTCCTTATTACTGTATATGTATTTTTCTTAATTCTAAAAAGAGTAAATAACTTTAATAAAATAAAGAAACAACTTAAAAAGATTTATGAAGGCAACACAGATGAGAAATTAAATGAAGATGAATTTACAAATGAATTTAAGCAAGTTGTAAAATATATTAATGATATATCAAACGGATTTGAAAGAGCTGTACAAGAAGGAGTAAAATCAGAAAGATTAAAGACAGAACTTATTACAAATGTATCTCATGATATAAAAACACCTCTTACATCAATTATCAACTATGTTGATTTGATTAAAAGAGAAAATATAAAAAATGAAAAAGTAAAAGAATATATAAAGGTCTTAGAAGCAAAGTCTAATAGATTAAAAAGACTGACAGAAGACTTAGTAGAGGCATCAAAAGCATCTTCTGGAAATGTAAAATTGAATTTGGAAAAATTAAATTTTGGAGAATTAATAAATCAGACAACGGGAGAATTTGAAGATAAGTTTAAGCAGAAGAAACTTGAACTTATAACTAATATGCCAAAAGAAGATATTTATATAGAAGCGGATAGCAGATATATGTATAGAATTATCGAAAATGTATTTAGCAATGTTGCAAAGTATGCCTTAAAAGGCTCGAGAGTCTACATAGATGTAATTAAAAATGAAAACAAGGTAATTACTAGTATAAAAAATATATCGGCTGAGAAACTAAATATAAGCGAAGAAGAACTTATGCAAAGATTTGTAAGAGGAGATAAATCAAGAACAACGGAAGGCTCAGGACTTGGACTTTCTATATCAAAGAGTCTAGCAGAACTTTTACATGGAAGTTTTAATATTCATATAGATGGAGACTTATTTAAGGTAGAACTTGAATTTGAAATAAAATCATAAACAAACTCCAATAAACAAGACACCCTCAGGAAAATTTCCCTGAGGGTGTTTTGGATGATTAGCAAATTCCAGCATAGGATTCTTTACAGAATTTTTCCAAACTCTCAAAAGTTTCTTTTGTTACATTTTTTCTAGAAAATCTTTGAATAATCTCTGTCTTGTATGTTTTCTTTCTAACCATAACAAACAAAGTTCTTGTGTCATAATTTAAAGAATTAAGCGTAACTGTTACTTTAAAATGCACAAAATTATGAGTCGCGTTCAAAAACTCAATCTTTGTAAAGGCTGGATTGATTGCATTAGTACAATCTAACAGTTTCCGTATTGCATCTCGAAATACCTCATATTCATCCATATAATTTATACCTCCAAAATTATTTATAAGATATATGTTCTGCTTTGGTACATTTATTTTTTAATGTTGTACCATCATTAATATGTTAATTATACTACAAAAATAATGAAATATCAACTTTTTATGTTCGACAAAATTTGCAATTTACATAAATTTATGGTATAATTATATTAATCTTGCTAAAGGCAATGATGTAAGAACATTGAAAACACTAAAATAAAAAAAGGAGAAGAACTATGAATGACAAGTTGCAAAGCAAAATGAGGAAGAGAGGTTTATTGTTTGTAGTAATTGTAGTAGTAATGATAACTTTGGCTTCAATCTTATGCAGATTAGCAGCATCTTTTATATTTGAAGAATTTGATTCAGATATAATAGTAATACCTATGATTATAACTGCAATAGCCTTTACACCTTTTGCCTATTATATGGGAAAGGAAGATTTTTTAATGAGGGAAAAGGTAAAAAAGCAGGAGGAAAGCCGGAAACTTGTAGATGAGCATGTTAATTCTGATGAACCAGTGGAGATTATTCCCATTGATAAAAATGGGAAAGAGATAACAATGTGGACTACAAGCATGAAATTTTATGCAAAATTGGAAAATTCCGTAGTCACAAGTACAACGCATTTATGCGTGTACTCAGTTTTATCCAAAAATGGAGAGGAGCTTGGACATGAAACTCTGAAGAAAACAGAGTTTACAGAGTATTTCAAGTTCAAAGAATTTTAGTGTTGAAGCGGAAAAAGTCCCATAATATTGGGGCTTTTTCTGTTGTAATTTTATCTAAAAAGTTGTATAATACTATATGTTAAGTTTATTTTTGGGGGCAAAAAAAGAAATGAACGATAAAATAGTTATAAAAGGTGCAAAAGAGCACAACTTGAAAAATATAAATTTGGAAATACCAAGGGAGAAACTAGTAGTAATTACAGGACTTTCAGGCTCTGGAAAATCTTCTCTTGCGTTTGATACACTTTATGCAGAGGGACAAAGAAGATATGTAGAAAGTCTTTCTTCTTATGCGCGTCAATTTTTAGGTATGATGGAAAAGCCAGATGTAGAATCAATAGAAGGTCTTTCTCCTGCGATTGCGATAGACCAAAAAACAACCTCTAAAAATCCTCGTTCTACTGTTGGAACTGTTACAGAGATTTATGATTATATTCGTCTTCTATATGCAAGGATTGGAGTCGCATATTGCCCAAACTGTGGGAAGAGAATTGAAAAACAAACATTAGATCAAATTGTAGATAATATTTTAAGTATTGATCAGGGAACTAGAATACAAATTCTTGCTCCAGTTGTTCGTGGAAGAAAAGGCGAATTTGTAAAACAATTAGAAGGATACCAAAAACAAGGATTTGTTCGTGTAAGAATTGACGGAGAAACTTTTGAACTTACAGATGATATAACAATTGATAGAAAGAAAAAGCATAATATTGAACTTGTAGTAGATAGATTGGTTATTAAAGAAGGAATAAGAAATAGACTTGCAGAATCAGTAGAAACTGCTCTTAAAAATGCAGAAAATTTGGTTATGGTAGATATAAACGGCAAAGAAAATAGACTATATAGTGCAAATTATTCTTGCCCTGATTGTGGAATAAGTCTTGGAGAACTAACTCCTAGAATGTTTTCTTTTAACAATCCATTTGGAGCTTGCCCTACTTGTACAGGTATAGGATTTTTGATGAGAATGGACGAGGACTTGATAATACCTGATAAAAACAAAACTTTGTATGATGGTGTAAAAGCATTTGGTGCAAGTACAATGAAAAAGGGAGAAACGATGGCAAAGATGTACTTTGAAAGTATTGGAAGACATTATGGAGTAGATATCAAAAAGCCAATAAAAAAACTTCCACGAGAATTTTTAGATAAAATTTTATATGGAACAGGAAATGAAGCAATAGATTTTAAATATGAATCTCCATTTGGAATAAGGACATTTTCAGCACCTTTTGAAGGGGTTATCCCAACGCTTGAAAGAAGACATAATGAAACAAAATCACAAGGAATGCGTGATTTTTATGAGATGTATATGAGTGAAAGTGATTGTCCTACATGTAATGGTGCAAGACTTAGAAAAGAAAGCTTATCAGTTAAAGTAGGAGATAAAAATATAAATGAACTTACTGAAATGTCAATTACCAAAATTAAAGAATATTTGAACGACTTGGAACTTTCTGCAAAAGACAAGATGATTGCAGATGAAATTTTAAAAGAGCTTAATAAGAGATTACAATTTTTAATTGATGTTGGACTAGAATATCTTACACTTTCAAGGTCTGCCGGAAGTCTATCTGGAGGAGAAGCACAAAGAATTAGGCTTGCAACTCAAATTGGTTCGAGCTTAACAGGAGTGTTATATATATTAGATGAACCAAGTATTGGACTTCATCAAAGGGATAATGATAAATTAATTGCAACTCTTAAAAAATTGAGAGACTTAGGAAATACTGTTCTTGTTGTAGAACATGATGAAGATACAATGTATGCTGCAGATGAGATTATAGATATTGGACCTCGGACCTCGGAGTTCATGGTGGACATGTTATAGCACAAGGTACAGCAGAAGAAGTTAAAAAGGTTACAGGTTCTGCAACTGGCGATTATTTAAGTGGAAGAAAGAAGATTCTAGTTCCTAAAAAGAGAAGAAAGTCAAATCGGAAAATCAATTGAGATTATAGGTGCACAGCAAAACAATTTAAAAAATATAAATGTAAAAATTCCACTTGGTGTATTTACATGTGTAACAGGTGTTTCAGGCTCTGGGAAATCTACTTTGGTTAATGAGATTTTATATAAAAGAGTTGCAAAAGAGATAAACGGTTCAAACGAAAAGCCTGGAAAATGTAAAGAAATTAAAGGAATAGAAAACATTGATAAAATTATAAATATTGACCAATCACCAATCGGAAGAACTCCTCGTTCAAACCCTGCAACATATACTGGGGTTTTTGATATGATAAGAGACCTTTTTGCAACAACTAACGAAGCAAAGATGAGAGGATATCAAAAAGGTAGATTTAGTTTTAATGTTCCAGGAGGTAGATGTGAGGCTTGCCAAGGAGATGGTGTTTTAAAAATTGAAATGCACTTTTTACCTGATATTTATGTGCCATGTGAAGTTTGCAAGGGTAAAAGGTATAATCAAGAAACATTGGAAGTAAAATACAAGGGCAAAACAATTGCTGATGTCTTGGATATGACAGTTGAAGAAGGGCTTGAATTTTTTGCTAATGTTCCAAGAATTAAGCAAAAGATACAAACTCTTTATGATGTAGGACTTCGGTTATATTAAACTTGGACAACCATCTACAACATTATCTGGAGGAGAAGCACAAAGAGTAAAACTTCGGTACAGAGCTTTCTAAAAAAGCAACTGGTAAAACTTTGTATATATTAGATGAGCCAACAACTGGACTTCATATAGCAGATGTTCATAGATTAGTTGATATTTTACAAAGGCTAGTTGATACAGGAAATAGCATTATTGTAATAGAGCATAATTTGGATTTAATTAAAACTTGTGATTATATTATAGACTTAGGACCAGAAGGAGGAGAAAAACGGAGGAACTGTTGTACAAGTTGGAACTCCAGAGCAGGTAGTAAAAAATGAGAAAAGTTATACAGGTCAATTTTTAAAAAAATATTTGGAATAAATTTCATGTATAATAAAATATAAAAGTAAAAAAATAAATAGGTTTCCATATGTATTTTGGAAACCTATTTTTAAAATAATACTAGTGATTATTTTGGTTATTATCATTGTTATTATTTTTGCTATTATTATTGTTGTTGTTATTGTTGTTATTTTTCTTATCTTTTGACATAAACCATGCACCTCCATGCTTCAATCTAATTTTAGTATTGACTTAAAATAAAAAATTTATACAAGAAAGATTTTTCTGCAAAATAAAAATTTACATATGTTCTATGTTTTTGTAAAATTTTTCTTGAAAAACTTGACAAATATATAGATTATTAGTACAATTGTAGCATAAAAGGTTAGATTCAAACAAATGAGGAGCATAAAATGAGAATAATAACAAACGCTGAAACCCTTGCAGCTGTACACACACACACACACACACACACACAGGTAGTTTAGGGGATTGTTTAGAATGGAATAAAGTAGAAGCACATTGATTTTTTTGATGTGCTTTTTTGGCGTGGGTCAAGCAAAGTAAGCAAAAATTATCACTCGAAACTTTGTCCTTGGTTTTCTCGTAGAAATTGTAACGCTTTGCAATGAGCCTCTTTCACATCAAGCTGTGAACATCCCTCATTCCAAAATGTAACAATTTCTAACAACGAAAACATTCCAGCGTTTCTCGTTCTAATTTATACTTACTTTGCTAGAAATAAGAAAAGACCTTAATGTTAAAAAAATATAAATAAAAAAATTGAAGGAGGAAAGAGAAAAAATGAAGAATTTAAGAAAGGAAGGACGGAATTACGCTTGTTGCCTTAATTATAACAGTAATAATTCTTATAATACTAGCAGCAATTTCGATTACAGCATTAACAAATGGAAATTTTATAGGATTAGCAACACGCGCATCACAAAATTATGCAGAGGCACAAGAGTATGAAGGAAGTATAATGGAAGGTTATAAGAATTTACTTACAGCAGTAATAGAAAATCTAGCAGGAGGAGGAAGTACACTACCAAAGGAAGAAGAATTTAAGATAGGAGACTATGTAAATTACACACCTAAAAGTAATAGTGATAAACCATGTGAAATAGAGGATACCTTAAGCGGAGTAACAGTGAAAAATGGAGCAACAGGTAAACAAACATTTACAACTGAAACAGAAACAATGAAATGGAAGGTATTTGATTATAATGATGAAACAATAACAATTATTTCAGATATACCAACAACACAGACATTAAAATTAGAAGGGGCAAATGGGTATAACAATGGAGTGCATATATTAAATAAGATATGTCAGGAATGTTATTCAAGTGCAGATCCAAAATTAACAGCAAGAAGTATAAATATAGAAGATGTAAGAGGAATAATGCAAGATGGATTTAATGCAAACAAAGATTTAATTGGACAATCAAAAACATATACTACTAATAACAGAGCACCAAAGATATGGGCAGAGTTTGAGAAAGATTTAGGAGCAGAGGCGTGGAAAAGTGTAAGTAAACAAAGTGAAAAAACATATACAAATGAAACAGCAATGGAATTACAAGGACCAGATGCAACATTTTATCAAACATTCTGGACAAATGAGGATACAACTAATGTGCAAGATGGAATGTCAATCAAGTTATTACCATGGAAAGATAATGCATACAAAGATATAATGTTTGGTGCAAATACACTAGACATGGCATCAGAAGATGCAAACAAGAAGTTCTGGCTGGCTTCTCGCTTTGTGTTTCTTAGCGAAGGCGGTTGCAGCTTTGGCCTTCAGGTTTGCATAAAACGGATATGTGGACGACTACGGCATTGCTAACTCCGCCCGGAGGCGTTCCTGCTTATGATTTTCCTATTCACCCCGTAGTTTCTATACCTCGTAGCTATTATACATTAGAGAAGGCTGATGGAGGCAGTTCTTTTGATATAGTTCCCATAGGTGAGTAGACTAATATGCAGTTTTTTAAGTAGTGAGAAATTCACTACTTATTTTTTTGTATAAATGAAAAAAGTGTAAACACATAATTTTAAATAAAAAATTTACATAAATATTGAAATTTTTTGAAAAGATGATATAATATATCTGTTTAGTTCAAGAACTATTTGCTTTATGAAAAGACAAATTGAAAGGAGGATAGTAACTAACAAATAAAGCATAATATGCTTTTAAGGTGTAGTAAAAATCAACTAAATTTCCAAAAGGAGGAAAAAGCAGTATGGAAATGGTATTATTATTTGCAGCACTTGGCATATTTTATGCCTACTTTAATTTCTCCAAGGTAAGGAAGATGGAGGAAGGAACAAGCGAGATGCAGGAAATCGCGGCAGCGATTCGGTTAGGTGCTAATACCTTTTTGCTGAATGAGTACAAGGTGCTTATCAAGGCAGTAATTGCCTTTGTGCTGGTATCTGGAATTTTCATTTCAGTAGAGAGTGCGATTACATTCATAATCGGAACTATCGCAAGTGGTCTTGCTGGATTCTTTGGAATGAAAATGGCGACATATGCAAATGTAAGAGTTACAAACGAAGCAAGAAAGACCAAGGATATTGGCAAAACGCTTAAAGTAGCCTTAAGTGGTGGTTCTGTAATGGGATTATGTGTTAGTGCTTTTGCACTTGTTGGACTTGTTATAGTGTTTTGGGTATTTAAGCCCTCCTCACTTGCAGAACTTGCATCAAGTACTAACTGGTGTGGAATCTCATTTGTACCGTTTTCGATGGATCTGTCTTCATATGCACTTGGTTGCTCAATGATAGCAATGTTTAATCGTGTAGGTGGTGGCATTTACACAAAGGCAGCCGATATGGGAGCAGATTTAGTAGGTAAGAATGAGGAAAATATTCCAGAGGATGATCCGAGAAATCCAGCAGTTATTGCAGACTGCGTTGGAGATAATGTAGGAGATACAGCAGGACTTGGGTCTGACCTTTTGGAGAGTTTTGCAGGTGCGATTGTAAGTGCAATTGTATTATGCATCCATCTGTTCATAAGCTTTCAGGCAAAGGGAATGCAGTTTAGTGAAGAAGTTTTTTACAAATTGTATGAATATCCAGTTATCTTTACTGCAATTGGGCTAGCCTCATGCGTGGTTGGACTTAGTTATGTTTTGGGTAAGAATACAGACACCAAACATGCAGACCCACATAAGGAACTCAATATAGCTACATGGATTTCAGCAGGATGTACAGCAATTCTTAACCTTGTATATACACTTGCTGCATTTTCAGGGACTGACCTTGGAGATCTTCCGTTTAAAGTCGGAATACTTTCTCCGTGGCTTTCTGCGGTAATTGGTATTGTGAGTGGAATTTTAATCGGGATGATTGCAGAGTATTACACAAGCTATGACTACAATCCAACAAAACAAATTGCAGCATCTTCTAAAGAAGGTTCTGCTATGACGATTACTCAAGGGCTTTCTGTTGGAATGAAGTCAACGCTCCTTTCTGTAATAATTTTGGGATTTGCACTTGTAATTGCATACGCATTTTCTGGAATTTTCGGAGCGGCAATGGCAGCTGTAGGAATGCTTTCATTCGTGTCTATCACAGTATCAGTTGACACATATGGACCGATAAGTGATAATGCAGGTGGAATTGCTGAAATGGCGAAGCTTGATAAGGATGTAAGAGAAATTACTGACAAGCTCGACTCTGTCGGAAATACAACGGCTGCAATTGGCAAAGGATTTGCAATAGGTTCTGCATCATTTGCAGCAGTGTCTCTTATGATTTCATACTTGTATAGCTTTACGCCTATTGGCACAGATGTTATTTTGGATGTATTGGATCCGGTAACACTTGCTGGAGCATTAATCGGAGGAGCAATTTCCTATTATTTCTCTGGCCTTTTGATTGAGGCTGTCGGCAAATCTGCAAGAAAGATGGTAGATGAAGTAAGACGGCAGTTTAGAGAGATTAAAGGCTTAAGAGAAGGAAGTGCAAAGCCTGACTACAAAAAGTGCATAGAGATTGCAACAAATGGAGCATTAGCAGAGATGAAGCTTCCGGCTGTGATTTCTATACTGGTACCGGTTGTAAGTGGATTTATTATGGGACCGAATTTTGTTGCAGGAATTTTGATTGGTGCAACGATGTCGGCAATCATGCTTGCAATCTTCTGTGGAAACAGTGGTGGTGCTTGGGATAATTCGAAGAAATATGTCGAATCTCTCGGTCAGAAAGGAACGCCTGTGCATCAGGCTGCAGTAGTAGGCGATACTGTGGGAGATCCATTAAAAGACACAGTAGGGCCTTCCTTGGATATTTTGATTAAGATAATGAGTACGGTCTCACTTATCTTCGTATCAATATTTAGTAGGTTCAATTTGTTAAATTTCATATCAACTTTCTTTAAGTAAAGAAATAAAATTTGGGTGATACTAGTTTTTACTGGTATCACCCAAATTTTGTATTAATCGTATTTTTTCTCGTTTTGTATTGCTTTTTTTACATAAAAATGATAATATATTAATATTAAAAAAAGGATGTATGAATTATGAAAACTATATTTTTAGCAATAGGACTTATATTATGTACAGCAGGGGTAATATTAATTTATGATGCAAGAGATATATCAAGAAAAGTATTTGGCTTTGGGGATCAAAACGAGGCATCAGCTGGACTTAAAATCTTGGGTTTTATTATGGCAATTATAGGAGTTTTAATAATATATTTTAATATTTAAGGAAATTTAATAAAAGATGGATTCAAAGAAAAAAAGTAAAAGGAGTAAAAAAATCTTAATATGCCTAATTATAATGGCTATTGCAATAGTAGTTGGAATTATCATAGGCTTTTTTATTTATAATTTTTTCGGAAGGGACAATGAACAACAAATAGGGTATTTGAATACATTGTATGGATATGAAACTCAAAATAACAAGGAGGAAAATACAATGGTTGTTCCACTAGATAGTAATTCAAATGAAGAAAATGTAAATGAAGGAAACAACACTATAGAAGAACTTAAAGAAGTAGATACTCCATACTATATAAAAGTTAATAATCAAGCAAATGTTGTAACTGTATATAAAAAAGACAGTAATGGTGCCTATACTGTACCAGTGAAAACGATGATTTGCTCAATAGGTACAGCTACACCAGAGTCAGGAGTCTATAAAATTTCTGATAAATATACTTGGAGATTACTAGAAGGAAATGTGTATGGACAATATGCTTGCAGAATAGTAGGGTCTATCCTTTTCCATTCTGTTCCATATAAAGAGAAAAATAAATCTACACTTGAATGGTGGGAATATGATAAATTAGGAACTGCAGCTTCTCTTGGATGTGTCAGACTTACAGTTATTGATGCAAAATGGATATATGATAATTGTATTCCTGGAACAAAGGTAGAATTTTATTCATCAAGTACACCTCGGACCTCTTGGAAAACCAACTGCTAGGAAAATAACAGCAGATACAAGTGTTAGAGATTGGGATCCAACAGATCCAGATAAAAACAATCCTTGGAGTAATTATTTAGCAAATAAAACTACTGAAACAAAACCAAAAGAGGAAGAAGAAGATAAAAATCAAGTTACTGAACAAAATACTGTAAAAAATGAAACCATTGTAAGCAATACTATCGTAAGTAACAGTATTGTAAGTAGTAGTAATTCAAGTTCAAATAATTCTATAACAAGTGGTTTAGGAAATGAAGATGCAATAGTAAGTAATTAATAATAAAAAAGTAATATAAATAAGGAGGATGGAAGATATGTTAGAAAAGTATAATCCTGAAGAATTTGAAGAAAAAATTTATGAAAACTGGGAAAAAAAGGGATATTTTACACCAGTCGTCGATAAAACAAAAGTGCCATATACTATAGTTATTCCACCTCCAAATGTAACTGGGAAATTACATATGGGGCATGCTCTAGTTATGACACTTCAAGATATTTTGATTAGATATAAAAAATTAAGAGGATTTAATACTCTTTGGATTCCAGGAACAGACCATGCAGCAATTGCAACAGAAGTAAAAGTTGTAGAAAAGCTAAAAAAAGAGGGCAAAACGAAAGAGGAAATAGGACGAGATGCTTTCTTGAAAGAAGCATGGGATTGGACTCATGAATATGGAGGAACAATAGTAAAACAGTTAAAGAGTCTTGGATGTAGCTGCGATTGGACAAGAGAAAGATTTACAATGGATGAGGGACTCTCTAAGGCAGTAGAGTATGTATTTATCAAAATGTATGAAAAAGGTGCGATTTATAGAGGAAATAGGATGATAAATTGGTGCCCAAATTGTAAGACATCTTTATCAGATGCAGAAGTAGAGCCAGAGGAAGAACCATCTCATTTATGGTATATTAGATATTATACAAAGGATAAAAAAGAATATATAACAGTTGCAACAACAAGACCAGAAACAATGCTTGGAGATACTGGAGTTGCTGTTTCACCTGACGATGAAAGATATAAAAATATGATAGGCAAGACAGTTGTTGTTCCACTAGTAAATCGTGAAATACCAATTGTTGCAGACGAAATGGTAGAAAAAGAATTTGGAACAGGCTGCGTAAAGCTTACTCCTGCACATGACTTCAATGACTATGAAGCAGGCATTAAACATAACTTAGAAGCAATTGAAGTATTTGACGAAAAAGGCATTATGAAAGACCTTGTACAAAAGTATGAAGGTATGGATATAATGGAGGCAAGAAAAGAAATTGTAAAGGATTTGGAAGCTTTAGGAGTTCTTGAAAAGACAGAAGACTATGTTCATAATGTAGGTAAATGTTATAGATGCCACCATACAGTAGAACCAAGAATATCTACCCAATGGTTTATGAAGATGGAAGATTTGGCAAAACCTGCAATGGAGGTTGTAAGAACAGGAAAAGTAAGATTTGTTCCAGATAGATTTGAAAAAACATATTTCCATTGGATGGAAAATATTAAGGATTGGTGTATATCAAGACAAATTTGGTGGGGACATAGAATTCCTGCATATTATTGTAAAGATTGTGGAGAAATAATGGTACAAGCATCTGAGCCAGACGAATGTACAAAATGCCATTCAAAGAATATTTATCAAGATCCAGATACACTTGATACTTGGTTTAGTTCTGCAATTTGGCCATTTTCTACAATGGGTTGGCCAGAAGAAACAGAAGACTTTAAATATTTCTTCCCAACTAATACATTAGTTACAGCGTATGATATAATTTTCTTCTGGGTTGCAAGAATGATTTTCTCAAGTCTAGAATACACAGGAAAGATTCCATTTGATACAGTATTTATGCACGGATTGGTTAGAGATAGCTTAGGAAGAAAAATGTCTAAAAGCTTAGGAAATGGAATAGATCCAGTAGATATTATAAATGAATATGGAGCAGATTCATTAAGATTTTCTATAGTTCAAAATATGACTCTTGGAAACGATGTAAAATATTCAACAGATAAAGCTGCAAGTGCTAAGAATTTTGCAAATAAGATTTGGAATGCTGCAAAATTTGTTTTGTCAAATATAGATGGACAAGATGTAAAGAAATGTAATGAAGAAGAATTAAAAGTAGAAGATAAATGGATTTTAAATAAATTAGATAAATTAGTTTGTGAAGTTACAAACCATATTGAAAAATACGAAGTTGGAATTGCTGCAAACAAGATATATAATTTCTTATGGAATGATTATTGCGATTGGTATATAGAAATGGCAAAACCAGAACTTTATAAAGAAGGAAGCACAGAAAAACAAACTAAATTATATGTTTTAAAATATGTACTTGTTTCATGCCTAAAGTTATTACACCCATTTATGCCTCATTTAACAGAAAGAATTTATTTAGAGCTTGAGCCAAATAGTGAAAGCATAATGAAGGAAACATGGCCAGAAGTAAAAGAAAAATTTGATTATGAAAAAGAAGAAAAAGAAATAGAGCTTTTACAAAATATTATAGTAAATATAAGAAATATAAGAGCAAATATGAATGTAGTACCTAGCAAAAAAACTAAGCTAATATTTGTTACTAAAAAATATAAAAGCTTAATTGATGAAACAACAGAGATACTTAAAAAACTAGGATTTGCAGATAGTATAGAATTAAGAGAAAATAAAGATAATATTCCAAGTAATGCAGTATCTATTACAGAAGATGGAATAGAAGCATTTATTCCATTTGAGGAATTAGTTGATATAGAAAAAGAAAAAGCAAGATTAGAGGGAGAAAGAGCAAGGCTTGAAGCAGAAGTAGAAAGAGCAAGTAAAATGCTTTCTAATAAGGGATTTGTTGAAAAAGCACCTAAAGCAAAAATTGAAGAGGAAGAAGCAAAACTTGCAAAATATAAGGAAATGCTAGAGGCTGTGGTACAGAAGATAGATGCATTAAATAAGTAGGAGGAATAATGTTAGACATATTACTCGATACAATAATTGATAGCCTAAAATTATTACCATTTTTGTTAATTGCTTATATAATACTAGAATATATAGAGCATAAGATAAGTGATAAGACAAAGGAAAAGGTAAAAAAATCAGGCAAATTTGGTCCACTTGTGCGGAAGTATTTTTGGAATATTTCCGCAATGTGGTTTTGCGGCTTTTGCAACAAACTTTTATGCAGCAAGAGTTATAACTCTTGGAACATTGATAGCAGTATATTTATCTACATCTGATGAAATGATTCCAATTCTTATTTCAAAAGCAGTACCAGTTATGACAATTATAAAAATATTAGGCATAAAATTTTTACTTGGAATGATTTATGGATTTTTGATAGATTTTGTTTTAAGATTAAAAAATAAAAATAAACAAGAAGAACAAAAAATAGTGGATTTATGTGAAGAAGAACATTGCCATTGTGAAGAAAATAGTATATTCAAATCAGCATTAAAACATACTCTTAATATATTCATATACATATTTGTATTAACACTTTTTGTAAATATAATTGTAAGTATTAGTGGACAAGATAGAATAGGAGAATTTATCAGAGGAAAGACTATTTTTGAACCAATAATTAGTTCATTAATTGGACTTATTCCAAATTGTGCTTCATCGGTTATTATTACAGAATTTTATGTGTCAGGCATTATAAGTCTTGGCTCACTAATTGCAGGACTTCTTGTAAATTCTGGAACAGGATTACTTATGTTATTTAGAATTAATAAAAATTTGAAAGAGAACATATCAATTGTTACTGTATTATATGTGCTTGGAGCAATTTCACGGAATATTGATAAATTTAATTGGAATAAATTTTTAAAAAAATGTAGAGCTTATTCTCTACATTTTTTAAAAATTATTATTCAAATATCTATTTACATTTTTGACACTAATACCAGTATTTATAGAAATTGAATCTGCTGAAGCATTAGTATTATTTTCTACATAATCTTTAAATTTAACAATGTCTAATCTATCTTTTGGCATGCAATTTTGGCAAACATCTCCATCTGTAACAAAAAATGTCCCACAACGAACACATCTCTTAAATTCCATAATTACCTCATTTCTAGCATAAATGCTTTTCAAAAACAAAATAAAATTTTCTGATAAATATTTTATCACATTATTTGACAAAATAAAATATTTTTTTCATAAAAAAAGAAAATTTATCCAGAATATTTTTTTTCATTTTTGAGATAATAAGAATATCTAAACTTTTAGGAGGTTTTTGCCATGGATAAGAATCAAAAAATTAATTGTACAGTTAGTAGCTGCAGATTTAATAACTGCGATAAAGAAGAATGCGAATTAAACCAAATTACAGTAGAACCAATAGATGATTGCGAAACATGTACTCCAGATGAATCAATGTGTGGAAGCTATGAATATAACGAAGACGGAACAGAAGAAGAGTAATTTTTTCTAAACAAAAGGCTAGCTGACTAAATTTTTAGGTAAGTCAGTTAGCCTTTATTTCTTTGCCACTTAAATAATTTAAAATCCCACTGTCAGTTTTAAAATTAAAACATATTTTGTATGCACAAAGGTTTTGGGTAGTTTCATTAAATAATTTATTTATTTTATAATCGCCATATTTTCCGGTCTCCTATAATTGGATGACCTATATGCGCTAAATGTGCTCGTATTTGGTGAGTTCTTCCGTGTATGTAAAATAACCTCTAGTGTGCTTGTCTTATCAGATTTATTTTCTTCTAAAACTTTATATTCTGTTATTATTTTTCTATAACCTTTTTTACAAGTATCACTTACATAAACTAATGATTTTTTACTATCTTTAAATAGATAGGCTTCTAAAGTATCTTGCTTTTTATTTAAAATCCCATAAACTCTGCATTTATAAAATTTTGTAATTTCTTGATTTTTAAATTTATTTAGTAATATATTTAAAGCCTCATCAGATTTTGCAAAAAGTACTAGACCTTCTGTGTTTCTATCTAGTCTATGACATGGAAAGATATTAGAGCTTTTATATTGTGCTTGTAAAATGCTAGTTAATGAATTTTCAGATGCGACCTCAAGCCCCTTTGGTTTGTAAACAACTAAAATATTTTCATCTTCATAGACAGTTTCTATTTTAGTATTTTCAAAATACTTATCTAGGATATATAATTTTATTTCATCGCCTTCATGAAGCAAAGCATTTTCAGAAACTTTGACATCATTTATACGAATATCTTTCTTTCTAAGTGCTTTATAAAAAATATTTTGAGAAACATTAGGAAAGCTATAAGAAAGATAAGAGAGTAATTTTTTATTATTAAATTTATTATCAACTATTAAAGTTTTCATTTTATCTAATTTCCATCCTTTTTTTAAATTATATATAAAAAAATCTAAAATTGCAACAAATTATTTTGTAGTAATATTATTAATATAATTCATTTATGATAATATCTTAATAATTCATTTGAGAAAATGTCTCAACTAAAAAATAAATGTTCTCCTTA
>CANQLP010000010.1 GCA_947624725.1 uncultured Clostridia bacterium
TCTTGAAGGTATTGAAATATCAATAATATTACAAATATTATAAATATTCATAATATTAAAGGTTATAGTCCTTGTGGAAGTGGAAAAAAATACAAAAACTGCTGTGGAAGAAATGAATAAAATCATAGAAAGAATTTTGAGAGTATATCTGATTAAAAAGATATACTCTTTAAATTTTGCTTTAATTATTGGTATATAGGACATTCCAATCATAATATACTTTAAATAAAGAAAATAAAAAGGGAGTATGTTATGAAAATAATTGCAATGAAGAGAAAAAATATTTTCAAAATTACGGCAATAATGTCATTTATACTGGTAATAGGAATAGTTACAACTTCTTTTGGTATGCAATATTATTATAATGTTGATTTTTCAACAGGACTTGTAACTGCAAGCACTCTTAATGTAAGAAGCGGTCCAGGAATACAGTATAAAGTTATTGCAACAGTAAATAAAAATGAATATATTAGAGTTTTCGCAGGTGTTGGCGACTGGTATGTTGTACAAGTGGAAGGAGATTATGTTGGAGCAGTAAGTAAAAAATACATAAAGCCAATTTATCCAAACTCATCAAATAGTGGAAGCACAAATAATAGTGCAGGTAGTACTGGAAGTTCCTCTACTATGAATTCAGATGAAAAAGAGGTTTTCAATTTAATAAATCAGCAAAGAATTAATAATGGATTAGAGGCACTAAAAGTAAACGAAGAAGTGCAAAGAGTAGCAAGAATAAAAGCACAAGACATGGTAGATAATAATTACTTTTCTCACACATCACCGACATATGGCTCACCATTTAATATGTTAGGCAGTTTTAAAATATCATATAGATCAGCAGGAGAAAATATAGCTGCAAATTCAAGTAATAGTGGAGCTGTTAACGCTTGGATGGACTCATCAGGACATAAGGCAAATATATTAAACTCTAGTTTTAATTATACTGGAATAGGAGTAGTCAGTAGCCCTAAATATGGCAAAATCTTTGTGCAGATGTTTATAGGAAAATGAAAAATATATCCTATCCAAAATTGTTATTTTAAAATAACAAAATACTAATTGACAATCTAACAAATTAGATGATATTATATAATACATAAAATGCTTTAAGGAGGGATTTTTATGATTGAAAAAGTAGAAAGCATAAAGAAATCAAACAAATTAGTAGAAATTTTATCTACTACAAGAGCAAAGTACATTATAGGTACAATTCTTTTAAGTGGAATAGGAATTGCATTACCTAGAATATTCCATGTACTTGCAGGAAGTTCAGCAGGAACAATGTATTTGCCAATGCATATTGCAGTTCTAATTGCCGCATTAGTATTTGGTGCTATTTCAGCAAGTATTGTTGCAGGAAGTTCAGTTGTATTTAGTTATCTATTGACAGGGATGCCAACTCTTGCAAGATTACCATATATGCTAATCGAGCTTGTAATCTATGCAGTTTTGCTTAGCTTATTTAACAAAAAATTTAATTCATATATTTCTTTAATTTTAACAATAATTTTAGGAAGAGTTTTATATGCATTATGTTTATTTACTGCAACTAACATATTCGGACTATCTGCTTATGGAATATCTGTTATAGAAAGTGTTAAAGCAGGAATTCCAGGAATTATTATACAACTTGCATTTGTTCCATTTATTGCAAAATGTATTAAGAAAGGAATACATTTAGATGAATAAATTAGAGAAAGTAAAAGAAACTTTATACAGCAAAGATGCATCATTAGTTGTATTTTATGAAAATGGAGAAATAAAAGAATATTATCAGGATAGAATAAAAGATATAAAAGAGATTTTAAAAAATGATGAAAATGCTTTGAAAAATGCAACAGTTGCAGATAAAGTAATAGGAAAAACAGCAGCAGCTCTTTTAGCAGTCGCAGGAGTAAAAGAAATTTATGCAAAAATAATTAGCAAACTTGCAATTCCTATTTTAGAAGAAAATAATATTATGTATAAATTTGAGGAAAAAGTAGATTATATAATAAATCAAGATAAAACTGGAATGTGCCCTATGGAAAATAAATATAAAGATGAGATTGACATAAAGAAAATATATAGTGAAATTATGCAATCATAAAAATATAATATATAAAGGAAGGTGTATAATGTATGGAAAAATCAAAGGTTTATTTTTGCAAAGAGATAACTCCAGAAAGTATTGTAAAGGTATATGAAGCACTCGGAAAAAAATTAGAAGGAAGAGTTGCTGTAAAGCTACATTCAGGAGAAAAGGGAAACCAAAATTATATTAGACCAGAAATGGTAAAGAAAATGGTAGACCATGTAAACGGAACTGTTGTAGAATGCAATACTGCATATGCAGGAGCAAGAAATTCTACAGAAAAGCATAGAAAATTATTAGATGAACATGAATGGACAAAATATTTTAATGTAGATTTATTAGATGCAGAAGGACCAGATTTGGTTTTAGAAATTCCAAATGGAAAAGTTATAAAAGAAAATTATGTTGGAAAAGATTTAGCAAATTATGATTCAATGCTTGTGTTATCACACTTCAAAGGACATGCAATGGGTGGATATGGAGGAGCATTGAAACAATTATCAATCGGATGCAGTTCATCTGACGGAAAATCTTGGATACACACAGCAGGAAAAGTAAAGAAACAAGAAGAATTATGGGATAATGTTCCAGAACAAGATAGATTTTTAGAGGCAATGGCAGATGCTGCAACTTCTGTTGTAGAATATTTTAAGGGAAATATTGCTTTTGTAAATATCATGAAAAATATTTCAGTAGATTGCGACTGTGATGGCTCAGCTCATCCACCATGTGTAAAAGACATTGGAGTTTTGGCTTCACTAGACCCAGTTGCAATAGATATGGCATGCTTAGATTTAGTAAGAAATTCAAATGATCCAGGAACAGAAGAATTTTTTGAAAGAGTTAACTCTAGACATGGAACACATACAATAGATGCAGCTTATGACCTTGGACTTGGAAATAAAGAATATGAATTGATAGAGATATAATACACAAAAAATTTAATTTGATTAAAACAAAAATAAATGTAGACACAAAAAATAAAAGTGTTTACATTTATTTTTTTGCCCTAATGTTACAGTTTCATTACAATTGTGTGAAAACAATTGACGAGAAATTAGT
This sequence comes from uncultured Clostridia bacterium, assembly GCA_947624725.1. The sequence continues at coordinate 3,137 of CANQLP010000010.1, forward strand.
CGAATGTTATACTATAAATACGAATGGTGTAAATAAATTTAAAAATATATACAAATGAATTTTAGATGGCTAGATATTTAGCTTTGTTAAGGAGGAAACATGCAAAGGACAAGAAATCTAATTAGAAAAATTTTTTCAGTTCAATTAATTTTAGTTATGCTTTTATCAATATTTTTTAATGTGTCTGTAAATACTAAAGTAAAAGCTGCAAGTGTAACACATACACAAAATAAAGTAGCAGGAATAGATGCATTCCCAGATACATACAAATCAAAATTACAAGAATTAAAAAATCAACATAGCAATTGGAATTTTACTGCATTTAATACAGGAATGACTTGGCAAGAGTTTATAAATGCAGAAGCTGGTACTCACTTTAGAAATAGCGTACATCAGTCTTCTTCATCACTATGGAAATGCAGTTGTAATACAACAAAAAGTGGATATAGCTGTGCATCTAGAAGTATAATTGAATTTTATGCAGATCCTAGAAACTTTTTGACAGAAGGAGGAATCTTCCAATTCATGGAGATGACATATAATTCATCTGTACAAAATAAAGAAGGTGTACAAAAAATACTTGCAAATACATTCATGAGTGGCTCTGTTACAGTTGAAGGAGCAAAAACAGAACAAGCAGTAGCTGCCAAACAAAGCAATTCATATATATATGTAACTCCAGGAACAAAGAATTACGAGGTAGCATCTGCTATTGGTATGAATAGTTTTGAAGTATTAGATGGTAATAGAAAAGCAGTTTCATCAGATAGTGCTGCAGCAACTGGAAATACATTTAAGAATACAGCAAGAAGTACTGAATATACTATGATAGTACTAGGCGATCTTGATGGAGATGGAAGAGTTAGAGCAACAGACTATATGAGAATAAAAGCATATATTATGGGAGAAACTACATTGTCAAATATACAAAAATTAGCTGCAGATATCAACAAAGATGATAATGTTAGAGCAACAGATTATATGAGAATAAAAAGCTATATAATGGATTCAACACCAATAAATGTAACTGGAACATCAGGAAATTCATTAACAACTATGTCATATGCAGATATAATTATGCAAGCTGCAAAAGAGAGTGGAATAAGTCCATATAGTATAGCAATTAAAATAATACAAGAGGTAGGAACTCAAGGAAGTGGATCAGTTTCAGGAAGTTATCCTGGATATGCAGGATATTACAACTTCTATAACTGGAGTGCATCTGATGGTGGAAATGCAATAGAAAAAGGTTTAATATATGCAAAAGAAAAAGGATGGAATAATCAATATAAAGCAATTATTGAAGGAGCAAAACAACTAGCTGATAGTTACATAGGTGTTGGACAAAATACTGCATATTTATATAAATTTGATGTAGTAGATGATTCATCTAACGGTTTATATTGGCATCAATACATGACAAATATCCAAGACCCATCAAGCCAAGCACAAATCTTATATAATACATATGTAAAAAATAATATATTGGACGCTTCAATAAGTTTCCTAATACCAGTATTTAAAGATATGCCATCAGTATGCTTAATGCCATCATCAATAAGTAGTAGTGCTTCTGATTCATATTTTGTAAATGACTCAGGAGTAAGATTCAGAAATGAAATCGGAACCTCAGCTGGAATCATTGGCACATTTGACCAAGGAGAAATAGTTACAGTTTTAAGCCTAGATGCAGGAACTAGTGATGGATATACATGGTCAAAAATAAAAAGAGCAAATGGTTCTGAAGGATATATTGCAAAACAATATTTAACAAAATGCAATTAATAGACAAAAGAAAGGGGAAATAAAACATGATGTGTAAAAAAATCAAGACAAAAGCGATATTTGCTGTAGTTTTAATTGCTTTCCTTGCTTTGATGAGTATTCATACTTCTGCTGCAAGTGGTAGCTTCTCTGCATCAGCTTCTAAAACAACATTAAATGTTGGAGAAACTGCAACAATTGCAGTAACAGTATCTGGTTGTGAAGGACAATTTACTTTTTCTTCATCAAATGCAAATGTAGCAAGTATAGATGCGAGCAGTAAATGGATTGGAGGAGAAAGTGGAGGAACATTTACCTTAACAGTAAGTGCAAAATCTGCAGGAACAGCCAATATAACAATTACTGCAGCTAATGTATCTGATACATCATTTGAAGAAGTAAGTGGCTCAAAGACAGTTACAATAACAGTAAATGCTCAAGCTCAACAGGATCAATCTAAATCTAATGCTTCACTTAAATCAATTACAGTTGGAAGTCAAGTATTAAACAATCCAAGAACTGATGAAACAGTTAAAGTAGATGCTAATGTAAATTCAATAACTGTATCAGCAGTAGCAGCTGATAGCAATGCTAAAGTAACAGGAACTGGCTCAAAAGAATTAAAAACAGGAACAAACAATGTTTATATAACTGTTACAAATCCAGATGGAGCTAAGAAAGAATATGTAGTAAGAATAAGAAAACTTGCAGATACATCAAATACTACTCCAAATGTACAAGAAGAAAATAAACCTCAAGCACAGCAAATAGATGAACCAAGTGAACCTATTGAAAATCCAGAAGAAGCATTACAATTAAAATATCTAATGGTACAAGATGTAGAACTACTTCCAGAATTTACTCCAGAAGTATTTAATTATAGAGCAGAAGTTACAAATTTGGAAAAATTAGATATAGTAGCAGCTGCAAATGATGAAACAGCAATTGTTCAGATTACAGGAAACGAGGATTTTAAAGAAGGCAAAAATGAAGTTATAATTAAAGTTTCTAAAGAAGGTAAAGATACAGTTGAATATAAGATAGAGGTAACAAAGAAAACTGCAGAGTTACTAATAGGACAGGAAGAAACAGATGGAACAGGAGGAGCTGGAACAGTAACTAATGGCGAAAAAATTAAAAAAATTGCAATTGGTTTTACTGCTGGAATTGCAATAATATCACTTGTATTAGTTATCTGGAAGATTAAAGATGGAAGTAATATGGCATCTCGTGCGAGAAGAGCAGCAGACAGAAGACATTCTTTTGACGATTTTGATTAATTTTACAAAAAATTAAAGAAATTTGAAAAAAACTATTGAAAAAAATTTTAAAATATAGTATAAATATATTGTGAAAATTTATACTATAAATATAAAGGAGAATCATATGAAAAAGTTAGAATTATTAAAAAAAGTATTGTTAATGGTATCAGTTTTTGCACTTATTTCTGGAGTTTCAGTAATAAGCAAAGCAACTACAGGAAATGTAGAAGATCTTTTAAACGATCCAAATATTACAAATGTAGAGCATATTAATACAGCACCAGATCAATCTACAACAAATACTACACAAAATACAGCTCCAACTAATACACCAGCAAACAATGCAGGGTCAGCTAATATAGCAGCTGTTCAAAATAATACGACTAATACAACACCTACTCTTCCAAAAACAGGTGTAAGTGATACAGCAATGTGGTTATTATTGGCAGCTTGTGTAATCGCAGCAATTTATACTTATAAAAAGGTTAGAGATTACAATATATAAAAATTAAATGAAAATAAGAAAGGAGGGAAAGGTATTTTCCTCCTTTTTGAAATTTTCTAAAAACATTCTTTAGCCTTTACAATTGTTCTATAGGAATCATCAATATTATCACAAGTAATCAATGTAATAATTCTCAAATAATTTGTATTTTGTGATAGACATGATAAATCATCTTGTTTTAATTTATATATTCTATATACTTCATACTTAATAGTTTTTCCATTAAGATCAGTTATTTCTATTATATCACCATTTTTTAGTTTTGATAAATTACTAAAGAAAGTATTATTTTTATAGTTATGTGCAGCTATGCAGACATTTCCGTACTTCATTTAAAAGAGGACCATAAAATCTGCAAGGCGCAATTTTGAGGTAGTCTTTATTAATGCTTGAAAGAATAGGATAAGAAATATTTAATTTATCAATTTTTATGTTACCAATTACAGAAAAAGAAGTATCATCATAAAAAAATATATCTTCATTTATGGAATTAGTATAATAATCAGACGAACTTGTATATAATTTTGTAATTTTTAAATTATCAGATATTTCTTTAGAAAGTTGCTCTAAATTTTTAGTGGTATATCTAAAATATAGGTAATAAGCAATAGTACATATAGCTATTATAACTGAAATATAAAATGTAATTTTTAATAAAAATATTTTTAATTTTTTATTAGGTATATAAATACTTCCTGGGTTATCTTCTATATTTGATGATGAAGTGCATATAATTTGATTCATTTTAAGATATTCCTCTATTAAAATATTATATAAATATTGTTAGCTTTTATTGATAAAAAAATTCGTTTATGTTACAATATTAATATAAAATTTTAACTAATGAAAGGAATGAAAATTTTATGAAAAATGTAACAACTTATTTATTCGTAATTTTTATGGCGATGTTTTGGATCTTTAGAATAATAGCCTCTTTTTGTTATAATCTAGGAATAGAATTTGTAACAGTCCCTTATGATTTAAATTTTGAAATAATATTATTATTCTTGACATTTGTAGCAATGATACTTGTAATAAAAAGAAGTGTTTTAGGTGGAATAATATATTTGATAGGTAATGGATTATATTTCGGTAATGGACTTTACCAAATATTTACAAGCAATAGTGTAAATTATATAGAGGCAATAATTGCATTTGTAGGAATTGCCCTACCATTACTTGTATTATTTGATTTATTATTAGATAAAAATAGAAAAGATCACCCAGTAGACAAAAAGACAGACTGGTTTTATAAAAACAAGGATTATGACAGAAAATTTGATGAAAGAGCAGATAGAAACGAATATAAATTTTAGTATATGTAACTAATAAATGGAGTAAGAAAAACAAAAATTAAAGGAGGAAATAGAACTTTGACTGCAAGTAGCAAAGAAAAAGTAAAAACACGAATAGATAAAAATTTAAAAGAAAAAGCAAAGAAAATTAAAAGAGGAAACTTAATAATAATTTTGGTAACAATAATTGTAATAATTGCAATATATTATTCTTATCAATTATTTTCAAAACTCCTTACAACTAGAATAGTTGAAACAGCAATAACTAACATGAGAGAAATTTCAAAACATGATGAGGCTTCAATTGTTTCGGGCTTGGAACATAGATGGTCAAATCTAGAAGGAATTGCAAAAGAAATCAGACAAAATAAGTATGAAAATACAGCAGACATGTTAAAGCAACTAAATATTAAAGCACAAACAGTAGAAAGTATTGAAATTGTTTTAGTAACAGAAGAAGGAAAAGCATATAGTAGTAATTATTCTATAAAAGATGATAAAGAGATATTGGAGTTATGTCAGAATTCATCGAAAGACAGATTTGTATATAGAAAAGATGATGATAAAAATATAGCTGCAGATACTCGAAAAGAACAATTATTAATTGGAAATAAGATTACTCCATTTACAATTGATGGAAATCGTTTTGTATATATAATAGGTTATTATGGTACTAGCCAATTGAAAGATGAATTAAAAATTGAAAGTTATGGTGGACAAGGTTATAGTAGCGTTATTGATAAAGATGGATCTTATTTAGTATCAGTATATGGAGATACATTATTTGAAAGAGAAGACTTTTATACAGTTTTATCTAAATCAGAAATCAGAAGTGGGTTAACTGTTGATGGTGTTCGTGAAAGAGTGCAAGCAAGGAAAAGTTTCGCACTTGAGTATGTACTAGATGGTGAAAGACGAATTATGGTTTGTACTCCAATGGAAACTTTAGATTGGTATTGTATAATGTCTGTACCTGTTTCTATTTATAAAGAACAAAGTAGCTCTATAATGCAATTACTAGCAGTTTTAATGTTATTAGTTTTAGTAACGATAGGTATCGTAATTGCTTTAGTATTTAGAAATCGTTCACAACGAAATTCAATGAAATTTGAAATAAAACATAGAGATGAATTAGAATCTGCACTTACATTAGCTGAACAGGCAAATAGAGCAAAGACAACATTTTTAAATAATATGTCACATGATATTCGTACACCGATGAATGCAATTATTGGTTTTACATCTCTTGCAAAAACCAATATAGATAACAAAGAACGCGTTGCAGATTATCTAGAGAAAATTACTCAATCTTCAAATCATTTGCTTTCTTTAATTAATGATGTATTAGACATGAGTAGAATTGAGTCAGGTAAAGTAAGTATAGAGGAAAAAGAAGAAAATCTAGCTGAAATACTACATGGTATTAGAAATATTGTACAAGCAGATGTAAATGCAAAACAAATGGAATTCGTTATTGATACAGTAGATGTTACTGATGAAAACATTTATTGTGACAAATTAAGAATTAATCAGATATTGATAAACCTTTTATCAAACGCACTTAAATTTACAGAACCAGGAGGAACTATTTCTGTTCGTATAACACAAAAGAAATGTACAAAGGCTGGATATGGAATTTATGAATTTAGAGTAAAAGATACTGGTATTGGAATTAGCAAAGAATTCTTAAAGGAAATATTTGAGCCATTTGCAAGAGAACGCAATTCAACAGTAAGTGGAATTCAGGGAACTGGACTTGGAATGGCAATTACTAAAAATATAGTAGACATGATGGGAGGAACAATTTCAGTTGAGAGCGAAGAAGGAAAAGGAACTGAATTTATTGTTACATTAGAGTTAAAGTTACAAGAAGCACATAAGGAAATAGAAAAAATAGAGCATTTAAAAGGAGCACATGCTTTAGTTGTTGATGACGATATGAATTCATGTCAAAGCATAGCTCATATGTTAAGACAACTTGGTTTAAAATCAGATTGGACTATGTATGGAAAAGAAGCAGTAGTTCGTGCAAAAGAAGCAGAACAAATGAAAGAAAAATATATGCTCTACATTATAGACTGGTTAATGCCTGATATGAATGGAATTGAAACTACAAGAAGAATACGCAAAATAGTAGGAAAGGAACCAAAAATCATATTACTTTCTGCTTATGATTGGACTGAAATCGAGGGAGAAGCAAGAGAAGCAGGAGTTACAGAATTTGTTAATAAGCCTTTATTCCCATCTGATTTAAGAAGATTATTATTAAAATTCTCAGGAGTCGAAGAAGTAGAAGAAAATCAAGAAGAAAAAATTGATTTCTCAGGAAAGAGAATACTCCTAGTAGAAGATAATATGATGAATAGAGAGATTGCAACTGAATATCTACAAGATTTTGGATTTTTAGTAGAAAATGCAGAGAATGGACAGGAAGCTTGTGACATATTGGAAAAAGCTGCTCCAGGATATTTTGACCTTGTTCTTATGGATGTTCAAATGCCAATTATGAATGGCTATGATGCAACAAGAAAAATAAGAAAATTTAAGAATAAGGAAATAGCAAATATTCCAATTCTTGCAATGACTGCAAATGCTTTTGAAGAAGATAAAAAAGCTGCAATTGAAGCCGGAATGAATGGACATCTAGCAAAACCAATAGATATTCCTAAACTAGTAGAAACATTAAAAGAAATTTTAAAATAAGTGGAGGAAAAAATGAGTAAAAAGTTAATAATAGTATTAGTAGTTTTAACAATAATAGTATTTGGAGCATATTTTCTAATTAATATGGGAGTATTAAAAAAGAAGCCAGAGGTTAGTTTAGTACTAAAAACACCTGTATTGCAGATGGTATCTACACAAGACCCAGAAATAAATGATTCTTATACATTTGCAAAGAAAATAGCAAAGGCATTTGAGGAGCAATATAAGGATGCAAAAGTTACAATAAAAGTCGTACAATTTGCAAAAGAAGATGAGAATAAACAAATATTAGACGCTTTTAATACAGCAAATGCAACAGACATTTTATTTGAAGAGTATATGAATATGTCAACATATATACATACAGGAAATGTTGTACCTTTAGATGATATAATCACAGATGAAATAAGAAACGATATTAATGATAGTTATTGGGATGTTAGTAAGTTAAATGGAAAAACATATATGATGCCATATTTTGGTATGCAAAACACTTTATGCTATAATAAAGATTTATTTAAACAAGTTGGACTTGAAAAATATATAAGTAATGAAGATGTAATTCAAAACTGGACTCTAAGCGATTTTGAAACAATACTTTCTACATTGCATCAAAAATTACCAGAAAATATGCAAACTATGATGATGTATGCAAAAAATGAAATGGGAGATACGCATGTTATTACACTTCTTAGAAGTCATGGAAGTACTTTCTTTGATGAAAATGGAAGAGTAAATTTAAGCACACCTGAAGGAATAGCAGCAGTTAAGTGGCTTATGGATTGCAATGAAAAGGGATATTTCCCTACAAATGCAGAAAACCTTGAAATTAATGATTGCTATGATTTATTCAGAAATGGACAATTAGGAATTTATATATGCAATCCAGTACTTGAGACATCAATAAAAGCATCTGGAATTAATTATGGACAAGTAAATTTCCCATCTATTCGTGGAAATGGGTTTAATACAACATTCCTTACAGGATTTGAGGTATTTGATAATGGTGATAAAACAAAATTAAAAGTTGCAAAAGATTTTATAAAATTCATTTATGAAAATGAAGAAATGTTAGGATATTCAGCAGGTTCTATTCCATCTAGTAATAAAATAGCTGTAAAATATGCAGAAGAATTAAAGAGCATACAAAAATATATAGATAATGGACAATATGGATGGAATTATACAGGAAATGCACCAAGCTGGAGAAAAGTAAGAGAAGTATTCTATAAGGATATTAAGGAATTACTATATGGAGAGAAAACAGCAGAGGAAATAGCAGAATTGATAGAAACAGATTGCAATAAAGCGATAGAAGATGGATACAAAAATAGTAAATTACATGAATAAATAAGCACTAATAAAGCCTAAATTTAACAAATAGGCTTTATTATTTTGGAAAAATATGTTATAATAAATGTATAATGGTAATCAGGAGTGGAAAGGAGAAATGCAAATGCCTAAAGAAATACAAGATGCAAAAAGTCAAAATATGAACATTAACTGGTATCCACGGACACATGGCTAAAACTAAAAGAGAAATTGCAGATGATTTAAAATTAATAGATGTTGTGATAGAAATTTTAGACAGCAGGATTCCAAAATCTAGCCAAAATCCTGATATACGAAAATTAACTAGGAATAAAAGAAAAATAATACTTTTAAATAAATATGATTTAGCAGATGAACTAGAAACAAAAAAATGGAAGCAATATTTTGAAAAAAATAGCATACCATCAGTTTTAATAAATGCAAATGATGGGAAAGGTATAAAACAAGTAATTTCAAGAATAGAAGAAGTAATGCAGGAAGAAATAAAGAAAAGAGAAAATAAAGGAAGAATCGGAAATGTTATAAGGGTTATGATTATAGGCATTCCAAATGTCGGCAAATCTTCTCTTATAAATAGATTATCAAATAAAAATTCACTTAAAGTAGGAAACAAGCCAGGAGTTACAATAAAAAAACAATGGATAAGAATCTCAAAGAATATAGAATTACTAGATACTCCAGGAGTATTATGGCCGAAGTTTGAAAGTGATGAAGTAGGAATAAATTTAGCATTTACTGGAACTATTAAAGATGAAATATTAGATAAACAAGAAATTGCATTTTACTTATTAAAGTACCTTATAGACAATTATTTAGATAAAGTTTCAGAAAAATATAAGATAGAAATAAGTAAAATAAAAGAGATACTAGAAAGCAACGAAAACGAAGGACAAGCGATAGTCGAAATAATGGAGAATATAGGAAGAAAAAGAGGAGCAATTGTTTCACGGACGGAAAAGTAGATTTAAACAAAACATCTAATATTTTATTAAATGATTTTAGAGAAGGAAGGATAGGAAGAATTACTTTAGAAAAGGTAAAAGATATAGTATGAACGAAGATATAAAAAGAGTAAATGAATTATCACCTCTTACATGGGCATATATAGGGGATGCAGTATATGAATTATATATTAGAGAGAATTTAGTGAGTAAAACAAAATTAAAACCACATATGCTTCATATAGAATCGATAAAATATGTTAAAGCATCAGCACAAGCAGAAATTCTAAAAAGAATAGAAGATATACTTACAGAAGAAGAGAAGGATATTGTAAGGCGTGCTAGAAATACGAAAAATCATCATATACCAAAAAATGCGAATGTAAATGATTATATGTATTCAACAGCTTTTGAAGGGCTAATTGGATATTTATATTTAACTAAGGAAGAAAAAAGGCTTAATGAGATATTAAGCTATATAAGCGAAGGGAATATGAAGGAGGAATAAAATATGGAAATTAAAGGAGTAAGAAAAGGACAAGAAAAGTATACCAATACTGATTCGCTAAAAGAAATTCAAGTAGCAAGACTTGAAAATTACGCAGAGGAATTACAATTACTTGAGGAAAATGCAGAGATGATACAACCATCAATACTTACACATAATAAGTCTAGCGTTAGTAAAACTATGGCTCTTATACTTTATAGAAATTCATCTCAAAAGGCACAAAATAGAAAGACACATCAAGAAATGGTAGAGGGCTTAGTTAGAATTGCAGCAAAAGAATTAGGCTTGCATGTAGATGTAGCAGCTATTATGGCAAGAAATCATGATATAGGTCACATGTTTTTAGGTCATGACGGAGAAAGATGGCTTTCAGGAGTTAAGAAAAAGATGGGACTTGGAGTTTATACACATAATGCAATAGGACCTAAAGAATTAATATATAGACATAGAGTATATGATAATATAATAAATGAAATAAAAGAATTTCATCCAGAAAAATCAGATGAAGCACTTATTAGAATAAAAAGAAGTCTTTGGTTAATATTTGATGGAATAAATTGTCATAATGGAGAGATGTCAGATACAAGTATGGCACCACAAAAGGATAAAACAGAGGAAATGTTTAATGAAGAAATTATGAAATGTCATACAATAGAAGGGTTTGATAGAGAAATTAAACCTGCAACAATTGAAGGATGCCTTGTAAGAATGTGCGATATTATTGCATATACCCCATATGATATGGCAGATAGCCTTTATGAGGGCTTGATTCAAACAATAGAAGGAAAACATAAAGAAATATTACTTAAATTTGGAGTAACAGAGGAAGAAATTGCAGAAGCAAATGCAAGAAAAGATTATGATAAAATTGCAAGAAAAGTACAAATAGTCCTTTTAAAATCTTTGATTGAAAATAGTTCAAAATCTGTAATAAAATTAGATGAAAAGACAGCAAATCTAATGTATGAGTTTAGAAAGGCAAATCAAGATATTATATTTGCAGAAAAGGATAAAAGAGAATCAACAGTAGATTATCCAGGAACAATTGAAAAGTTGATGAATTATTATGCAAATATGATTCAAAATGAAATAGGGTTAACTAACATAATAGGTATAGCAAATAATAGATATTATTCAAAAATGTTAATGGAAAAGTTAGGAAAAGACTCAGATGAAGACTTTATAAGATTTATTACAAGTACAAATCCTGAAATCTATAGTTTCAATGAAGAAATGCTTACAGAAGTTAGTAAAAATTCAGAAAACGGAAAAGAATTGGATTTTGAACGCAAAATGGCATTGGAATTTGCAGCAGAATATTTATCAACTTTAAATGACCACTTATTCTTAAAATTAGCTAAGAGTAAGAAAATATTATCAAAAAGTGAATATGAAAAACTTAAGGCAGAATACAGAAATAGTGGCTCTCATGCAAATGATAGAGATTTAGGAGAAGAAGCACCTATTGGAGAAGAAGTAGAAGAAGAAAGATAAACTAACTAAAAAAGCTGATATTACATAAATAAATGCGATATCAGCTTTTTTTGATTTATTTTCTACTTCCAAGTTGCATTAGGATATTTCTAGATGATGCGTTTGCAAGTTTAAATGCCTTATCAATAAATGCAGAATCTATTTTTTCTGCATAAGCATATTCTTTAATAATTGTAGAAAAGAAGGCATCTCCTGCACCAGATGTATCAACAGCATCAACAATTAACTCAGGTGATTTAAAAACAGATTTTATCTCATCTTTATCTTTATAAACAAAAATTGCACCTTTTTTACCTTTAGTTATAACAAGAAGGTCTAAGCCAAATAACTTAAATATCTCTAGTTCATCTTTTACATCTAATCTTTCAAGTAGTAAAGGTAAAACATTATCATTTAGTTCTATATAGTCTGCAAATTTAAAAAATTCTGTGATATATTGTCTTGTAAAATGTTCAAAAAAGCGTATATGTCCGACATCAAGACAGACTTTTTTATTTTTAATAGTTTTTAGAAATTCAAGGTTAATTGGTAAGAATTTATCGAGTATTATATATACCTCATTTTCTTGGAGTTTATCCGGAAATTTTTTAGGCAAATTATTTGAAAAATCCATTGTGTAGGTTATATCAATAGGAGAATACCAAGAATGTATAACAGAGTTATCATTTAATTTTGAGCTAGGTATTATTATATTCATTATATTAGTTTTTTTATTTTCGATTAATATGTTTGATACATCAACTCCAGCATTTTTAAGTGAAGATACTGCAATTTTTCCTTCTTCGTCATTTCCACAACTGCCGAAGGCATAACATTTTTCTCCCATTAATGAAAGATTATATAAATCGTTCCAGTTGCAGCCTCCACCGGTCCTCTTTAATTAGTTTTAAGTCTTTATCATATATTTTGTCTAAGATAATATCTCCATGAGATATGAATATTTTTTCCATAAAAAATTCCTCCATTAATTAATATAGTAAGATTATATATGATTTTATGTGATTTTGCAAGATAAGGAAATATATTAGATAAAAATGAAAAATTACTTGACAAATGTTAATAAACATAATATACTTATTTACAATAAGATTAAATACAGTAAATAATTTTTAAAACTTCGTTATTCAAAAAAATAATTCTCGGCGTTTCGCCAAAAAATTCAAAGATAAAATATAATTTAAAAAAATAATAGTATTATTATAATATTTGTGATATACTATAAAAAAGATTTTAAGAAAGGCAAGTGATATATATGACTAATGTAAAAGAACAGATTTTATCAGCGGTAAATACTTTACCAGATGATGCGACATGGGATGATGCTTTATATACTTTATATTTGCATTATAAATTAAAAAAGAGTGAAGAAGATATAAAGAACAATAGAGTTATGTCATTGCGAGAATTAAAAAACTATATTAAAGAATTGGAGTCAGAATATGAACATAAAAATATCGAATGAAGTAAAACATGATATTTCAGAGATATATCATTATATTGCTAAAGATTCTCTGAAATATGCAAATGAAACAGTAAATAATATCTATTCAAGAATTGCAGAACTGAAACATTCACCGTATTTAGGACGATATGTTCCTGATTTTTTAAATAAAAAATATCGAGAAATATTATATAAAAGTTATAGAATAGTATATAGTATTCTAGAAGAATCGGATACAGTTTATGTACATTTTGTAATTCATTGTAAAAGAAATTTTAAATCATTTTTTAATACATATATATCAAAAAATAAAAATAATTTGCTATGATATTCTAAAATTTCGTTATTTCAAAAAAATAATTCTCGGCGTTTCGCCAAAAAATTCAAAGATAAAATATTAATATTAAATTACCTTAAATAAATTGCCAAAATTGTTTGAAAAATAGATATATCTATGTTATAATAAAAAACAGATTTGATTTTTGTTTTATGGTGAAATAATATGAAAAAAGAAATGGTAAATAAAGCAAAAGATGAAAAGGAAGAAAGATATATAAATAAACAAGGACTTGCTAAAGTTCAGTCTAAAAGATTAGATAATTATTCAGAAGAGCTACTTAAATCATTAGAACAATATGGAGAAGAAATAGGCACAGTTTTACTCTCATATAACAAAACAAGCACAGAAAAGACAATGGGAGTAAGATGGCTTAGGAATTCTTCAAGAAGAATTCAAAATAGAAAAAATCATCAAGACATGGTAGAAATGCTTGCTGTGGAATGTGCTAAAAAATTAGGACTAAATGTAGAAACTGTAAGATTGATGGCAAGGAATCATGATATTGGTCATACATTTTTAGGTCATGGTGGAGAATGGTTTTTGTCTAACATAAAGGAAGAATATGGCTTAGGCGAATACACACATAATGCTCTAGGACCAAAGGAACTTATATATAGATACCATATCTATGATGAAATGTTGGAAAATATAAAAGAGTTCAATCCAGATATTACAGAAGGAGAGCTTACAAGAATAAAAAGAAGCCTTTGGTTAATATTTGATGGGATAAATTCTCATAATGGAGAACTTTCTGAAACTGAGTTTAAACCAAATTCTGAAAAAACAGAAAAAGACTTTGAAGAAGAAATTATGAAATGTCATACAGAAAAAGGATTTGATAGAACTATAATGCCAGCTACTATCGAAGGCTGTTTAATTAGAATGTGTGATAAAATTGCATATACTCCGTTTGATATGGTAGATGGACTTTATGAGGGATTTATTGATGGAATAAATGGAGAATATGTACCTGTTTTGCTAGAACTTGGAATTACAGAAGAAGAAATAAATGAAGCCAATATTAAGCAGTCATATGAGAAAATAGCTAGAAAATTACAAATAATATTTTTAAAATCTGTAATTGAAAATAGCTCAAATTCTGCCATAAGAATGGATACAAAGACTTCAAAACTTATGCATACACTTAGAAATATTAATAACAAAGAAATTATTGATTTAGAAGTTTTAAAAGAGGATCATGAAGTATATCCTAATGCTATTAGAAACTTAATGAATCACTTTGCAGACTTAACATTAGATAATTTCTTTATGATAGAGGATATAAGACAGATAAGTACAGATTTAATACTTACAAACTCTATCATGAGAAAATTTAAGGGAACTCCAGATGAAGGATTTGTCAAATTTATCGTAACTACAACACCTGAAATTTATGATTTTGACAAAGAAATGATAGAAAAGACATCTGAAAGTAGTGAAAAATCAGGAAAATCAGTAAACCTAAATTTTGATAGAAAAATGGCATTAGAATTTGGTGCAGAATATCTATCTACATTAAGTGATATGGAATTTTTGAATTTACTTGTATCACAAAAAATGATAACTGAAACTCAGTTAAAATCGTTAACTAGAACCTATAAATCAATAGGAAAACAGGGCTTAATAGATGAACACTATGTTCATGATGAATGGGCAAAAATTACGGAAAAACAAAGACAAGACACAGAAAAAATTGAAGAAAAAACAAGATAAAAATATCTTAGGAGAAGTGTATAAATGCCAAGAAAACAAGATTTTATTAGAAATTTTAGTATAATTGCACATATAGACCATGGTAAATCTACCTTAGCAGATAGATTAATCGAAATGACAGGAGTACTTCCTGAAAGAGAAATGGAATCACAAGTTTTAGATAATATGGAACTTGAAAGAGAAAGAGGAATTACAATAAAATCTCAAGCAGTTAGAATGAAATATACAGCAAAAGACGGTAAGGAATATATATTAAATTTAATAGATACACCTGGGCATGTAGATTTTAATTATGAAGTATCTAGAAGCTTAGCTGCATGTGATGGAGCAATTTTGGTCGTTGATAGCTCACAAGGTGTTGAAGCACAAACACTTGCAAATGTATATTTAGCACTAGATAATAATCTAGAAATTTTACCTGTTATAAATAAAGTAGATCTTCCAAATGCAAGACCAGAGGAAGTAAAAAAAGAGATAGAAGATATAATAGGTCTTGACGCAGAAGATGCACCTCTTATATCTGCAAAATCTGGCTTAAATGTAGATGAAGTTTTAGAGCAAATTGTAAATAAAATCCCAGCTCCAACAGGTGATGAGACAAAGCCTACAAAATGCTTAATATTTGATTCATATTATGATAATTATAAAGGTGCAATAGCACATGTAAGAGTAGTAGATGGTAAGGTAAAGGTGGGAGACGAGATATTACTTATGGCAGCAGATAAAGCATTTACTGTAACAGAAGTCGGATATTTTGAGCCTCGGCACATATGTACCATCAGATGAAATAACAGCAGGAGAAGTTCGGATATATTGCAGCAAGTATAAAAAATTTATCAGATATTCATGTTGGAGATACAGTTACTCTAAAGGATAATCCAGCAGAAGAAAAACTTCCAGGATATAAAAAGGTAAACCCAATGGTATATTGTGGACTTTATCCAATGGATGGAAGTGATTATGAATTTTTAAAAACTGCACTAGAAAAATTAAAGTTAAATGATGCAGCTTTAGAATATGAACCAGAGACCTCAGCAGCACTAGGATTTGGTTTTAGATGTGGATTTTTAGGGCTTTTGCATTTAGAAATTATAGAAGAAAGACTAGATAGAGAGTTTGACTTAAGTTTAATTACGACATCTCCATCAGTTATATATAAAGTGCATAAAACAAATGGAGAGGTAATAGAAATATATAACCCAACAGATTTGCCATCTCCTCAGGAAATATCATATATAGAAGAGCCAATTGTTAATGCAGAGATACTTACACCTAAAGAATATGTTGGTGGAATTATGGAAATATGCCAAAATAGACGAGGCATATATGTAGATATGAAATATTTAGATGCAAATCGTGTAACACTTTGCTATGAATTACCATTAAATGAAATTATATATGACTTTTTTGATATTTTAAAATCTAAAACTAAAGGATATGCTTCTTTTGATTACGAATTTAAAGAATACAGAAGAGCAGACCTTGTAAAATTAGATATACACGTAAATGGAGAAGCAGTAGATGCACTTTCATTTATAGTTCATAAGGATAATAGCTATACAAGAGGCAAGAAAATGGTAGAAAAACTAAAAACTTGTATACCAAGACAATTATTTAGTATACCACTTCAAGCAGTAGTACGGAGGAAAAATTATTGCAAGAGAAACTATTTCTGCAATGAGAAAAGATGTACTTGCAAAATGCTATGGAGGGGATATTTCAAGAAAGAAGAAGCTTCTTGAAAAGCAGAAAAAAGGAAAGAAAAAGATGAGACAAATAGGAAATGTGGAAATGCCACAAGAGGCATTCTTAAGCGTACTTAAACTTGATGAAGAATAGAAAGGATGATTTTATTCATGAATTTGATTTGTAATTCTAAAGAGTTTAATTTAAAAGATGGAGAAAGCATTTTTGAAGCTTTAAAGACAGAAATTAACGGAAACAAACAGATTATTACTTGTATGTTTAACAATGAAGTAAAGAGTCTAAATCATGTGCCAAAAACTAGTGGAAAAGTTCAACTTTTAGATTACACAGATACTGAGGGAAAAAGAGTATATGTAAGAGGAATTATGTACATAATGGCTATGGCAATAGATGAGGTTTTCAAAGAAGCTTTACTTACTATCAATTATCAATTAGATAATTCTATGTTTTGTACATTTGAAAATATGGAAATCACAGATGAAGTATTAGAAAAAATTAAAGTAAAAATGGAAGAAATAATAAATCAAGATATTCCAATCAGAAAAGTAAAAATGACTCCAGAAGAAGCAAAAGAATTTTATGAGAAAGAAAAAAGTATAAGAGGAATTTTACAAACAAATTCAGAAACAAAGGAAGTTGTATCTTTATATTATTGCAAAGACTATTACAATTATTTCTATGGCGTTATGCCAATCTCAACAGGTTATACAAAGGTATTTGACCTTGTAAAATATGGAGAAGGATTTTTACTTAGATATCCTAGCAAAAAGAATCCTAATGAAATTAGCAAATTTAAGGATAACAAGAAACTATCTTCAACTTTAGATGAATATGAAGAAATACATAAAGTATTAAAGCTTAATACAATTTATAGATTAAATAAAAGTTTAGAAAAAGATAATGGAAAAGATACAATTCTTCTTGCAGAAGCACTTCATGAAAAGAAGATTTCAGACATTGCAGACAAAATTGCAAAAGAAAAGAAAATAAAAATGATTCTAATTGCTGGACCTTCTTCATCACGGAAAAACTACATTTGCAAAAAGACTTGGAATACAACTAAGATTAAATGGAATAGAACCTAAAACTTTATCAGTAGATAATTATTTTGTAGAAAGAGAACAAAATCCAAAGGATGAAAATGGAGAATATAATTTTGAATGTATAGAAGCAGTAGATTTGAAGTTATTTAATGAGCATGTATTAAGGCTTTTATCAGGAGAAGAAGTAGAAATCCCAACATTTGATTTTACAACAGGACACAAGATGTTTAAACGGAGATAAACTTAAACTTGGAAGTGATGAGGTACTTGTAATCGAAGGAATACATTGCTTAAATGATAAACTTACAGAAGCTATTCCAAGAGACAAAAAGTTTAAAATATATATAAGTGCACTTACAGTTTTAAATATTGATTATTATAATAGAATTTCTACAACAGATACCAGAATTATAAGAAGAATTGTAAGAGATTATAAATTTAGAGGATATTCTGCAAAAGAAACTTTAGAAAGATGGGGCTCTATTGCAGATGGAGAAAAAATATATATTTATCCATATCAAGAAGAAGCAGATGTTATGTTTAATTCATCAATTGTATATGAGCTTGCAGCACTTAAAAAATATGCGCTTCCTTTGCTTTCAGAGATAAATAGAGAAGATACAACATTTGCAGAAGCTAAAAGATTAATAACTCTTCTAAATTACTTTAAATCTATTAATGATGATGATATTCCAGAAAGCTCAATTTTAAGGGAATTTATAGGTGGAAGTATTTTTAAATATTAAAAATGCAGGAGGCAAAATTTGAAAAGATTTACTGAAATAGATGAAGAATTTATATGTGAAAATTGCAGAGAAAAAGTTAAGCCCCTTGGATATTCATGCAGAAACCATTGCCCAAAATGTTTATACTCAAAGCATGTAGATATAAATCCAGGAGACAGAGAAGAATTGTGTCATGGCATGCTAGAGCCAATTGATATAGAGATAAATCCTAAAAAAGGGTATATGATAATTTTTAAATGTAAAAAATGTGGTAAAATAACAAAAAATAAGGTAGCAGAAGATGATAATATGGATTTAATCTATAGAATCATAGAGAAAAATACAAAAGGGAGGATAATTAAGTATTGAAAAATAATATCTTAAGATATATATTTATAGCTGTTGTTATAGGATTAATATTATATGCTGTATATTATTTCTACGGGAAAGAAGGAACAGAAAATAATACTGAAGAAAATGTTGTAGAAACTGAAAAAAGTGAAGAAGATACAAATTTAAGAATAGGAATTTCTAATCTAGATACTTTAAATCCATTAATTTCAAAGAATAGAAATATACAAGATATGACTAAATTAATATATGAACCATTATTCAATATAACTGATAATTTTAAACTAGATAATGCACTTGCAGTAGAATGGTCAAAAGCTGATAGTAAAACATATCTTATAACTTTAAGAGAAAATGTTAAATGGCACAATGGAGAAGATTTTTCAGCAGATGATGTAAAATTTACAATTGATACAATAAAGGCATTAGGAGATAATTCTATTTATAATTCAAATGTATCTTTCGTTGATAGAGTAGAGATTATAAGTAAAAACTTAGTAAAAATATATTTAACAGATCAAGTCCCATTTTTTGAATATAATTTAACTTTTCCAATAATTAGTTATAAGTTTTTTGAAGGAGAAGATATATTAAATTCTAGTAAGAATAATATACTTATGGGAACGGGAAAATATAAAATACAAGTAGTTGATTTGAGCTCACAAATTGATTTAATGAGAAATCCAAATTGGTGGAATGCAGATAAAGTAAATCTAAATTTTGACACAATTACAGTAAGAGTCTATGGAACATTATCAGAAGTATATAATGCATATAAACTAGGTGGACTGGATTTAATAATTACTGATAGTATTGACATAGAAGATAGTATTGGCGTTATAGGCTCTAATATGAAAGATAACATAGGTAGAAACTTTGATTATCTAGCATTAAATGTTACAAGCAATATATTATCAAATAAAGAAGTAAGACAAGCTATTAATTATGCCATAAATAAAGATGAAATTGTAAGTTCAGTATATAAAGGAAGATACAAAACAGGAGATTTTCCATTATCTAGTGTTTATTATCTAAACAATGAAAATATATCAGGCTATGAATATAATAAGGACAAAGCAAAACAAATTCTAGAAGAAAACGGCTGGAAATTAAGTTATGGAAGCTGGCAGAAAAAAATAGGATATAGTACAGTAAGATTAAGATTAAATTTAGTTGTACAATCTTCTAATCAAAATAGAGTAAATGTAGCAAATATTATAAAAAAGAATCTTGAAGAAATAAGTATACCAGTTAATGTAATTTCTGCAAATGACCAAAGATACCAAAACTATTTGAATGGTAAAAACTATGATATGATACTTACAGGTGTTTCTGTTCGGTGTTAGTCCAAATCTTGCAAGATATTTTGGAGACCGGAAACTTAGCGAATTATACAAATGAGGAAGCAAAAGGAATATTAGAAGAGCTTTACAGTATAACAGATGAAAAAATATTAAAGGAAAAATATGATAGACTTAAAAATATTTATATAGATGAAAGACCATATATAGGTTTATATTTCAGTAGAGTTACTACAATTTTTGGAAAAACTTTAAGCATAAATGTTAATAGCAATTGGTCTAATCCATTTTATAAAATAGAAGAATGGCATAAAAGAAAGTAAAAAAATTTTCAAAAAAGCTTGACCTAAAAAAATAATAAGTATATAATAATAGCAAACGAATGTTTATAGTATTATTTATACAAAAGGAAGAAAGGAATGTGAAAAACATGGCAGAAAATAATGAGAAAAAACAAGCATTAGAAATGGCAATGGGACAAATTGAAAAGCAATTTGGAAAAGGTTCAGTAATGAGACTTGGAGAATTTAAAGCAATGAATGTAGAGGCTATTTCTACAGGAGCATTAAGTCTAGATATAGCACTTGGAATCGGAGGAGTTCCTAGAGGAAGAATAATAGAGATATATGGACCTGAAAGTTCAGGAAAAACAACTTTAGCATTGCATATAATTGCTGAAGCACAAAAAGAAGGAGGAGAAGTTGCATTTATAGATGCAGAGCATGCATTAGACCCAGTTTATGCAAAAAATCTTGGTGTAGATATAAATGAACTTATAGTATCACAACCAGATACAGGAGAGCAAGCATTAGAGATTGCAGAATCTTTAATCAGAAGCGGTGCATTAGATGTAATAGTTGTAGACTCTGTTGCAGCATTAGTACCAAAAGCAGAGATAGATGGAGAAATGGGAGATTCACATATTGGTCTTCAAGCAAGACTTATGTCTCAAGCTTTAAGAAAACTTGCAGGAGCAGTAAATAAGTCTAAAACAGTTATAGTATTTATAAACCAATTAAGAGAAAAAGTTGGAATAATGTTTGGAAATCCAGAAACTACAACAGGAGGAAGAGCATTAAAATTCTATGCATCTGTTAGAATGGATATAAGAAAAGTAGAAAATATTAAACAAGACGGAGAAGTAATAGGAAATAGAGCAAGAGTAAAAATAGTAAAAAATAAAGTCGCTCCACCATTTAGAGAAGCAGAATTCGATATATTATATGGAAAAGGAATTTCAAAAGAAGGAAACATATTAGATATAGCTGTAAACTTAGATTTAATAGTTAAAAGTGGATCTTGGTTTAGTTATAAAGGAGAAAGAATTGGACAAGGTAGAGAAAATGCAAAAAAATATTTAGCAGACAATCCAGAAGTAATGGCAGAAGTTGAAGCAAAGATCAGAGAAAATATGGCACAAGCATTTGAAAATTCTTTAAGTGAAGAAACTGTAAGTGAAAATGATGAAGAAATAATGGACTAGGTAAAGTTTTAGGAGGAATATATGTATACACCAGAAGAATTTGATAATAAAAAAACAGAAGTTATGAAATATATCTTATACAAAAAAAGAACAGAGGGAGAAGTAAGAAAAAAGTTTTGTCATACAATAGATGAAAATATGCTAGAGGATATAATAGAATATGTCAAAGAAGCGGGATATATAAATGACAAAGAATATGTAGAAAAGATTTTTAATGAGTATATGAATCTGAACCTAATGTCTATTAGAGAGATGAAGCGTAAGATATATGAAAAAGGTATATATGTAGATGACATAGAAGAATATATTGCAAATAATGAGGAAAAACTTAAAACTTATGAACTAAATTCAGCAAAGAGATTAGCTGAAAAGAAAAAAGGAAAAGAGGAACAAAAACTTAAAGCTTATCTTATAGGAAAAGGCTTTGATTTTGAAATAGTAGATGAAGTATTAAAGAATCAAAGCGAGTAAGGCAAGTTTTAAGAAAGGAATGTGATATAAAAATGCAGAATGTATTATCACTTGAAAGCAAAGGATTACAAATAAAAATAGAGAATTTTGAAGGACCACTTGATTTGCTTTGCCACTTAATTGATAAAAATAAGATGGATATATATGATATAAATTTAAGTGAAATAGCAGAACAATACATAGAATACATAAATAGAATCCAAGAGCAAAAACTTGGGATAAGCTCAGAATTTATTGTTATGGCATCGACTCTTCTTTTAATAAAATCAAAAGGTCTTCTTCCAAATGCTGATAATCAAGAAGATGATGAGATAACAGAAGAAGAATTAATAAGAAGGATAGTAGAATATAAGAAGTACAAAGAAATTACAGCAGAATTAAAAAATTTGTATAGCATAAATTCAGATACAATATATAGAGCACAAGAAAAAATAGAACTTCCTAAACAAAAACTGGAGAAGACATATGAGAAGGATATAATTGTAGAATTATATAAAAATGCAATAGATAGATATAGAGAAAAGATAAATGTAAATGCTGAAAATATTGAAAAAATTGCAATAAGAGATTCATATACTGTCGGAAGTAAGGTAAAGGAAATATTTAAGGCACTTTTGAAAAAACCCAAATTTGTATTTAATAAAATGTATACAGTTTCAAAATGCAATAAAATAGAGATAGTAACAGCCTTTACTGGGCTTCTTGAATTATCAAGAAGAAATAAAGTAATAACAGGACAAGAAGAATTATTTGGAGATATAATAGTAGAGAAAAAGAAAAAAGCAGTATAGCTTTAATAAAAATAGGCAAAACTAAAAATATAACTAAAAGGAGATAAAGTTTGGTATGAATTTGGTTTTACCTGTTTTTTTTATTATTTTAATACTTGCCGTAACTGTAATTTTATCAGATATAAGATTAAATGTAAAAAAATGCGACATCCATAATATATATAAAAATAGAAAAACGAAAGATTTATCTAAAGAGTTTCTTGTCTTTATAGAAATTTATCTATTTGGGATAATCAAAATTGCCAAAGTAAAAATCACTAAAGAAAAAGTAGATAAATTAAAACTAAAAAAAGACTTTAAATCAATAAAAAATGATGTATCTCTATTTAAGAGACTACATATATTGGAAGCTATAAAGAAGCTAAAAATCAAGGTAAAAAACATGAATCTGAGTTTGGAATTAGGTTTAGATAGCTTAAATTTAACAGTATATGCAGTAACTTTTATTTCTTCATTAATTGGAATATTATCTCGGAATGTTTAAGCTAAAACATTCTAAATATTGTGTTTTGCCATTATATAATTTTGGAAATAGCATAAATTTAGATTTTAAATTTATCGCGAATATAAAAATTATATATATAATATTTGCCTTATACTTCCTATTAAAGAAACAAAAAGAATATAAGAAAAATCAAAAATTAAAAAGCATACCAGCCCAGTAAAATTTTTTACTGAGCTGGCTTTTAGGTAATTTAACTTTCTTCTCCTTCTGCATTTTCCTCAGGAGACTGTCCACTCTCGATATAGTCTATGACCTCTTTTGCTTCGCTCCAGTAGTCAAAGATATATCCCTCGCCGTCATCTGATGCATATTCTGGGAATAGGCCATTATCCCTCATGTCAGATGCTGAAACATTAGCATCTTTCCATGTTGCATATACGAGTAAATCATCATTGAAAGTCGTATAGCAACTTATAAAACCTATTCCATAATTGCCATCGAAGATGTGCGTTTTAGTAAACGCACTTGTCGATAGCTCTGCAATAGTGAGGGAAATGTATTCATCTACGATTGGCAGATATTTACTCCCAAAATTTTCACTCTGGAAGAGATTATCTTCAGCGTTTTTTAGATAATACACTTTGCCGTCATAGATGGAATAACTGAAGCTCCCATACCTTGCATCAGTGAAACGATTGTCAAAGCCTTCAGAAGGAGTATGATCAAACTTTTCAACTTCTTGCAGATGAAAAGAAATACTTCCCTCAAAGTCCTTTATAAAAATCGGATATATAAGTGAGCCTTCATATAAATACCCGAAATGTAATTCATTTCCTTCGATTAAGTAATCAAGGAAAAGAACTAACTCACTAGGTGTTACATGAACCCGTCTGCCGATAGGCTTCCCGTCACGAATGCATAAGAACTCGCTAGTATCTTTTAAATATACCAGCGCGAAGTCAGAATATGTACCGAGTTCGATATAATCGTCCTCAGACAAGATTCCTTCTTCGTTAGATACTTCTGCCACCGTAGTTTCAGGAGCAGTTTCTTGGACAACAGCCGAAGTGGTCTCTTCCAACATAGCTGTTTCAGCCTCAGTTGGCATTTCCAAAGTAGGAGCATTAGCCTCTTTGACAATCTGACATATTTGAAAAATAAATACCACCAAAGCAACCACAGCAAGAGTTATTAACGCAAGAAACATAAGATATATACCGCCGCAGGAAGCTCTGTCAAAGTTATCACCCAGATTTCTCAAGTATTGCTTAAAGTTTTCCCATTTTTGTTTCATTGATTTTTTCTCCTTTTGTTGTTATTTTAATATTAAATTTTCAAGTTACAAATTACCTAAAAAAAGTCCTCCCTTCCTAAATAAATTAGTATAAAGATAAAAGGTAAAACCTAATTATATTATACCACATTATGTAAAACAAGTCAATTTAAGCTAGAAATTATAAGAAAATGCATTTTATAATAAATATATTTTGAAAAAATATCCAGCTATTGTATAAATATTGGAAAAAGAGTACATATTATCCATATAAAATAATTTATATAAAAGGAGGAAGGTATATGAACGAACATCCAATCGAAGGGCTTATGGTAACGGCGATGAATAGTATACAAGATATGATAGATGTAAACACAATAATTGGAGAACCGATAGAAACTGCAAACAATACTGTTATAATTCCAATTTCAAAAGTATCATTTGGATTTGCAGCAGGTGGTAGTGAATTTAAAGGAGAAACAATAGATGAATATCAAAAAAAGGACAAAGAAGAAGCAATCCAATACAGATTACCATTTGGTGGAGGAAGTCGGAGCTGGTGTAACTATTAATCCAATAGCATTTCTTGTTATACAAGGAAATAATGTAAAATTAATGCCTGTAAACCATTCATCATCATTAGATAAATTATTAGATTATATACCAGATTTATTGGAAAA
>CANQLP010000011.1 GCA_947624725.1 uncultured Clostridia bacterium
ACAGCAACAAAAACAGGAAGTGTAAAAACATCAAACAGAGCACCATATGTATCATCAACATTTAGTGTAACGGCTGTATCAACGACAACTATGACAGTAACAGGAGCAGCAAAGGATGATGATGGAGATACAATAAGTTATACATTGACATGTGGAGGTAAAACAGCATCTCAAAACTCAAAAGCATCAGGTACATCTGTATCAATGCAGGTTACTGGATTAACCCAAGCAACACAATATACTTGGACAGTTTCATATAAAGATAGTCAAGGTACTGCAGGAACTAATGCTTCAGGTTCTAAGTATACCAACTGCTCTGGATATAGCTCACAGTTTTGGTGCCTAACCTGTCAGGGATATGGTAAGGTTTATAAGTATTATACTTCCGAAGATTCGAGTTGGTTTACTAGGTCGGCTTCCAAGGAAAGCACTAGTCCATGGGGGATGGTCGAAACCTGTTCCAGAATTCGGTTGCACGAATAATATCAGAAGTAAAAATTGTTGGGAGTTATGGCACTGGACAAGCTACAGTTCATTCCCTCAATATTTCTTCTGTGATACATGCTGGAATGCATCGGGTTGGGCTAATTTACCTATCTTTGACGAATCCAAGGGCTTTTTAACCGGAGTGAAAGCTTACCACGCAGAGTGGAACGACTCTTATTATAGCAAAATGAATACGACCTGTCCACAGTGTAAGGGTACAGGAAAAATGGGGCTTCCATGTTCACACGGAAGGACTGGTGAACACTCATTATAAAACAGTATAATCAAACATATATTGATTGATTTTATAGAAGAATACTGAAATAACTCAGTATTCTTCTTTTTGAAAAAACAACTATATACATAATTTCACCTACACAAAAAACCCACAAAATACGCTTGAAAAAAATAAACATAAATGATAAAATAAATAAGAAATAGTACTAAGGGGGAAAATAAAATGGAACTAAGGATAAAAAATAGTTATAGCTACTTTATATATCCATATGTAGTAGAGGAAAGGAAATACAAGAAATATATACAAAGTCTATTAAAAAATAGTAAATGCACACTTAAAATATATGAAAGACAAAAAGACTTAAATATTTACAATTATTTTCTACCAACTGTTAGAGATTACATGTTTCAAAGCTTTAGATATGCATTTAATGGAAGGAAAGAAGCAGATAGTATAGACAGAGAAATAAAACAAAATGTTATAAAATCAATCCCTTGTACAATATTTGAATACAGCATAGGAGAAAATGTCCAAGCAAAAATAGGAGCTGAAGACCGGAATATTCTTTAAAATAGAAAGAATAGAAATTGTATGCTTTAAAACAGGAATTTGTTTTTTAGCAATAAAAACAAATATAGAAGATACAGACAAATTCTCTGAATTATTAAATTTCAACGCTAAATTTACAAACACAAATATAAGATCAAACAAAAAAGAAAAATATAGCAATATAAAAATACAGGCAGATACATTTGATGATATAAAAAAGCTTTCTGAAGTGATTAAAGAAATAACAGGAAAGCCAGAAGATGCAGAGAAAATAGATATAGATATAAATAAATTTTATACTTATTCATTTGCTTGCATTGACAAAAAATATTGGAATGAAAATACAGACATTTCAGATTTACAAAAAGAATTTTTCAAATTTGCAAATGTTTTAAATAGTGATTATAAATCAAACTTCCCATTGGATAGACTAAAAATAGTAAGCATAGGAGATTATATAAAATTTGGAATAACAGGAAATTCTGCAAATTTAATGACATCAAATATGGTGGATGCAAGCGAAGATGAGATTGCAAATAAATTTGAAAATGAATATTTTTATACATATATATTAGCTTTATACCAAAAATTCTATTTTTCTAAAATAGTAAATGATTTTAAGAAGATAATGAAAAACAAAAAAGCATCAAAGGAATTTGTAGATTTTACAAGTGATGTATGGGTTCATGAGGCAACAAATGATGATGTCGGAAGAGAAATTTTCAAAAGTTTTAAAGAAGCTTTAGATTTAGAAAAATCATATGTTGTAACAAAAGAACAATATGATGTTACATACAAAAGCTTGAAAACGAAGGAAAGTGATATATTAAATAAAATAGTACTTATTTTACTTGCAATATCAATCATTACAAATATAGTTAATTTTATAAATATGTATAAAATTAAAGGGTAGAAATTAAAGGAAGGAAATCAAAAACTCTATGAATGTAACATGTGGAACAGACATAATTGAGATAGAAAGAGTAAAAGGCTTAATAGAAGATGTAAAAGAAAAAGCATTAAATAGAATATATACTCCAAAGGAAATTGAATACTGCGAAAGTAAAGCAAATGTAAAATACCAACATTATGCTGCAAGATTTGCAGCAAAGGAAGCAATATTTAAGGCAATATCAAACAAGCTTAGAGATAAATTTGAAATTTCATGGACAGATGTGGAAATATTAAACGATAAAAATGGAAGACCTGAAGTAAATTTTATAGAAAAAGATATAAATGGAATCCAAAGTATAGAGATAAGCTTATCGCATTGCAGAGAATTTGCTGTTGCAACAGCTGTTGCAGTTTGGGAGGAGGAAAAAGGCTAAATACATGAAACTATTTGATACGCATTGTCATTATAATGATGAAAAATTTGATGAAGATAGAGATGAAATTATACAAAAAGCCTATGACGAAGGTGTAGAAAATGCCGTAGTTGTAGGTTATAATATTGAAAGTTCTAAGCAAAGTATAGAACTTGCAGATAAATATAATTTTTTATATAGTGCTGTTCGGAGTACATCCTAGCGATATAGGGAAAACGGAAGAAGAAATAGATAAGCAGGTAAAAGTTATAGAAAATCTTGCAAAATCTAATAAAAAAGTTGTTGCAATAGGCGAGATAGGGCTTGATTATCACTGGGTAAGTGATAATAAGGAGCTTCAAAAATACGCATTTTTAAAGCAAATTCAACTTGCAAATAAATTAAACTTACCAATTTCAATACATTCAAGAGATGCCATAATGGATACAATAGAGATTCTAAAAGAAAAAATAATTCCAAAGGATAAGGCTATACTTCATTGCTGCCAGTTAAATCATGATTTGGTAAAAGCAGGGCTAGATGCAGGACTTTACATATCATTTGCAGGAGCTATTACTTTTAAAAATTCAAAGAATGCAGATGAAATTATAAAAATGGTTCCAGAGAACAAGATGTTAATTGAAACAGATTCTCCATACCTTTGCCCAGAGCCAAATAGAGGAAAGAGAAATGATCCTAGAAATGTAAAATACATTGCACAAAAGATTGCCTTAGTCGAAAATAAAAGCATAGAAGAAATTGCAGAAATCACCTACAAAAATGCGAAGAAGATATATAATATAAAATAAAAAACTCTCGGGGAGAAATTTCCGAGAGTTTTGCTTTTTACATATATATTAGTTATTTCCAAAATCAACCTTTACATTTTGTCTTGCTTCACTACTATCTACTTCAAATAATGTTTTAGGTTTAAATCCAAATAATGAAGCTATTATATTTGTTGGGAATACTGCAACTGCAGTATTATAAATTGTTACACTATCATTATAGAATTGTCTAGAATAAGAAATCTTATCCTCAGTATTTTTAAGTTCTTCTTGTAATGCTAAGAAGTTTTCATTAGCTTTTAAATCTGGGTAACTTTCAGAAACTGAAAGTATAGTTTTTAGTGCACTTGTAAGTTCATTATCAAGATTAATTTTTTCATCAACACTTTTAGCATTTGCCCAAGCTGATCTAAGTTCAGTAACTTTTGTCAAAACTCCTTCTTCATGTCCCATATAACCCTTTACAGAATTAACTAGATTTGGAATTAAATCAAATCTTCTTTGAAGTTGAACATCAATTTGACTCCAAGAATTTTCTGCTTTAAATTTTTTACCTACTAAACCATTGTAAGCAAATATTATCCAAAGAACAATAATAACAACAATGGCAATAATTGCAATCCACATAAAAATTCCTCCTTAAAACTTTATTATTAACATATTTATAATATCATAAAACATAGAAACTTACAATAATATTATGGAAAAAATTTTGACATACATGACATAATGTGGTAAAATATAATTAGCACACATATATTTGTGTGATGAAATATATATCACAAAAAACGAGGGCTAGTTGCCCTCAGAGCAAATGAAAGGAGATTATTATGAAAAAGGGAGTTTTCAAACGGTTAGTAGCAACAATGGCGCTGATGTGCATGGTAGTTATGATGTGCATTCCGGCGTCGGCGGTGACCTATGTTAGGTCGCTTACGGTTCGGGTCACCAACAATGGTGACTATGTGTATCCGACAATTAGTGTCGGCAGCAGTGACGATGAAAATCGTTACATGCTGAAGGAAGACATCAAGTGGGACAAAGATGCCTCTAAACTGGAGGCTGGGCAGACAATTACAGCAACTTTTGTAATTGTACCAGCAGAAGGTTATGAAATTCGTCTTAGTGACGGAAGGGCATCAATTAATGTTCGCGGAAGCGGAGCAACCCTTTCCAGTTACAGTCGTAACGGGAGCGAGTATACAATCAAAGTAAAATGGATTGTAAATGGGATGCTCGCATCTCCCGAAAGTGCATACTGGGACTATGATAAGCCCTGGATTGCGAGGTGGGAGAGAGTGACCAATGCTGACAGTTATCAGGTACAGCTGTACCGTAATAACACCAGAATCGCCTCTTATGAGACGACCAGTAGGTCATATAATTTCGCAAATGAACTTGCGTCTTCCAAGTACGCAGAGAAGGACGGTATCTATTTCCGAGTGAGAGCAATGCACGAAGGCACAGGAATCGATGATTCCGAATGGATTGAGTCAGATGAATTCTGGGATTGGAATGAGCTTTGGTATTATTGCAAAGAACATAACATTACCTGGAAGGGAAGCAATAATTATTCTGACAGTAGTTGGAATAATAACAGCAACAACAACTACAATCCAAACGGACCAACACCGAGCTCCGCTCCGAGTGGCAAAAACGGCTGGTCAGGAAATCCAGGCTATTGGCAGTATTATCAGAATGGAAACTTAGTTAAAAACAACTGGGTTTCTGATAATGGTAACTGGTACTGGATGGACGGAACAGGTCGTATGGTAACTGGTTGGTTTCACCACTCAGATGGTAGATGGTACTATATGACACCGGCTGTTGGAGGACCTGAAGGCTCTTGCGTAAGAGGATGGATTTTCATCAACAGCAAATGGTACTACTTCTATCCGGGTTACGGAGTAAACAACGGTTACTCCTACAAAGAGTCAGAAATGGCTGCAAACACATGGATTGATAATTTCTATGTGGGCTCGGATGGAGCTTGGACCGGACAGACAAGATGATGAGTAAAGCAGCTCATAAAAATTTCTTTTTAGACGCCAAAGCTTCGAGGTTTAAGTTTTTTTACTTAAACCCCGAAGCTATTTTTTTCTTTAAGCAAACTATTGAAAAATCCGACAATATGTTATAGAATTATATCGAAAATTGTTTTTAAGAAAAATAAAATCAAAAAATATATCACAAATTGCAAAAAACTTTTTAGATAATGTATACTAAAAATGACAAAAAATTTAGAAAAAGCATTGTATACTTATTTAAAAAGGTTAGAAGGTGGTAAGGATGTTTCAAAATATAGTAGATGAAAAAGAAGAAGAAAGACTAGAGGAGAATATTCAGGAAGAAAAAATAGATATAAAGAAAATAATTTTAAAGCTTTTCACAAAGCAAAATATACTTGTATATATTATATCATTCATGTTAAGCACAATAAGCATTCAAGGAGGAAATGGACTTGCTCCATTTGCAATCTCAATACTTGCAGCACGGAGTTTCAAATCGGG
The DNA here is from genome assembly GCA_947624725.1 of uncultured Clostridia bacterium. Next base: position 5,879 of record CANQLP010000011.1, read on the forward strand.
CTTCCAGCAGGGATTATGTTTTTATGTACTGCCATTGGTTCATTAATAGGTCTTGGTGGACAAGCTACATTGACATATATATTTACAGCTCTTGTACTTGTTGGAATGTGTCTAATATTTAAACCATGGTATGAAGAAGAATATAAAAGTGAAAGAAGAAAGCTAGGAAAATATGTAGTCGCTAGCACTTTTGCTGTTCAAATTATTCAAATCTTATTTAGAGGATTCTTATTATATGATTTCTTTCTAGCAATAGAGCTTTCAGTTATAACATACATATTTTATAAAATCTTTGCAAATTCACTAATCGCAATAAGTGAATATAGAATTACAAAAGCATTTACAGTAGAAGAAGTAATAGGAGCAAGTTTAATGCTTTCTATTGCAATAAGTGCACTTAGAGATTTTCAAATATTCGGATTTGAAGTAAAAACAGTACTTTGCATCCTTATAGTATTAGTACTTCGGATGGAAAAAAGGAATACTAATTGGAGGTGCAAGTGGTATTACAATAGGAACTGTACTTGGGGTTATTTCAGGTAGTTCAGGGGTATTAGTTGCATCATTTGCACTTTCTCGGAATGATAGCAGGATTCTTAAGCAGATTTGGAAGAATAGGCGTAATTATAGGATTTATCGCAGGAAATATACTTCTTTCATATGTCTCAAATGGAAATACTACTTCAATTATTTATTTAAAAGAGATAATAGTTGCGTCTTTAGGGCTTTTGCTTGTTCCAAAAAAGATACAAATAAACATAGAAGACTTTTTCGCAAAGGATTTATATTTACCTGCACGGAAAGCCTTTTGAGCTAGAAACAGGAGAAAATATAGATGCTGTAAATAAATTAAATACAGTATCAGAAGCAATAAATGAGATGTCTAGAGTATATGTAGATGATATAAATACTTCTAAGGAAGATGGTGGAAAAGAGAATTTCATAGAATTACTTAGCGAGAAACTTTATGGAATAAGGAATAATGTTTTATATGATGATTTGTCAAATGAAGAAAACGGACTTATGACAGATATTTTTGAAATTTTAGTAGAAAAAAACGAGATAACTAAAAAAGACATTTTAGATTTACTAGAAAAACGCAGTATTTATGTTGTGGGTTTTGATGATTTTGATACAAATTTGAAGATTGAAGAAGATATAAATATTGCTGTAAGACTTATAAATGATACATATAAAATAGGAAAAGTAAATAGCCTTTGGAACAAGAGAATGAAGGAAAACAAAAAAGTTATATCTAGTCAGTTAAGTGGGGTATCAAGGGCGATAACTGATGTTGCAAAATCAATATATAGAGGGCATGAGAAGTATACATTTGATGAAGAGAAAAAAGAAATAAAATTATTGTGTTTGCAAAAAAATATAGAAGTTGTAGAGATAGACATTGAACAAGGAAAAAATCGGAAGATATGTTGTAAATCTTTATCAAAAGGCATGCCAAAATGAGGAAGACTGTAGCACACTTGAAATAGAGAATATACTTTCAAAAATATTAAATTGCAAAATGGTTTTAGAAAATGACTTCTGTGCAATAAAAAATGATGTGAAAGTTTGCAAAGGTGTCTTTATTTCAAAAGATAGATATACAATGCAATTAGGAATCGCATCTGAGAAGAAAGATTATTCAGTTACATCAGGCGATTCAAGTGTACAAACAAAATTGGGTGATGGAAAATATTTAGTTGCTATAAGTGATGGCATGGGAAGTGGAGAAAGAGCAAGAAAAGCAAGCCAAACAGCAGTTAAAATGTTAAATAGAATGTTAATGAGTGGGTTTGATAAAGATACATCACTAGAACTTATAAATAGTAGTATGTATGTAAATTCAAAAGAAGATATTTATGCAACACTTGATGTTGCAATATTAGACCTATTTTCAGGAAATGTAGAGTTTATGAAAAATGGTGCTCCACCTACATTTATAAAAAATAAAAAGAATGTTAGAGTGGTAAAATCTGTATCACTTCCAGCTGGGATTCTTGATAAAGTAGACCTAGTTGTTTATGACAAGGATTTAGAAGATGGGGATATAATCATAATGTGTACAGATGGAATACTAGAGTCAAATGTAGAATATGAAAATAAAGAAATTTGGGTAAAGAATTTTTTAGAGGAAATAGAAACTGATAATGTACAAAAAATTGCAAATATTCTTCTTGCCCAAGCGATAGACAATGGAGTAGGAAGCATAAAAGACGACATGACAGTAATTGCTGTGAAGATAAAAAAGACATAAATTTAAATAAATTGTTTACAAAAATTTGATAGAATGATATTATTAAATATAAGCATAAGAAAGAAACTAGTACTAATCAAATGAAAAGACATGTTATCTTATAAAATATTTTAAGGAGATAATGATGAAACGAAATAAAAACATGAAAAAGGATAATGGAATTACACTTATTTCATTAGTAATCACAATTATTGTATTAATAATATTGACTGCAATAGTAATTAATCAATTAGTAGTGGGAAAATTAATTGGAACAACAGCTGGAGCAACTCAAAAATATGAGCTAGCAGAAGCACAAGAGGCAATATATTTTTATCTATTAGAGAATATCAAAGATAATAAAATAAAATATATGACCCCAGAAGAAATTTCAAAAAATGTGCCAGGTTTGAATTATGGAAAAGGCAAATTGGCAATTTATAATGGTGAAATAGTGTATTTAGGCGATGAAGAAAGTGAAGAAGGAATTCATGCGAAGGAACTAGGAATGGCAGTAAAAAATATGAATTCAGATGAGTTTAGATATTATATAGAACTTGGAGTTTTAGCTGATAAAGTTTTAATGCAAACCGAAAATATTGGTAGAGAATTAATGACAGTAGATTTTGAAAATTCTATAACAATAGGTAGTGTTACTTATGATTTAGGCTGGTTTTTGATTGGAAATTATACAGAAGAAGAGAAAGCAAGTAATAAATATGATGAACAGTTTGAAAAATTAGGGCTAACAGATACAACACATGCACCATATTTAGTAAATTATCAAACAGGTGAAGTATTAAGCATCGAAGGAATGGAAATGTATGAAAGTAGAAATAAAGTATATTCTTTCAATTTAAGGAATAGTAGTAGTACGCTAGATAAATCTATTATGTATGTAGATTCTATGACAGAAAGAGGCAAAGATCATTTTGGAAGTCTAAAAGCTTATGGTGGAGACCTTACATATGATGAAGATGGAGCATTAATTTTAGGAACAGATAAAGCATATCCTTACATAGAGATTGATAATAAATATACAGTAGATAAAGCATATTCAATTAGTATTACGGTTAAAGGGGATACTTCTCAATCTAGCCGGTGCATTTCCATCAATGCTATGTGGTATTACGGAAGAATCTGGTAAGTATATAAATTGGATAGGAATCTATAAAAATTATTTGAATGTATGTTCTTTTTCAACAACTTCTTGGAGTGGAGTAGATCATGAAACTAGAGAGGATGATGGATTTTTAAGTATTAATATTGCTGAATATAATAATAAACTGATGAATATTCAAGTAGTTGCAGTAAAGGGAGGAGAAACTAAATTATATATAAATGGAGAGTTAAAAGCAACATTTAGCTCTGGAAAATTGGAAAATCCAACCTTTAAAAATTTGACAATAGGGGAGTTAAGGCTAACAAGAAATCTAAAGTTCACAGGTAAGTTATATGACTTTGCAATATATGGAAAGGCATTAAATGAACAAGAGGTACAAGACAATTGGAAATTCTTTGGACAAGGTAGAGATAATTAAATAAAAATAAAAGAAAAAGGGGTGTTCTATTTTAGAACGCCCCTTTAAAGACTTTGGGAAAATTATTGTACATATATCACAGGGATAGCAATTATTTGACCTGGATAAATTACATCCGAGTCAAGCTGATTAAGAGTCATCAGCTCTTGAGTTTCTTTCAAGATATATGAATCTAAAGAAGATTCTTTATCATACATAAGATAATTCTTGTTAGGAACACTATATCCCTTTGTTGCAATTTTCCAAAGGTTATCTCCTTTTTTTACCTCATGTAATGAATATAAAATCTTGAATTGAAGCTCATTTCTTTCAGATGCATAATCTGAAAGAAGAAATTGGTATAGCACTGCTTCGCCAGTATTTTCATACAGTATAGTCTCATATTTGCAAAGAACAGGGAAAATCATGTTATAGAATGATTCTTTATCTGCACTGAAAAAAATATTTCCAGCGTAATCAGCGCCATTTACATAGCCAGGATTTTCCACATACTGTACGATATTTTGTAGCTGGTTAAATGCATTCAAGTCTTCTTCTGAAAGACGATCAAACTCCTCCCGTGTATAAGAAGGCAGGTCATCTAAAAAGTTAGATTGAATAGTAATTACTTCCTTTTCATCTGCAAAAGCAGGTGCTTGAATTGCAAAAACAAAAACTAAAACAAGTAAAGCACTTAAAAGTTTTTTCATGACTTTTTCTCCTTTTTTGTTTTATTTGTAAATGTACTAACCAACCCACAAAGTCTTTAAAATGCTATAAAAGCTATTAACATTATAGCAAAATTATATTGTAAAGTCAAGTTTATGTAAAGTAAATAAATTTTCATGATGTGAAATTATCCTGCATATAATCAAGCAGGAGGTTTTTTATGAATATTCTAAAAAACACACTACTTGGTTTATTTTTTGGAACATTTGGCACAACTATAGGGGGAATAATTGGTTTAAAATTTGATAAAACATCAAATAAAATCTTAAGCTTTGTACTTTCATTTGCATCTGGACTTATGATGGCAGTTGTATGCTTTGACTTGATTCCAGAAGCATTAAAGGTAGCAGATTTTAGTACGGCTATAGTTGGAATAATATTTGGAATATTTATTATGATATTTTGTGATATGATTGTACAAAACAAATTACAAGGCAAAAAAAGTAGTTTATTAAAAACGGGAATTGCTGTTGGTGTAGGACTCGCTTTGCACAATTTCCCAGAAGGTTTAAGTATTGGCGCAGGATTTGAAGCCTCACTTAAACTACGGATATTCTTTAGCAATTACAATTGCAATTCATGATGTCCCAGAAGGAATTTCTATGGCTCTTCCTATGAAAAATCGGAGGAATGAACTCTTTAAAAGTAATTGTTCTTGTAATATTATCTGGTGTTGCAACTGGTATTGGAGCATTTTTTGGAAGCAGTTTAAGTTATATATTTTCTCAAAAAGTAATTTCATTATGCCTTGCATTTGCAGCAGGGGCAATGCTTTATGTAGTTACAGGAGAACTTCTTCCAGAAGCAAATAAATTATATGAAGGCAGAATGTCAGCAATAGGAAATATTTTAGGATTTCTAATTCGGAATAATTGCTGTAAGAATATAAAATAAAAAAAGCAAATATATTAGTTTCAGTCAAATTAATATATTTGCTTTAATTGAAGAGAGAAAATGGCGAATCCATTTTACTTTAATTTTAATAATCAATTTTATGATCATGACTATGTAGATATTCGTCAATTTCTTCTGTATGTTCAGTTACATTTTTGTCAGGATTTAAGTCTGCAAGTAAAGACCATTTTGTCATTTCTATAAGGCTTTTTGTATCCCTTCCTGAATTTGCTTTTCTAATTTCCTCAAAACGCTCGGCAATTTGTTCATTATCAAAGCTATCTCGAAAAGTTTGGCCAACTTCTTCATCATTCATAAGACGCTCTGCAACTTCTTCTCCATGAATGTGTCCTGTATTTAAATTTCCATCTATTTCATCTATTGTCATCTTCTCACCATCTGGATGAGTTTTAGCTTCATCAATTTTTTCAGAAACATCGTAAACACCGTTTTTTTGTAGAAAATTCATCTCTAATCTCACGATCTGTACGACGAAATACTTCTCTTCCTCTAAGTTCCTCTGTTATAGCATCTCTATGAGATGTTGGATCAGTTTTACCATATGCGACATTTAATCTTCCCATATCTCCATATCTTATCGTAATAATACCATTTTTGATAATTGGTGAGTTAATTTTATAAGAAGATTTAACTGATTGTTTTTCTACTTTCGAACCATCACTATTTGTTTCATAAACAGATTTATCAGAATCTTTTCCACCTACCTGTGTAAGCATATCAGCTTTTTGTAATGTGCCATCAGGAAGTTTTATTATGCAAGAAAAACGAGTAGAATTTTCATTGTTCTGTATTTTATCAGAATCAACAGCAAGTAGAGTAGCACCTGATTGAACACCTAAAATATCAGCTAAAGTATATCTATCGTCAACTTTTTCATCTAAATTAATTTCTTGCCTTGAACTAATTCCTTTAAGTGCTTCTTCGTTTTGTTTTTTTAATTCATCCTTATCCACATCAACATCTTTTTCATCATCTTCCATAACAAGACCTACATCGCCTTTTTCTTTTACAATTTGGTCAAGTTCAACTTCAGTCATTGAAAGGATTTCAGATTTGCTAATTCCAAGTTCTTTTGAAACTTCTTCTAATTTTTGATCAAGTTCTTCAAGATTTAAGCCGTTTTCTAATTCTAAAGAATCGATTTCTTTCAAAAATCCAATATCTTCATTTGCAAACTCTGGACCAGGGAATAATCTTCCATCAATACTACGACCTGCAACAAGTTCGCCGTTTTCATCATAGAATTTTTGTATATCTCCACCATTAGAAGTTTCATCAATTACGACATAGATATCTTTTAAAATCCCTACATCTCCTGTTTTAGACTTTTCAGTCATTTGAATAGTTCCTAAAAACTTTACATCTTTAGTTAGTATAGTAGATTTTTGCTCTTTTATTTCTTTTAAGGTTTGATAAATATTTCTTTCCATATTTAATCTTGTTCCTTTCTAAGCAATATATAATATATTATAACATAATATGGTAAATATGTAAATAAAATTTTTTGAAAAAAATTACAAATGTTCGCTTGATTTTTCACCTAATATATAGTATATTTACGACTAGTAGAAACAAAAATTTTGGAGGATATTTTTATGAATATAATTGATATAATTGCTAAAAAAAGAGATAAAGGTGTTTTAAGCAAGGAAGAAATAGATTTCTTTATAGAAGGATATACAAAAGGAGAGATTACAGACTATCAAGCCTCAGCCTTAGCAATGGCAATATATATAAATGGAATGGACTATGAGGAAACAAAAAATTTAAGCCTTGCAATGGCAAATTCAGGAGAAAGGTTAGATTTAAGCGATATATCAGAAACAATTATAGACAAGCATTCAAGTGGTGGAATTGGAGATAAAATAACATTAATTGTTATGCCAATTGTTGCATCACTTGGAATAAAAGTAGCAAAGATGTCAGGTAGGGGACTTGGAATTACCCGGAGGAACAATAGATAAAATAGAATCTATTCCTGGATATAGGACTGATTTAAGCATAGAAGAATTTAAGAATAATATAAAAGAAATCGGTATAAGCCTAATTGGACAAACAGCAAATCTTGCCCCAGCAGACAAAAAATTATATGCACTTCGTGATGTAACAGCTACAACAGAAAGTATTCCTCTTATTGCATCAAGTATAATGAGTAAAAAAATTGCTGCAGGTGCTAAGAAAATAGTGCTTGAAGTAACATTTGGTAAAGGTGCATTTATGAAAACAGAAGAAAGAGCAAGAGAATTATCAGTTATTATGAAAAAAATCGGAGAACTTGCTGGAATAGACACAGTTTGTGTTATAACAAATATGAATGAGCCAGTTCGGAAAAGCCATTGGAAATTCACTTGAAATAGAAGAAGCTGTAAATGCATTAAATGGGAATATGGAGGAGGATGTTAAAAATATAGTCCTAACAATCGCATCATATATATTAAAATTTGCAGGTTTTGGAGATGACTTAGAAGCAAATAAGAAAAAAGCTATGGAAAATATAGAAAATGGCAAAGCATATAAAAAATTTATGGAGCTTGTAAGTAAACAAGGAGGAGATACAAACTATTTAGAAAATATCCCGAAAGCAAAATATGTATATGAATTAAAAGCTCCAAAAGACGGTTTTGTAGCTGATTTAGATGCAGAAAAATGTGGCAGAGTATCATTAGAAATAGGTGCTGGAAGAATGACAAAAGAAGATAAAATAGACCATTTAGCACGGAATTGTCTTAAATAAAAAAATTGGAGATAGAGTACAAAAAGGCGATGTTTTAGCATTTATCCATACAAATTCAGAAGAAAAGCTTGAAATGGCAAAAACTGATTTAATGAATGCATATGAAATAAGTGACAAAAAGCCAGATGAATACAAAGAAATTTTAGGAGTTATATAAACTTACAAATTAATTACATGGAAGGAATAAAAAATGGAAATATTAGAAGATTTAAACGATAAACAAAAAGAAGCAGTACTTCAAACAGATGGACCATGCCTAGTTATTGCAGGGGCAGGTTCAGGGAAAACAAAAGTATTAACACATAAAATAGCATATTTGATACAAGAAAAGCACATTTCACCTTGGAATATTTTAGCTATAACATTTACTAATAAAGCAGCAAATGAGATGAAGGAAAGAGTAGAAGTATTAGTTGGAGACATTGCAAAGGATATGTGGATAGGTACATTTCACTCAATCTGTGTTCGAATACTTAGAAAATGCATAGATAGAATAGGATTTACATCATCATTTATTATTTTTGATACAACAGACCAAAAAAATATTGTAAAAGACTGCATGAAGGAATTAAATGTCGATGATAAAATGTTTAATGAAAAAAGCTTTATGTATGAAATATCAAAGGCAAAAAATGATTTAAAAGAGCCAGCAGATTTTGCAAAAACGACAAATAACGAGATGAAAAAAGAGATAATTTCAAAAGTATATACTCTTTATCAAAGAAAATTACAAGAAAATAATGCATTGGACTTTGATGATATAATAAATTACACAATTAAAATATTAATGCAAGAACCTGATGTATTAGAATACTATTCAGATAAATTCAAGTATGTATTAGTAGATGAATATCAAGATACAAATAAAGCACAATTCACACTAATTTCTATACTTTCTGCAAGAAACCGGAAATATCACTGTTGTTGGGGATAACGACCAAGGAATATATTCATTTAGAGGAGCAGATATATCAAATATTTTAAATTTTGAAAGAGATTTTCCAGGAACAAAAATAATAAAATTGGAGCAGAATTATCGTTGTACAAAAAATATCTTAAAAGTTGCAAATGAAGTAATAAAAAACAATGAAGTGAAGTACGAGAAAAAATTATGGACAGAAAATGAAGAAGGATACAAAGTTACTGCATATCGCTCAAATAATGAGTATGAAGAAGCAAATTATGTAGTATCACAAATTGAATATTTAAAATCATTAGATTATTATAAATATTCAGATATGGCAATACTTTATAGAATGAATACACAATCGCGTAGTATAGAAGATGTCTTAAGAAGAGAAGATATTCCATATAAAATGATTGGTGGTTTAAAGTTCTATGATAGAAAAGAAATTAAAGATGTCATTGCTTATTTAAGGCTTATATACAATACAAAGGACAATTTAAGCTTAAGAAGAATTATAAATGAACCAAAAAGAGGAATTGGAAAGACAAGTTTAGATAAGGTGCAAGAAATAGCTGATAGCACAGGAAGTTCTATGTATGATGTAATAAAAAATTCATCTGAATATAACTTAAATAGGTTATACTTAGCAGCTAAAGATTTTATAGACTGCATAGATGATTTGTCAAATAGAAAAGATGAAATGACAGTATTTGAAATAACAGAAGAATTATTAAAGAGAACTGGATATATAAAAGCACTAGAGTCAGAAGAAACAAAAGAAGCTGAAAACAGAATTGAAAACTTAGGTGAATTTTTGACAGTAACAATGGAATTTGAAGAAGAAGCAGAAAATGATTTAGGAAGCTTTCTAGAAAATATTACTCTTTCAAGTGACATTGATGAGATGGAAGATGATGTAGAACAAGTTACTTTAATGACACTTCATAGTGCAAAGGGGTTAGAATTCCCAGTTGTTTTCATGGTAGGTATGGAAGAAGGAGTATTTCCAGGATATAAGTCAATAGATGAGCCAAATGGAATTGAAGAAGAAAGAAGACTTTGCTATGTAGGTATAACAAGGGCAAAGGAAAAGCTATATATGACATCTGCAAAATCAAGAACGATATTTGGATCAACTTCATATAATCGGTGTTTCGAGATTTATAAAAGAAATACCAGAAGATCTTTTCAGTGAGGAAAGCGAGCTTGGAGATGATTCTGATTATAAATTTAATGATGATGATGATGTATTTTGGGGTTATGGAGGTGTTAAGCGTGATAGGTCTATTCCTATTTTCAAAACTGGAAAAGAACCTAGCTTTGCATTTAGAAGTGCAGAGAGCTTTTTAAGTAATTTCAATAAAACTAAAGAAGAGAATAATATTGATATATCGAAATACAAAGAGGGAGTAAGAGTATATCACAAGAAGTTTGGAGAAGGAACAATAAATTATATCGAAGAAGAAGGAGAAGATTATAAGGTAGATATAAATTTTGACAAAGCAGGACATAAGAGATTAATGGCTAAATTTGCAGGATTAGAGATAATTGAATAATAAACATTACATAATTTGACTTTTTATGTTAAATATGCTAAAATATAAGTGTAAGGTTAATAAAAACAAAGTACAAAAGACAGGATGAAAAAACAAAAGACTTTGTTCTAAAGGGGGTAATTTACATGGGAGTATTTAGTAAATTATTTGGAAAGGGCAGTAAAGAGTCAAAAATGGATTATAATATGGTGCAAAATCAAGATGAAAATAGAGTGCCTAGAATGCAGTATACAAGAGAAGGAAATATTGCATTTGAGATAGATACACCACCTAGAGAAAGAAGAAATGGATTAGAAGAATTAAAAGATGGTTATTATGATAAAACAAGAATAGTTATATTAAAAAACCCAGAAATAGTTATGGGAAGAGTATTATATGATTGCTATGTATCATATTACAAAGAGAGTGATATGCAACTAATTGAAGCAATAGATACACCATTTGGAAGAGGAAATTATGAAATGGATGACCATGTAATAGCTGGAGTAGACCTAAATAGAATGATGAATGATGCAGAATATTTGAAATATGCAGCAAAACAATTTTTTAATAAAGAAAGAATAGAGAAATATTTAAATACTTCTAAGATGAGTGCACAGGAAATAGCAGAAAAAAATTCAAATCTAGGACCTAATGATAGACAATATGTAGAATGTGGAAGATATATAGGAGAATTACAGGAAGATGAAAACGGAAGAGTTAGAAAAATCTTCATGGCTCAAATAGGAAGTATATTACATAATTCTGCTGAAATGATTGCTATAAGAAATTCTGAAAGAGAAAGAGCAGAAAGAATTGCAAAAGCAGAAGAATTAGAAAGACAGGCAAGGAAATTAAGAGGAGACGATAACTACGATAGATTATATCAAGTAGACACATTTGGAAATCCTTTAAATCAATATGAAAATGAGAGATAAATAAAAACAAATACCATATAAGTTCTAAGATTAAGTTTAGAACTTATATGGATTTTCTATTTTTTTGAAAGGAGAAATAATTGGATATTAGAGAAAGAATAAAACTTGAAACCAAAGGGTATTCAATGTATAATATAAGAAGAGATGAATATAAATCAGCAAATCCTGATTGTATAAATTTTCGCATAAGTCCTGAGCCATTTAAACTTGATAAGGATAAAAAGAAGAAAATTGAAGAAATAGGTAAGGCAATATGTGATTATATGGATGCATGCATTGAAATTTATAAAAATGACGAAAATGCACATAACATTTTAGACCGAGGAAAACCTGAAAACTTAAAAAATGTCCAAGAGGTAAAATATTTATTTTTAAGGCCAGATTTAATAATTACAGATACAGGATTTTGCTTATGTGAAATCGAAACAAGCCCATTTGGACTTGGACTTGCAGAAGTTTTAAATAGAGCATATGGGCATCAAGGGTTTGATACTCTTGTATATCAAAATGACTTGAAAAATTATATTCAATCAAACATTAAGATGCCAGGAGTAATAGCTTATAGTAATAAAGTAAAAGCTTTTAAAGGTCAGTTAGAATTTATGGCAAATGATATATTCTCACAAGAAAATAAAATATGGACAGCTAGAGAAATAGGAAAAGAAAGTATTAAGGAAAAGGAAATATATAGGGCATTTTATTTAAGTGAAGAATTGAAAGATAGCAATCTAGAAGAAATTTTGCGAGAAAAAACACTTCTTCCCACATCTACTCCTCAGTTTGAAGAAAAAGCATTATTATCATTTATATGGGATAAGCGTTATAGCGAAATTTTGAAAAATAGATTAGGAAATGTAGAATTTAATCTATTAAGAAATGTAATTCCTAAAACATGGATAATAGGGGAAGAAAAATATGTAGAAGGAGGCCTTCCATATGGAAAGCAAAATTCTCTAGAAATAGCAGAGCTTGGTAAAAGTGAAAGAAAATTTGTACTTAAACGAAGCGGATATGGAGAATATAGTTCATGGGGAGAAGGAGTAAAATTTTTACATAAAATGGGAAAACATACAGCAGAAGAATTTATTAAATCTGCAATATCAGATAATGAACATTTATACATTATGCAAGAATTTAAAAAGGGAAGAAATTTTAGTATGCCGTTTATTAATGATGATGGCATTTTTCAGGAAATGAAGGCTAGGATAAGAATTACTCCATATTATGCATATACTGGAGAAAATAAAGGAAAACTGATTGCTGCAAAAGTTACTGGATGTGAAAATACAGAGTATATTCATGCAAGTACGGCAAGTATTAATACAGCCGTTTCATATGAAAAAGAAAGATAGGAGAGGATAAAATGAAATTATTAATAGCAAGACATGGTAAAACAAATTGGAACACAGAAAAAAGAGCTGCAGGGCTTTCTGATGTAGAATTAAATGAAGATGGAATAAATCAAGCAAAAGAATTAAGAGATAAGTTAAAAGATGTAGATATAGATGTAATAATATCATCTCCTTTAAAACGCGCAGTTAAGACTGCAAAAATAATTAATGAATGTCATGGAGTAGATATATTAATCGATTCAGGAGTAATTGAAAGAAACTTAGGAATATATGAAGGAGAGCCAAACGAACAAGAAATTTTTAATGAAATTAGATATTATACTAAAAATGTTCCTGTAGAAGGTGGAGAAGATTGCAAAACATATACTAAAAAAGTATTTGATTTTCTAGATAAAATAATAAAAGAAAATAAGGGAAAAGACAAGACGATTCTTATAGTTTCACATGGCTTTTTCCTAAGAAGTGCTAACTGGTATTTTAAGGGATTGCCTACAGAACCTGAAGAAGTAATCAGGATAAAAAATTGTCAAGTTGATGAATATGAATGCTAATACATACTATTTTATTTTTCTAAAAACTCCAAAAAAATCCCCAAATCATTGACAAATAAGGCAATTTAATATATAATGTACTGATAAAAAGAATAGGAGGATATATGTCCGAGAGTAATAGAAAAAAATTTGAATCAATATTTACAAAGACTAGAATATACCTTATAGTAATTGCGATTATATTAATCATATTGTGCATGCAAAATTTAATGTTTATTATACCATCAATATTACTATATAGTTTTTTAATTGCATATACATTTTGGACAAACAATAAAAACAAAACAGAACTTGATAAACATATACAAGAGTTAACATTTAATGTTGATACAATTGCTAAAAACGCGTTAATAAATTCACCATTTCCATTAGTTATCGCAGAAGAAGACGGAAGCCTTACATGGAAAAGTCAAAGCTTTGTTACAACATTTGGAAATATTGATATAAAAAATATTTTAGCAGATGTAATTAAAGAAGTAAAGCTTGAAATAGAGAATAACAAGGAAAAGGCAAATACTGAAATTTATAAGCAAATAAAAATAGGTAAAAGAAACTATAAATTAATAATAGAAACAATCTCATCAAAATCAAAAAATAGAAAGAAAAAATCAAATGGAAGACTTGCTATATATCTTATAGATAATACAGAATTTTTAGAGATGTCTAAAAAATTTGAAGAAGCAAAAGTTTGCACAGGAATAATAATGATAGATAGCTATGAAGAACTTATCCAGAGTTTAGGACAAGAAGAAAAAACACAAGTTGTAACAGAAATTGAAACTAAGATATATGAATGGGCATCAAAGATTGATGGAATTGCTTTAAAATCTGATAGAGATAGATTTATTATAGTGTTTGAACAAAAATATCTTGATAAAATAATAAATCATAAATTTGAGATATTAAAAGAAACAAAAAATATTGAAAGAGAAGGTGTAATACCAACAACTTTAAGTATTGCGATTTGTGCAGATGGAGAAAGTAATCTAGATAAATTTAAAATGGCAATGGAAGCAATGGATGTGGTACTCGGAAGAGGTGGAGATCAAGCAGTTGTTAGAAGAAATGGAAAATATGAATTTTACGGTGGAAATAAACAAGAAGTAGAAAAAAGAACAAAAGTAAAAGCTAAAACCGTTGCAACAGCACTTGATGATTTAATAGAAGAAGCACCAAATATATTAATTATGGGTCATTCAAATGGCGATATAGACTCAATGGGTTCAAGTCTTGGAATATATAGGATAGTTAAGTCATTAGGAAAGACAGCAAAGATAGTTAATAATACTTATGGAATGACTTTAAAGGATTTTATAGAAGCAGTAGAACAAGAAGAAGAATACAAAGATGTTATTATTGATAAAAATGAAGCATTAAATATAGTAAATCAAGATACATTACTTATAATTGTGGATACACATAAAAAGTCATATGTAGAAGTACCAGAATTACTTACAAAGACAAATAAAATTGTAGTCATAGACCACCATAGAAGAGGTCCAGACTATATAGATAATGCAATTTTAATGTTTCATGAAGTTTATGCATCATCTGCTGCAGAACTTGTTTCAGAGCTTTTACAATATTCAAAAAATCTACCAACACTTACAAACTTTGAAGCAGAGGCTCTTTATGCAGGAATAATGGTAGACACAAAGAACTTTACATTTAAGACAGGTGTTAGAACATTTGAAGCGGCAGCATATTTAAGAAAAAATGATATTGATATAATAAAAGTAAAAAAATGGTTCCAAAGCGACCTAGAAAGTTATAATGTAATTGCTGAAGTAGTTAAGAGTACAGAAGTTGTAAGAGATACAATTGGAATTTCAGTATATAAAGAAGATGATGAAGGTACATCTTTAATTTGTGCAAAAGCTGCTGATGAATTACTTACAATAAGTGATATTACAGCCTCATTTGTAATCGGAAAAGCTAAAAATATTGTTTATATAAGTGGTAGATCAATAGGAGATATTAATGTTCAATTAATACTTGAAAAATTAGGTGGTGGAGGACATCACACAGTAGCAGGTGCCCAAATCACAGATATTACTATTGATGAAGCCAAAAAAATGCTTATAGAGAAAATTGATGAATACTTTACAGAAAATCTTGAGTAAAGATAAATTTTGCTAGAAAGGAAGGATGTATTAATGAAAGTAATATTAATGCAAGACATTAAAGGAACTGGGAAAAAAGGACAAATTGCAGAAGTAAATGATGGATTTGCAAGAAATTTCTTATTCCCTAAAAAACTTGCTATTCCTGCAGATAAACAAAATTTAGGAGAATTATCAGCAAAAAATAAAGCAGAAGCTATAAAAAAAGAAAAAGAAAAACAAGATGCAATTAGAATGAAAGAGAAGCTTGAAAAAGAACTATTAAAAATAGAAACAAAAGCTGGAGAAAATGGAAAAACTTTTGGAAGCATTACTTCAAAGGAAATATCAGAAGGCTTAGAAAAGGAATTTAAAGAAAAAATAGATAAAAAGAAGATTGTCATTAAAGAACCGATAAAAAATTTAGGAGTTCATACAGTAGAATTAAGACTTTTTGAAGGAGTTATTGCAAAATTAAAAATAGAAGTTATTGGGAAGTAGGGAGAGAAAATGGATATAGGAAAAATCCCACCAAATGATGTTGAAGCAGAACAAGCAGTTTTAGGTTCAATGTTACTTGATAAAGATGCTGTAATAGATGCGATAGAAATTTTAAAGCCTGAGGATTTTTATAGAGAAGAAAATAAGCTTATATTTTCGGCAATGCTTAATTTATACGGAAAAGCAGAACCAGTAGATATGATAACTGTAAAAAATGAACTTGTATCTTTGGGTAAGCTTGATGTTTGTGGAGGCCTAGAATATATAGCAGATTTATCAGATAAAGTTCCAACAACTGCAAATGTAGGAAAATATATAAAGATAGTTGAAGAAAAGTCAATATTAAGAAGCTTAATTAAGACTTCAAATGAGCTTATAGATTTAGGATATGATCAAACTCTTGAAACAGATGAAATCATTGAAAAAGCAGAAAAATCTGTATTTGATCTTGTAAAAAATAGAAATCAAAAAGGATATACACCAATAAAAGAAGTTTTAATAGAAGCATTTGCACAAATAGAAAAATTATATAATCAAAAGCAAGCAATAACAGGAATACCTACGGGATTCATCGATTTAGATAATAAAACAGCAGGACTTCATGGGTCAGAATTAATACTTGTTGCTGCTCGTCCTGCAATGGGAAAAACAGCATTTGCACTAAACATTGCAACAAATGCAGCAGTAAGAGCAAATGTCCCTGTTGCAATATTTAGCTTAGAAATGTCAAAAGAACAATTAGTAAATAGAATTTTGGCAAGTGAAACAATGATAGATAGCAATAAAATAAGAACAGGAAAAATGGAAGAAGACGACTTAATAAAATTATCAGAAGGACTTCGGACCACTATCTGAATCAGAAATATATATAGATGATACACCACGGAATCTCTGTCACAGAAATAAGAGCAAAATGTAGAAAATTAAAACTAGAAAAGAATATTGGTCTAGTTGTAATAGATTATCTTCAGCTTATTTCAGGTACAGGAAATAGAAGAAATGGAAACAGAGAGCAAGAGATTGCAGAGATAAGTAGATCTTTAAAAATCCTTGCAAAAGAATTAGATGTCCCAGTAATTGCATTATCACAGTTATCTCGTAGCCCAGATCAAAGAAAAGATGACCATAGACCTATGCTTTCAGACCTTCGTGAATCTGGATCAATCGAGCAAGACGCAGATATAGTTATATTCTTATATAGAGATGATTACTATAATCCTGATAGTGAAAAACAAAATATAGCAGAAGTAATTATAGCAAAACAAAGAAGTGGATCAACCGGTACAGTAGAGCTTTTATGGCTTGGAACATATACAAAATTTGCAAATCTAGAAAGATACATGGATTAGCATTTTTATAGTTAGGATTGATTGATATGTTAAAAGATAAAGTACTAGATACAATAAATAGGTATAATTTAATAGAAAATGGAGATAAAATAATTGTTGGCGTATCTGGTGGACCAGATTCTATTAGTCTTTTAAATGTTTTAAACGATATAAAGAATGACGAAAACATAGAATTAAATTTTGATATTATCGTGGCACATATAAATCATATGATAAGAGAAGAAGCAATAGATGATGAAAACTATGTAAAGGAATATTGCAAAAATAAAAATATCAAATTTTATTCTAAAAGTATAGATGTAGTATCTATTTCGAAAGATGAGAAAATAGGCACAGAAGAAGCTGGAAGACAAATAAGATACAAATTTTTTAATGAAATTTTAAATAAAGAAAAAGCAAATAAAATCGCAACAGCACATACAAAAACAGATAATGCAGAAACTGTACTTATGAATATTATAAGAGGAACTGGAATTTCTGGAATAAAGGGAATGAAGCCACTTAGAGATGGAGTATATATAAAACCATTAATCGAATGTGCAAGAGCTGAAATAGAAGAATATTGCACACAAAATTTGCTAAATCCTAGATATGATAAAACTAATAAAGAAAATGTATATACAAGAAACAAAATTAGAAATATTTTAATTCCTCTTATTGAAAAGATGTTTAATCCAAGTATTGTAGATGGCTTAAATAGGCTTGCACGGGAATGCCTACATAGAAGACAGTTATTTAGAGGAAATTACAAAGAAAACTTATGAGAGAATCTTAATTAAAGAAGATAAAGGCGAAATAATCTTAAATCTAAAAGAATTTAATAAAGAACATGAGGCAATAAAATCCAGACTAATTTTATATTCTATAAAAAAATTAAATAACACAAATTCAGGAATAGAAAGAGTTCATATAAACGATATAATATCATTATGCAAAAATAATATAGGGAATAAGTATTTGATGCCTAATAAACATATTAAAGTATTCATAAATAAGGGAAAAATGTATTTTTTTGTAACCAAAAAAACATAATTGATAGAAGTATTAAATCCCTAGGAAAACTTGAATATAAGCATATTTGTAACAAAAAAAGTTTAAATAAAACTATTGAAAAGCAAAAATAAATATGATAATATTCCATTTGTAGTAAAAAACAGAAGGTTTAAATACTTAAAAGAAATTTATTAAGGTTTAACCTTGAAGGAGGAAAAACTTGAAAAGTAGTATAAAAACATTAGCAATGTGGCTAATAATAGGCGTAATTTTTGTAGTGCTTCTTACATCTATTTTAGAGAATAGTGATACAAAAATGACATATTCAGAATTAATAAGTAAAATCGAAACATCAGAGGTAACTGCAATTGATATGTCATATGATGGAAAGACAGCAAATGTAACTCTAAAAAATAATGATGTAGAAAAAGAAGTAAATATTCCAAGTACAGAAAGTTTTATGAATTATATAACAGAATATTTAAAGACAGGAAGAATTGAATTTAATGAAAAATCACAATCAATTTTAATTACAATATTAGAAGTCTTATCACCATTTGGCTTACTTATAATAGCATTAATATTCTGGTTCTTAACAATGAATTCTAGTGCAGCTGGAAACAATAAAACTTTAAGCTTTGGAAAGAGTAAAGCTAGAATGATGACATCAGCTGGAAGCAATAAGATAACATTTGATGATGTTGCTGGTGTTGATGAAGAAAAAGAAGAATTACAAGAGATTGTAGAATTTTTGAAAAATCCTAAGAAATTTACTGACATGGGAGCAAGAATTCCAAAAGGAGTTTTACTTGTAGGTAGTCCAGGAACAGGAAAAACATTACTTGCAAAAGCAGTTGCTGGAGAAGCAGGAGTTCCTTTCTTTATAATAAGTGGATCTGATTTCGTTGAAATGTTCGTCGGTGTTGGTGCATCAAGAGTTAGAGACTTATTTGACCAAGCTAAGAGAAATTCTCCATGTATAGTATTTATAGATGAAATAGATGCAGTAGGTCGTCAGCGTGGAGCAGGACTTGGTGGAGGACATGATGAAAGAGAGCAAACACTAAACCAATTACTAGTTGAAATGGACGGCTTCGCAGCAAACGAAGGCGTAATAGTACTTGCTGCAACAAACAGACCAGATATTTTGGATAAAGCATTGCTTCGTCCTGGAAGATTTGATAGACAAATAGTAGTTTCAGCACCTGATGTTGGAGCAAGAGAGAAGATACTAGAAGTACATGCAAGAAAGAAAAAAATAGCAGATACAGTTGATTTAAAAACAATCGCTAAAAATACATCAGGATTTTCTGGAGCAGACCTAGAAAATGTTTTAAATGAAGCGGCACTTTTAGCAGCTAGAAGAAACTTAAAAGAAATTGGAATGCCAGAAATAGAAGATGCCATGGTAAAGGTTACAATGGGACCTGAGAAGAAAACAAGAGTTAGAAGCGATAAAGAAAAGAAACTTGTTGCATATCATGAAGCAGGTCATGCAGTTGTAAGTAAATTCTTACCAACACAAGATGATGTACATCAAATCTCAATTGTACCTAGAGGAATGGCAGGAGGATATACTATGTATAGACCTTCAGAAGATAAATCTTTCATGTCTAAATCAGAAATGGAAGAAACAATAGTATCACTTCTTGGTGGTAGAGTTGCAGAAAGCTTAGTATTAAATGATATTTCAACAGGTGCATCAAATGATATCGAAAGAGCATCAAAAATTGCAAGAGACATGGTTTCAAAATATGGAATGAGTGATAAAATAGGTAGCATCATGTTTGGTGCAGGTCAAGAAGAAGTATTTTTAGGAAGAGATTTAGCACAAGAAAAGAACTATTCAGAAACAACAGCTGCATTAATTGATGCTGAAACTAAGACTATTATAGATAAAGCATATGCAAGAGCAGAAAATATTTTAAGAGAGCATATAGATAAACTTCATATCGTTGCAGGAATTCTTCTTGAAAAAGAGAAAATTGATGGAGATGAATTTGCAAAAGTATTTGAAGAATAAAGTATATATCGAAGTCCTATATATTAAAGTATAGGGCTTCTTTTTTAGTAATATTTATAGCAAAAAACTATTTTCTTAATAAATTTGTCGTAAAATGTTGACTTATTGCGTAAAAACAGCTACAATAGTAGATGGAAAAATTTAAAAATATTGGGGGAAAAATAAATGCATGATTTAAAAGTGTTTTCATGTAGCAATGAAGCAGATAGTTTTACAAAAGAGGTTTGTGATAATTTAGGAATAGAAATGGGACAAATAGTTAGAATGAAATTTAAGAATGATAATAATTTCGTTCAACTAACAGAAACAGTAAGGGATAAAGATGTATTTTTAATACAGACAACAATTCCACCAGTAAATGAGAGAGTTATGGAATTATTAATTTGCATAGATGCAGCAAAACGAGCATCAGCAAAAAGAATAACAGTAGTTTTACCATACTATATGTATTCTAGATCAGATAAAAAAGATCAACCAAGAGTTCCAATAACAGCTAAATTAATGGCAGAACTTATAGAAGCTGCTGGAGCAGATAGAGTTATAAGTTGTGACTTACATAACCCAGCAATTCAAGGATATTTTAACATACATTGTGATAGACTTTCAGCTCAGAGTTTACTTGAAGCATATTTTAAAGAAAAGAATTTTAAAGATATGGTAATTGTTGCAACAGATGCAGGAAGTTCTAAAAAAGCATACAAATATTCAAAATATTTTGGATGCCCAATTGCTATGATTGATAAAAGAAGAGAAGGAAATGATGATAGAGCAATTGCATCAACAGTAATTGGTGATGTAAAAGACAAAACAGCAGTTGTATTCGATGATGAAGTTGATACAGCAGGTTCAATGATAGAAACAGCAAATGTTTTAAAAGAATTTGGAGCAAAAGAGATATACGCAGGATGCACACATGGTGTACTTTCAGGACCTGCAGTAGAGAGAATTAACAATTCATGCTTTAAAGAATTGGTAATAACAAATACAATTCCACTAGTAGAAGAGAAAAAATCTCCAAAAATAAAAGTATTATCAATCGCACCATTATTTGCAGAGGCTATAAAAAGACTTAATGAATCAGAACCAATGGGAGATTTATTTGAATATAGACCTTGACAAGCTAAGATATAAGGTATATAATAGTAAAGCAATTTAGTTAATAGCTGGAAGGGGGGAGTAATAATGTCAGAGGTAAAAGTTAATAATGGTAATATAGAAGACGCATTAAAAAGATTTAAAAGACAATGTGCTAGAAATGGCGTAATGCAAGAGGTTAGGAAAAGAGAACATTATGAAAAACCTAGTGTAAGAAGAAAGAAAAAGTCAGAGGCAGCTAGAAAAAGAAAATTTTAATATAAAAAATGGGCGACCTAAAACAGGTCGTCTTTTTTTTATATTAATTTAAGCACTTTGTTCAAGAACTTTTTTGAAATCATCAAATAAATCATTTATATCAACATTTAATATATGTGCAAGAGCAAATAATTCATAATCCTTTACAGCTCTTTTATTTTTTTCTATATCATATAAACATTGCTTGTGAATACTTACTCCCATAAGCTCTAGCTTAGCAGACAATTTCTCATAAGATAAATTATTTTGAACTCTATATTTTTTTAATAAACCACCTACAACATTAATATTTCCGTTAAATTTTGCAATTAATGACATAATTTTACCTCTTTTTTTTTTAAATTATATATTGATTTTAATATGAAACTATGTTATATTTATAAGTGTTAACACTTATAAATATAACAAAACAATATGAGAAAAGTTCATTTTGAGCAGTAATAGCAGCTTTTGGCGTCTCTTTATATTTGGAAGAACTAATTAAGAGATTTTTGGTTTGGTTTGGTTTTCTCTCTTAATAAATTCTTCCAAATATATGGAGATAAAAAAAGTGAAAATAAAAAAAGACATTAATTTTAAATAATATAATAATTTGTTCATTCAAATACAAAGGAGGAAAAGGAGGAAAAAACATGCAAAGGTCAAAACAAAAAATACTAAAGAAAGGAGAAAGACGGAATCACTCTAGTATCACTAATAATAGTCATCATAGTATTAATCATATTGACAGCAA
>CANQLP010000012.1 GCA_947624725.1 uncultured Clostridia bacterium
TCAGCAAACAAAAACAAATACAACAGGAGGGCAAGTGGTAACATTTAACTGTACAGGACAAAAAAGTGCAACAAAGTTTAATTGGACAGTTACAGTATCAGATACCAGAAATTCAGTAACTGGTTCAAATTCTACATCTACACTTTGTGGGGATGCAGTTTGGTGTACAGGAAAAAGAACTGCTTATTGCCCGGGTTGTCGGTGGATATGGGCAATACTGGGTACAAGATAGCCACCCAACCACTAACTATTGGATTAAGAGTATCGATAAATATTCTGCCCATACGTATAAACACGATTACTGTTCAAAGTGTCATAAATACTACTCAACACAATATTATTGGTTACTATCCTGCTGCCTTTCTAGCAACCACTCTTTGGGTAGTCACGAGGAGGACTTATGTGAGGACTGCTATGCGGCTTCTGGATGGAATACGCTTATTACTGTGGGATATACTTTCGACTGCGAGAAGGGCGCCGGCCACTATAACCAAACGATTAATTTTCCTTCGCTAGAGTATAATACTAAGAAGACCTGCTACACATGTTCTGGAAGTGGCACAGTAACTTTCCCTTGCGTACATTCAAAAACCTCTGGACATTATTACTGTAGTACACATGGTAAGGATTGTGGTGCTACTCAGACACATTCAATATAAAAAATAACAAATTACAAAGAATGAGCTGTTTTAGGCTCATTCTTTGTGTTATACATAAGTTTTTCCCTTTCATTTATGCATAATAAAACATATTGCACTAAAATTTTTGTTATGATATAATTTGCTTTATAGCAGAAATATGAAAAGAAGTAGGAGGCAGTCATGTATTTAAAAAGACTAGAGATGCAAGGATTTAAATCATTCGCAGATAAAACCGTATTAGAATTTATGCCAGGTATTACAACAGTTATTGGACCAAATGGCTCTGGTAAAAGTAATATATCTGATGCAATAAGATGGGTACTTGGAGAGCAAAGTATGAAATCTTTAAGAGGAGCAAAATCTGAAGATGTTATATTTGCTGGTACACAAAGTAGAAAATCATTAGGCTTTGCAGAGGTTTCTCTAGTATTTGATAATACAGATGGAAAGCTTCCAGTAGAATACACAGAAGTTACAGTTACAAGGAAACTTTATAGAAGTGGTGAATCAGAATATTTAATAAATAAAACACCATGCAGATTAAAAGATGTAGTAGAGCTATTTTTAGATACAGGTATTGGTAAAGATGGATATTCAATAATTGGGCAAGGTAGGATAGATGAAATTTTAAGCAATAAATCAGAAGAAAGGCGTAATATTTTTGAAGAAGCTGCTGGAATTATGAAGTACAAGACAAGAAGAATAGAGTCTGAAAAAAAGCTTGAAAAAACTAAATTAAATTTACTTAGAATTAATGATGTATTATCAGAAATAGAACAAAACTTAGAACCTCTTAAACTACAAGCAGACAAAGCTAAAAAGTTTTTGGATTTAAGAGAAGAATTAAAAAATATAGAAGTAGGGCTATTTTTGCATAATATTGCTATTTACAAAGAAAATTTAGAAAAAATTATAAATGATGAACAAATTTTGAAGGACCAAAATGATGATGAGAATAACAAATTAAATGAGTTAAATGAATTAAAACAAAAGTTAAAAACAGAAATAGATAAAATAACTCTTGATATAGAAGAAATGCAAAATTTAGGTTCACAAAATATACAGGAAAAAGAAAAATTAAATTCAGAAATAAATATTGCAAAAGAGAGAATTATAAATAATAAAGAAAATCATTCAAGATATGAAAAAGAAATAGAAGAAATAAATGCAAGAATGCAATCTCTTGAGGAAGAAAAAGTACAAAAAATAGAAAAGAAGGAGAGGCTTTTTGCAAATAAAGAAAAATTTGAAAAAGAATTAAAAGAGAAGGAAGAAGAACTTGCAAAACTTACAGGAACTCTTACAGAGAAAGAAAAAGAAATAGAAGCAAAAAAGGCAGAAATAGAGAATTTTACAGATGAAAAGTATGAAAAGTTAAATGAAATTAGCATAATAGATACTACAAATGAAAACATTGATAAAAGAATAAAAACTTTAAAAACAGAGATACAATTTGCAATATCTGAACTTGATAGTAATAACTTAACAAAGCAAGAAATTTCAAATGAGATTTATAAAATAGAAGCACAAAAAGAGAAATTAACAAAGCAAATAACTGAAATAACAGCTAAACAAGAAGAACAAGCAAAAAAAGTAAAAACATATAACGATAATATAAATAATTTACAATCAGAATATAGGATAAAGGAATCTAAACTTAAATTTTTAATAGAAACAGAAAAAGAAAAAGAGGGATATTCTAAAACAGTAAAGGAACTTTTAATTGCATGTGAGAAAGTTCAAGGACTAGGAGGACACTCACTTCGGAGTTTTAAGTGACCTTATAACAGTTGATACTAAATATCAAATAGCGATTGAAATGGCACTTGGAATGACACTTCAAAATATAGTTACAAATACAGAACAAGATGCAAAAAAACTTGTAGAATATTTAAGAGAAAACAAGTTAGGTCGTGCATCATTTCTTCCAATTAGTTCTGTTAAAGGAAAGAAAATAGATAGGTTTAGCAAGGGAAGCATTAAAGGAAGTGCCGTTATTGCATCAGAGATTGTAAAAACAGATAAAAAATTCGAAGGAATAATAGCAAGTCTTTTAGGAAGAACCGTAATTGTAGAAGATATGCAAGATGCGATAGATATAGCAAAACAAAATGGATATTCATTTAAGATAGTAACTCTTCAAGGTGATGTTATAAATGCAAATGGAGCAATTACAGGAGGCTCATATACTCAAAAGACAGTTAATATTTTAGGCAGAAAAGGACAAATTCAAGATTTAGAAAAAAGCCTAAAAGAGATTGATGAAAAGATAAAGAATCTAACTTTAGAAAAAGAAAAAATAGAAAATGAAGACGGAAATTATGATGAAGAAATGGAAGGACTAAGGCAAACCCTTCAAGAAATAGAAATAACCCATGCAGGAAATATTCAAAAATTAGCATCAGTTCAAGAAAATTTGGATAAAGTAAGGGTAAGAGTAGATAAATCAAAAGAAGAAAATGAGCAAATAGAAAAAGAAAAGCAAGATAATTTATCAAGAAAACAAGAAATAGAAGTATATCTAAAAGAACACGAAAGTAGGATGGAGACACTAAAAGCAGAGATTGATGAGTTTGCAAGGCTAAATGCAGATAATCAAAAATATATTGATGATTTGAATTTTGATGTTACAAATTTAAAAATATCAGTATCGTCTTTTAATGAAAGTGAACTTTCTATAGATGAAATGGTAGAAAGAATAAATCAAGATATTGAAAATAACAAAACAAGTATCCTAAATAAACAAAGTAGCATGCAAAATGCTATATCAGAAAATGAAAACTTAGAGCACAAAATATTAGAGTGTGAAGAGAAGATAAATGAATTAGATGAAAAGGCTAAAAACAGTGGAGACGATATATTAAAGCTTAAAGATGAGAGAAGTAAAAAGAACGAACAAATAGAAAAAACAGAAAAAGAAATTAATGATAAAATGCAAGTAACAGATGGACTAAAAGAGGAAATAATAAAAATCGGAGTAAAGAGGGACAAGGTAAAAGAAGATATAGATACCTTTATTACAAGACTTTGGGATGAATACGAGATTACTCCAAATAATGCAAAAGATGAATATAAAAAGCCAGAAAATGTTGCTCAAACTACAAAAGAAGTAAATAGACTTAGAAATGCGATAAAAGATTTAGGAAGTGTAAATGTAGATTCAATAGAAGAATACAAAGAGGTTTCAAAAAGATATGACTTTATGTGTGAACAAAGGTTAGACATTGAAAGCACCATGCAAAAATTAAGAAATGTAATACAAGAAATGACAGATATTATGAAGGAGCAATTTACAAAACAATTTGAGATAATTAATAAAAACTTCGGAGAAGTATTTAAAGCACTATTTGGAGGGGGAAAAGCATTTCTTGTTTTAGAGGATGAAAAAAATATCCTAGAATGTGGAATAGAAATAGTTGCAGAACCACCAGGAAAGAAGCTACAAAACATGACACTTTTATCTGGTGGAGAAAGAGCACTTACAGCAATTGCACTTCTTTTTGCAATGTTAAATATAAATCCATCACCATTTTGTGTACTTGATGAAATTGAAGCAGCTCTAGATGATGTAAATGTTTACAGATTTGCAGATTATTTGAAAAAATTCTCAAATGAAACACAATTTTTGGTAATTACGCACAGAAAAGGAACTATGGAATCAGGAAATTCTGTATATGGTATAACGATGGAAGAAAACGGAATAAGTAAGCTTTTATCTATGAAATTAAAATAAGTATAAAGTTTCTAAAATTGGTTAACACTAATTTTAGAAACTTTTTTTAAGGGAGGATAAAGCTTATGGAGGAAGATACGACTAAATATGGAGAGTTTATATCTTCATATTTTGCATGGATAACTTTAGAGAAACAGAAAGAGACTGCAAAAAATTTAGAAAATATTACAAAAAAATAACAAGTTTTGTCGAAAGGCTTGTTTTTACTATAATATCTGATATAATAATTTGCAAAAAGAGTTGAAAGGATAATTAAAATATGACATATAAATTTACAGATAGCGCAAGAAAAGTTATCGAATATGCAAATGAAATAACATTAAAACTTGGACATAGTTATATAGGAACAGAGCATATTCTTTATGGGCTTACAAAAGAGAAGAAAAGCATTGCAAATAAAGTATTAGAAATGCAAAATGTAAATTCAGAAAATGTACTTTCACAAATAGAAGAAATAATGGGAAAGATAGATACAAGGTCAAAGAAAATATTAGGTTTTACCCCTAGAACAAAGAAAATATTAGAAAATGCCTCTATTGAAGCGAGTAAAACAAAATCTGATTATATAGGAACAGAGCATTTACTAATTGGCATAATGCGTGAAGGAGATAGCGTTGCAATTAGGATACTCTTAAATTTACAAGTAAATTTAAGAGTTGTTTATGACGATATTTTAAAGATTATAAATGAAACAGAATCTGAAGATAATAGGGCAAAAGAAAAGGGAAGCAAACTAGAGAGTGACTTAGCTTCATCACAAACACCGACATTAAATCAATATGGAGTAGACTTATGTGAAAGTGTAAAAAGAGGAAATTCAGATCCAATAATAGGAAGAAAAGAAGAAATTGAAAGAGTAATACAGATATTAACCAGAAGGACAAAAAATAACCCATGTTTAATTGGTGAACCAGGAGTTGGAAAAACAGCTATTGTAGAAGGACTAGCTAGAAAAATAGTTTTAAATGAAGTGCCTGAAATGTTAAAGAATAAACGAGTTGTAACCCTTGATATATCAAGTATGGTAGCAGGTGCAAAATATAGGGGAGATTTTGAAGATAGGATAAAAAAGGCAATAAATGAAGCAAAAAGAGAAAGAAATATAATATTATTTATAGATGAGATACATACAATAGTTGGAGCAGGTTCTGCAGAAGGCGCAATTGATGCTGCAAATATATTAAAGCCAATTTTAGCAAGGGGAGAGATTAGCTTAATTGGTGCAACAACGATTGATGAGTATAGAAAATATATAGAAAAAGATGCAGCACTAGAGAGAAGATTTAGTCCTGTTACAATTGAAGAGCCAAGCATAGAAGACACAATTACTATTTTAAAAGGGCTTAGAGAAAATTATGAAGCACATCATAATGTAAAAATTACAGAAGAAGCAATAGATGCAGCAGTTAATTTATCGGTTAGATATGTATCGGATAGATTTTTGCCAGATAAAGCGATTGATTTAATAGATGAAGCTGCTTCAAATGTAAGAATGATTAAATATACAGCTCCAGAAAAATTAAAAATGCTTGAAGAGGCAATGGCAAAAATTAAAGAAGAGAAAGAAGAAGCAATACATTTACAAGATTTTGAAAAAGCAGCTCTTCTTAGAGATAAAGAGGAAAAGCAAAGAAAAAAATTAGAAAAAGAGAAGGAAAAGTGGGAAATAGAAAATGTAAAGGCAGTAATGTATATCACAGAAGATGCTATATGTGAGGTAATTGCCAAATGGACAGGCATTCCTGTAAAGAAGATTACTCAAGATGAAAATGAGAAACTTAAAAACCTAGAAAAAGAATTGCAAAAAAGAGTAATTGGACAAGATAAGGCATTAGAAGCAGTAAGTAAATGCATAAGAAGAGGAAGAGTAGGGATTCGGAGATCCAAATAGACCGATTGGTTCATTTTTGTTTTTAGGACCAACAGGCTGTGGAAAGACGGAAACTGCAAAAGCATTATCAGAAGTATTATTTGGGACAGAAGATTCAATAATAAGAATTGATATGTCAGAATATATGGAACAGCATTCAACTGCGAAACTCATTGGCTCACCTCCTCGGATATGTAGGGTATGATGAAGGTGGATATTTGACTAAAAAAGTTAAACAAAAACCATATTCAATAGTTCTCTTTGATGAAATAGAAAAAGCACATCCAGATGTTATGAATATGTTACTTCAAATATTAGAAGATGGAAGATTAACAGATAGTACAGGAAGAGTCGTTAGTTTTAAAAATACTATCATTATAATGACATCAAATGTTGGAGCAAGATTCATGGCAGAAAGTAAGAAATTAGGTTTTGCAAATTCTAAAGATGATAAAGAAGCAGAAATGAAAAATATCCAAAAAGAGGTTTTGGGAGAAGTAAAAAAGGAATTTAGACCTGAATTTATAAATCGTATAGATGAAGTAATTGTGTTTAATAAATTAAGTGATGAAGATTTAGAAAATATTACTGCTTTATTGCTTGATAATTTAAAGAAGAGACTTGAAAAACAAGAAATTTTAATAGACATTGATGAGAATGTAAAAAAATATATAGTAAAGCAAGAAACAGAAAAAAATTATGGTGCAAGACCACTAAGGCGTGCAGTTCAAACAATAGCAGAAGATAATATAACAGATGGAATAATAAGGGGAGAAATTAAGAAAAGTCATAAAGTTATTATGACTATAAAAGATGATAAAGTAGTATTTTTAGATAGTTAATTTTGCTTTGGTGAAAAATAGGCACAATCAGAGGAAAATGTTACAGTTTTTGCAAGAGTCAAGTCATAAGTGCATTTTCCTTCTTTTTGATATATGCAATTACTTGTACAATTTATATTTGTCAAGTTTATCACCTCACTATTTTGTTAGTATGCGTAGAACAGGTGGAATTTATGCAAAATGTGCTTAAATTTTGGTTTTTGTATTTATAACGATATTTACCATAAATTACCAAAATGTCGAATTTTGTCGAATGATTTTTCTTGACATTGAATCAAAAACATGATATAGATAATGGCAAGCTTATGTTTTAAGTAAGCTTGTTATTATTTTTTATTTTATATTATAGTGAGAAGTCTTTAAAATTCACTATTCAAAAAATTAATTCTTGGCATTTCGCCAAAAAATTCAAAAAAATTTACAATTTAACAATTATATCTTGATTAAACTAATAAGTTAAGATATAATAATGAAAAAGAACTTAAAAATAACAAAGCAGATAAATAAGTATCATACAGTATGGAGCTTAAGGGAGAAAGATAATCCAGAGATAGAATTGACAGATGAGTTTGTAATACATATTATAGAGCTAGATAAATTTAATGACGAAGCAAGAGGAGAGGAAGAATATGATTGGATAAAATTTATAAAGGAGGGATTGAAAATGGGGGAACCTTTAAGAGCAGATAAGATGATAGAGGAAGCAAAGGAGGAATTAGAAAGACTAGCATCAGATCCAGAGCTAAGTGAAAGATATGAAGGTAGGATAGAGTTTTTAAGAGACCAAATATCAGCGATGGAGGAGACAAATAGGAAAGCCTGGGATAGAGGTATGAAAAATGGAATGAAACATGGCATAAAGGAAGGAAGAAAGAAACGGCATAGAACAGGGTATAGAACAGGGCATGAAACAGGGCATAGAACAGGGCATAGAACAGGGCATGAAAGAAGGAAGAAAAGAGGTAATAATAAATATGCACAAAGAGGGAGCAGATATAGAGTTTATTGCAAGGGTTGTAAAGCTTTCAAAGGCAGAAGTTGAAGAAATTATTTGCGAAAACACTAAAAAAGAAAATATAAACTAAATTAATAAAAATAACAGTAAAATTCTCAAAAAACTCTTGATTTTTATTATAATTTATGTTATACTATCAAATAGTCGATTTATTACAATAGAAAGGAATGAAACAAGAAAATGGCAAAGTGTGCAATTTGTGAGAAATCTCAAACAGTCGGAAATAAATTAAGTATTGCTCGTTCACATGTAAGCAAGAGAAGTAAAAGAACTTGGAAACCAAATTTAATTAGTGTTAAAGTTATGGAAAACGGAGAGCCAAAAAGAATAAAAGTTTGTGCTAAATGCTTGCGTTCTGGAAAAGTTACAAGAGTATAATAAAGTAGCAATATAAAAAGAATAACTGTAAAGTAAAAAGAGTAGATTCATTCTACTCTTTTTGTACATATGCACATATATGTAAAATTATCTAGTCTTTTATACCAAAAATTAATTTTACAATTCCTCTTAAAAATTTAGGAACTTTCTTTACAACAATAGTCATATTTAAAATTCACACACTCCTTTCTAGCATGAGAGCCAAATTAAGCCTAAGATGACAATAACAACGCCGGATTATAAATAGCCAACCACATAAAGGAAGTAATAATACAAAAAGCATTCCGAGCCCAAAACCAATCATACAAACAGCTAAAGTTTTCTTAAGAAGCCTAAACATAATATCTTACCTCCTATTTTTATTATATTACATAAATAAAAAAAGGTTACAAAATATTATTTTACTAATAAAAGATGATTTAAAATAAATATTGAGTGTAAAATAGATATAGTATAAATAAAACTTTAGGAGAATGTATGTTAAAATTTAATAAAAAAGAGGTAGATGGAAACTTTGGAATTGTAAGGTTTGCAAATAGAAAATGTATAGCCTATTGCAAGCCAATTGCAAAATATGATGTATTAAATAACAAATGGAAAAAAGCAGATAAAACTAATAAGCAAAAGGCTTTATCTGTTGTAAAATATAATACAAAATTTGGTATAAAGAGAAAAGAAAGTAATACCAATTTTGATTATTTTATAGTAATGAACGGAATGAGAGCTGAAAATTATTCTAAATGTGGAAATGGCACTGGATGGGGAATGAATAATTTTCTGCAGGAAATAGATAAAATAGATGCAAAATTAAAAGTCGTAAGCATCTTAGTAGATAATGATGCTCCATTAGAAGAACAAGGTAAATTATTAGCAAGGTATATAAATAAAATCAAAATAAATGAAAAATGTGAAAAAATACACATCTTAGGTATTTCAAAATGTGGAACAATTATCGTATCTATGTTAAAATATCTAACAGATGTTAATTTAGATAAATTAAACTTAATAGCATATATGGCACCATATCGAGGCACTATATTTGCTTCACCTACCTTATTTTATAAAAAAATAGATGAAAAACTAGAAAAAATAAGCGATAATATAGATACAAAGTTAAGCACAAAAAATTTATCAAAGCTGAAAATACGGCTTTATGGATAGTATTAAAAAGATACATTGGGATAGCTTTAGTAAATCACATATGGATTATGATATATCAGAAATAAATAAAGAGGGTGTCCCAATAGAGCATAAAGATAGGTATGACAGAAATTTTTTAACTCATATGTTTGATGAATCAACCTTAGAAAAATTAAAAAAAGTAAATTTTACTAATATAACTACAAGCTGCACGAAGCAAACTTTAAATGATGCAATTACAGAACACAATGTAAATAAGGCAATACTATATATATTAAGTAAAGTAATATTTGATGAAGATGTATCAGATGGAATAGTAGCATTAAAATCGGCTAAATATATTGAAGACATTTGTAATAAAAAGAATATAAATATCAAAGTAAAAAGGATAGAAAATGGTCATCATGATGTAACAAGTGATATAAGGATAATAAAAGAAATAATAAAGATAAGATAAGGATGTAGAAATATGAAAAGTAAAGAATTAGTAGAAATATTAAGAAAAACTTACCCAGATGCAAAATGCAGTTTGGACTTTGAAACTCCATTTGAAATGCTAATTGCAGTAATGCTTTCAGCACAATGTACAGATGAAAGGGTAAATAAAACAACACCAAATATATTTAAAAAATATAATACTCCAAAAGATTTTGCAGATATTGATATAAAAGAATTAGAAGGATTGATGCATCCTTGTGGATTTTATAAAAACAAAGCAAAGAATATAAAAGAATGTAGCAAAATGATATGTGAAAAATTTAATGGAGAAGTGCCAAGAACTATGGAAGAACTGATGAGCTTACCAGGAGTTGGAAGAAAATCTGCAAATGTTGTAATGCTAGAAGCTTTCGGAGAGGCAAAAGGAATTGCAGTAGATACGCATTGTAAAAGAATTGCAAATAAATTAGGATTAAGTAAAGAGACAGAGCCAGAAAAAATAGAACAAGATTTATTAAGAATATTTGATAAAGAGGATTATAAAGACATAAATCATTTATTTATCTGGCATGGAAGAAACACTTGCATTGCAAGAAATCCAAAATGTGAAGAGTGCGTTTTGAAGGAAATATGTGTAAGTTATAAAAATAGCTAAAGATTTTGTGTCTTTAGTTATTTTTTTATGCCTTGTTTAATAAAATAGACTAGGAGGAATAATTATGTATAGATCAAGAATTTTTATGAAAATATCAGGAATTATCATAGTTTTAATGATAGCAATTGTTTGGGCAAAATACAGTACAGTAGATGTTTCAGATAGTATACTTGCAAATGCAGGACTTTTAAGTAGAACTAAAATAAATTGGGGAGTAAAGCGTGGAAAAAATCACGAGCAGCCAGATCTTCGGTAAAACTAATATAAGTCTAATGGATAAATATGAACGGAATATATATGGGAAATAAGGATAAAAAATATGTTTATCTTACATTTGATGCTGGGTATGAAGCGGGATATACGGAAAAAATCCTAGATACACTAAAAAAAGAAAATGTACAAGGCACATTTTTTATAACTGCGCATTATGCAAATTCTGCAAAAGAACTTGTAAAAAGAATGATTGATGAGGGGCATATTATAGGAAATCATACTGTAAATCATAAAAGCTTGCCAGATGTAAAAGATAGTGTTTTACAAGATGAAGTAATGAAATTGCATCAAGCAATTTATGAAGAATTTGGCTATGAAATGAAATATATGAGACCTCCAAAAGGTGAATATAGTGAGAATGTTTTATATATTACAAAAAATCTTGGCTATACAAATGTAATGTGGTCTTTGGCATATGACGATTGGGATGAGGCAAAACAGGGAAGAACGGAATATGCTAAAGGCAAAATACTTGAAAATATACATCCAGGAGCAGTTATCCTACTTCACTCAACTTCAAAAGATAATAGTGAAATTTTAGGAGATGTAATTAAGGAAATAAAAAATATGGGATATGAATTTAAATCGATAGATGAGTTTGAAAGATAGAAAAAAAGCAAATCTTAAAACTTTTTACAAAAAATTTGTTTGTTCGCTTGTAATTTAATAAAACTTATAGTATAGTATAAATGAAATGCGTATTATACAATTATTTACAGGAATTGTAAAGAGTTTTAAAAAATTAATTTTAGGAGATGGCAAAAAATGAAATTTATACATATTGCAGATGTACATTTTGGAATCCCATTTACAACCTTAAATGCAAAAGGACTTGCAGATAAAAGAAGGTTAGAACAGAGAAATAGTTTAAAAAAAGTTATAGATTATATAAGAGAAAATAATGTAGAATATTTATTTATATGTGGAGATTTATATGAACAAGAATATATAGACTTAAGCACAATTCAATATATAAATAAATTATTTATGAGTATACCTGATACAAAAATATACATAGTTCCAGCAAATCACGATCCATACATTAAAAACTCATACTATGCTACATTTGAATTTTCTGAAAATGTAAAAATATTTACAGAAAATATTGAAAAAATAGAAAACCAAAATGTTTGCATATACGGTTTTGGATTTAATGATTTTTATTGTGAAGAAAATAAATATAAAGAACTTACAATAGAAAATAAAGAAAAGATAAATATATTACTTACACATTGTGATTTAGACGGAGCAGGAGAAAACGGTGCAAGATATAATCCAATACCTAAAACTTATTTAGAAGCTTTAGGATTTGATTATGTGGCTTTAGGCCATATTCATAAACCAATGTATGATGGAAATATTGTATATCCAGGATCTCTTATTTCCTTTGGATTTGATGAACTTGGAAAACACCGGCATGATATTTGGAGAAATAGATAATCTTACAAAAAAATTAGAGACAAGCTTTATAGGAATAGACGAAAAAGAATTTATAGAGCAAGAATTAGATATAACAGAAGTGTTATCACAGGAAGATTTAATACAAAAAATCGAAAACTTAGAAATTCCAGATAATAAATATGTAAAAATTGTTTTAGTTGGAAATAGAAAAATAGAAGTAGAAAAAAATAAAATTTTAAAAGAATTATCTAATTCAAATATTATAAAAATAAGTGATAAGACAACATTGGAAGTAAACTTAGAAGAAATTGCTAAAAAAGACAATTTAAAAGGAATATTTGTAAAGACATTGCTAGAGAAAAAAGAAGAAGAACCAGAAAATAAAGAAAAAATAGAAAGAGCAATAGAAATTGGATTATCATGCTTTGATTAGTTTTGATTACTTTTCAAATTTAGAAAGGATGAGTAATAAAATATGCAAATAAAAAAGTTACAAATTAATAATTTTGGTAAGTTGAAGAATAAAAATATAGAATTAAAAAATGGGATAAATGTAGTATATGGAGAAAATGAAAGTGGAAAATCTACGCTGCTTGATTTTATAATTTCTATGTTTTATGGAATAAACAAAAATAAAGCTGGAAAAGAAATTTCAAATCTTGATAAATATACGCCTTGGGAAAGCACAGGAGAATTTTCAGGTAAAATAAATTATGAGTTAGATGATCATGAAAGTTACGAAGTATATAGAAATTTTGAAAAGAAAAATCCACAAATTTTTGATAAAGATGCAAACGATATAAGTAAAAATTATCCGATAGACAAGACATATGGAAATAGATTTTTTTATGAGCAAACTAAAGTAGATGAAGAATTATTTGGCATTACAAATATGATACATCAGCAAGAAGTAAAGCTAGATTCAAAGTCTAAAAATTCTTTAATTCAAAAGTTATCTAATATAATGCTTACAGGAGAAGATAATGTATCATATAAACAGATAATAAATAAATTAAATAAAAGACAAACAGAAGAAATAGGAACTTTAAAAAGTCCAACTAAACCATTATTTATAACAAATCAAAAAATTGAAAAATTAGAAGCAGAATATAAAGAAAAACAAAATTTGATTCCAACTAAATATAGTGTAGAAAAAGATATAGAAGATGATAAAAGGCAAATAGATATAGAAGAAAACAATTTTAAGGTAATGCAAGAAATTGAAAAAATGAATAATGCTTCAAAGATAGAAGAAGAAAAGATTAATGTATATATAAATTCTAAAGAAGAGATAGAGAAGAATAAAGAAAATTTAGAAGAAGGATTAAAGAATATAAAACAAAATCATGAAGAAAAAAAGAATTATAAAAAATTATATTTAATACCAATCTTATTTATTGTAGTCTCTATAGGCTTGTTTTTTGTAAAACCTTTGCTAAGTATTATAGGAATTGTAGGACTTATTGTTTCACTTATATTTGCAATAATGAAAAATACGCAGGAAAATAAAAAATATAGACATATGCAAGAAGAAAGAAGAAAAGCAAAGCAAGAATTACAAAATAAAATAGAATTTGCGAAAAATGAAATAGCATCAAAAGAAAGCATAATAAACGAATTAAAAGAAAAAATAGAACAAGAAAAATATACATATCAAATACAATTGCAAGCAAAATATCCAAGTATAGATATAAAAGACATTCAAAATGCTTCAATTTATGATAAACAAAATTATATAAATAACTTAAAGCTAGACTTAAACAAAAAGGAATTAGAAAAAGATAGGATTGAAAAAGAATTATCAAATTTAGCAGAAATAGAAGAAGAACTAGAAACACAAAGAGAGAATTTAAAAGAGCTTGTGGATTATAATGAAGCAATATCTATAGCAAAAGATGCATTAGATATTGCATATAAAGAAATGAAGGAAAGCATAACTCCTAAATTTACAAAGGATTTATCAAGCACCATAAGCAATATAACAGGAGAAAAATATAAAAATGTAAAAGTAAATGAAGAAAACGAGATTCTTCTAGAAAACACATCTCGGAAACTATGTAAATGCAAATTTTTTAAGCATTGGTACAATAGATCAAATATATATTTCACTTAGAATATCTAGTATTGATGATTTAACACCTGAGAACATGCCAATATTCCTTGATGAAACATTTGCATACTTTGATAATAGTAGATTAGAAAATATATTAAACTTTTTAAATACAAAATATAAAGACAAGCAGATAATTATTTTAACTTGTACAAAAAGAGAAATAGAAATATTAGATAAATTAAAAATAGACTATAACAAAGTTGAAATGTAAGAGAAAAGCTTAAATCTCAATTGACAATGGGGATAAAAGATTATATAATAAGAACGGTAAAAAATATAATGGAGGACAAGTAATGATTCAAAGATTAGAGGATGTTGAAAAAAGATATGAGGAGCTTACAGTAAAAATTAGTGATCCAGAAGAAATTGCAAATACTAGCTCTTGGCAAAAACTTATGAAGGAACACGCAGAAATTGCACCAATTGTAGAAAAATATAGAGAATATAAAAAATTAGAAAAAACAATAGAAGAAAATCAAGAACTTTTAAAAGATCCAGAGCTTAAAGAGCTTGCAGAAGCAGAGATAGAGGAAGCAAGAGAAAAGCTTCCAAAAGTAGAAGAAGAATTAAAAATTCTTTTAATTCCTAAAGATCCAGATGATGATAAAAATATAATATGTGAAATAAGAGCAGGAGCTGGTGGAGAAGAAGCAGCTCTATTTGCTGGTACCTTATTTAGAATGTATTCTATGTATGCAGAAAAGAAGCATTGGAGCATAGATATTTTAAATGAAAACGAAACAGAACTTGGTGGATACAAAGAAATCACATTCATGGTAAATGGAAAGGGAGTATATAGTAGATTAAAATTTGAAAGTGGTGCACATAGAGTTCAAAGAGTTCCAGATACAGAAAGTAGTGGAAGGATTCATACATCAGCTGCAACAGTTGCAATACTTCCAGTAGTAGAAGATGTAGAAATAGATATAAATCCTGCTGATATTAAAATGGAAGTATATAGAGCATCAGGTGCAGGAGGACAACATGTAAATAAAACTTCATCAGCAGTTAGATTAATACATGTTCCAACAGGAATTGTGGCAGAATGTCAAACAGAAAGATCTCAATTACAAAATAGAGAATATGCTATGAGATTATTAAAATCAAGACTTTATGAAATGGAAAAAACAAAACAAGATGAAAAACTTGCAAATGAAAGAAAATCACAAGTAGGTTCAGGAGATAGAAGTGAAAAAATAAGAACATATAATTATCCACAAGGTAGAATAACAGACCATAGAATAGGCTTAAGTATTTATCAAATGGAAAATTTCTTAAATGGAGATTTAGATGAAATGATAGATGCACTTATTACAGCAGATAGAGCAGAAAAATTAAAAGGAGAATAATAAAATATAAAATTATAAAAAGGGGCCTAAGTATATGAAGAAAAAAATATTATATTTTACAGCTATGTGCTTAACTTTTATTTTTGCTATGTTTGTATTTCAAAGTACATCATTTGCAGGAACGCAAAAATTATTAGATGTAAATTATGATGTACAATTAAAAGAAGATGGAACAGCAGAGGTTACAGAAGATTGGAATATAAAAGTAAGTGAGACAAATACTCTATTTAAAACATTTGAACTAGACAGCTCAAAATATGGTGAAATTATAGATGTAAGTGTAGCAGAAATATCAGATTTGGGTGAAAAAATAGATTTTATTGACACAGGAAGTTATGCATATCATGTACAGAAGCGGTGGATTTTACGCATTAGAAACAAGTTCAGATGAATTTGAAATTGCTTGGGGAGTTGGGCTTGATAATTCAAGTGCTACAAAAAAATACCAAATAAAATATACAATAATGGATGCAGTAAAAAATTATAATGACTGCAGTGAATTTTATTGGCAGTTTATAGGAACGACAAATGGTATCCCTGCAAATAAAGTAACGGGAACAATAAAATTACCAAGTAAGGTTCTAGACAAGCAAAATTTAAGAGTTTGGGCACATGGACCACTTCAAGGAAATATTAATATCAAAGATGAACAAACAGTAACATTTGACTTAGAAGATTTAAGAGTAGGAAATATGGTAGAAGTCAGAATAGTTACATTAGAAAATATATTTAATTCAAATCTAAATACTATATCTAGAAATGCGTTTAACAATATCTTATCTCAAGAAGAAAAATGGGCAAATCAAGCAAATATAGAAAGACAAAGAGATAAAGCAGCTGTTATAATGATTATTATAGGAATAATAGCTGAAATTGCAGTTATAGTATTTTTAATCATAAGATATTTTATAATAGTATCTAATCTTAAAACAGTAGAGCCAGAAGAAAAGTTTGATTATTTTAGAGACTTTCCAGATGAAGACGCATCAGCTCGGAGATGCAGCATATTTATATTATTTTGATAAGTTAAATGGATTTAAGAAAAATGTTTCAAAGGTAGTATCAGGAACAATTTTAAGTTTATCATTAAAGGATGCTATATCTTTTGAAAAAGGAGAAAAAGATAAGGTTTATATAAAGATAAATGATAACTTCAATATTGGAAAACTTAAAAACGATGAAAAAAAGGTATATGATATATTAGTTAAGGTAAAAGATTCAGCTAAAACTAATGAAGACAATATGTTTGAAGTAAAAGACATAGAAAAATATGCAAAAAAGAATTATAGTGCATTTTTATCTAAAATAGATGACTTAGAATCAATTGCTAAAAAATCACAAATAGCAAAACAAAATTATGATGCTGAAACAGATAAAAAAGCAAGTAAATGGGAATCAAAAAGTACAACATACCTTATGATTGGTTTCTTTTGTTTCTGTGGACTTGCATTTGTTATTACTGCATTTCTTGTAATACCATTCTTACTATCTGCATTTTTATGTAATAGAATTGCTAAAAAGACAAGACAGCTAACACAAAGAGGTACAAACGAAAGAGAAAAATGGGTAGCACTTAAAAAATATATGGAAGACTTCTCATTACTAAATGAAAGAGAAGTTCCAGAACTTGTATTATGGGAAAAATATTTAGTATATGCGACAGCATTTGGAATAGCAGACAAAGTTTTAGACCAGCTTAAGATAAGATATCCTGAAATAGCAGATGAAAATTATATGATAAGTCATGGATACATGCATCTTTACATGATAAACAATATTAACTTTGATAGAGCAATAGCATCTGGAATAAATAGAGCATATAGTTCTAGCTTATCACAAAGAGCTTCAAGTAACTATTCTAGTGGTGGAGGATTCGGTGGAGGATTCTCTGGCGGTGGAGGCCGGTCGGACGGACGGTGGCCGGACGGAATGGGAGGAAGATAAAATTCTAGCTTTTTCTCATAGATTGACATAATATTGACAAAAAAATATAAATTTGGTATAATATAAATTGTAAAAATCGTAGCTATACGCAAATAGCAAGTATGTATCCTAAAAAATAATTTATTTTAAGGAGGAAAACAAATGGGAGAGCTTCAAATTGTTGGACTGATATTTCTGGGTATTATCATAATTGTGGGTGGCGGTGCCTTATGTACGACTGCTTTGCAAGTAGATGATGACAAAGCGAAAGAACAATGGTACCGGGAAATAACTCACATAAGTGAAGCAGAAGGCGAGCTTATACGCCAAATCTTAAAGCAGCATAAGTTCCAATTATGCTACGCTAAATACGAATCTTATGATATGCCTAACATCAATGGTGCTAGCGTAGCCACGAATTTAGCATTAAAAGGTGCAGAGGAATTTGCAATTTTAAATGGTTATAGCAAAGATATAATTACTAAGCTTTACTATAACTATAACATGAATCACGGAAGAGTAAATGTTGTGAATAAGATTTATAGTGTGCACAACGAGCCGCATACAGATCTTTTGACTGGAGAAAAAGTCGGAAGCTATAACAGAAGAAGTCTTGAAAAAGTGCAGTACAATATTGAATATTTCGTACTGCAGTAAGGTAAGCAAGTTCTCAAAGAGTCCCTTAAATAGGGGCTCTTTTTTTGTCATTTATTAATAGCAAAAATAAAGGAATATTTTTTGCAAAACAATAGTAATTTTAATTTATTTGTGATATACTTATTGAGAAATTAAGGAGTATACAAAATGGGATTATTTGAATATAAAACACATATAAGATATCAAGATATAAATAAAGATAATGAATTATCAGATAAAGGCATATTAAACATTTTGCAAGAAGCTGCAAGTTGTCATTCAGAAGCAGTTCGGATACAGCGTAAATACAATGGATAAAACAGGTTACACATGGATGCTTTTATACTGGAAGATAAAAGTTATAGAAAGACCAAGTTGGAATACTGAAGTAACTGTTAAAACATGGCCTAGAAAATTTGAAAAAGTATCATCATGGCGTGATTTTGAGGTATATGATGAAAAAAATAATTTAATTGTACTTGCAACAACTGAATGGGTATTGATAAATATAGAAAACATGGGCATAGCAAAGATAACAGAAGATATGAAAGAAGGCTATGGCTTAGTTAATAAATCTGCATTTGAAGAAGATGTAAAAGCAAAAATGCAAGAAGATAGTGAATCAAATCTTGCATATGAGTATAAAGTAA
Source organism: uncultured Clostridia bacterium (assembly GCA_947624725.1). The sequence goes on from CANQLP010000012.1 coordinate 19,058, forward strand.
GAAGAAGTGATATAGATTCAAATGGTCATGTAAATAATGTCGTATATGTAGATTTAGCATATAATGCGATGCCAGAAGAAATAGCTTTAGATTTCCAAAATGTAGAAATATATTATAAAAAACAAGTCAAACTTCGGAGAAACAGTAAGAGTATATTATTCTGAAAAAGATAATACTCATACAATTTGTATAAAAAGCGAAGATGATAAGAATTTGCATACAATACTAAAATTCTATGATTAATTTTGAAAATATTATAATAATTTTAATATTTAATTTGTTAAAGAAAAGGAGGAAAGACCATGATTGAAATAAGATGGCATGGTAGAGGAGGACAAGGTGCAAAAACTGCATCATTATTACTTGCAGATGCAGCATTTAATACAGGAAAATATATTCAAGGATTTCCAGAATATGGACCTGAAAGAATGGGAGCACCAATTACAGCTTATAACAGAATAAGCGATACACCTATAACAATACATAGCAATATTTATGAGCCTGATTATGTAGTTGTTGTAGATGATACACTATTAGATAGTGTAGATGTTACTGCAGGACTAAAAGAAAATGGAGCAATAGTTATAAATACAACACAAGACCGGTGAAACAATTAAATCAAAACTAAAAGGATATAAAGGAGAAGTATACATAGTAGATGCTAGAAAAATCTCAGAAGAGACATTAGGTAAATATTTCCCTAATACTCCAATGCTTGCAGCAATAGTTAAAGTAAGTAAAATTATGACTGATGAAGATTTTATAAAAGATATGGAAGGTTCATTTAAGCACAAATTTGCAAAAAAACCAGAAGTAATTGAAGGAAATATGAATGCAATTAAGATGGCTTTGAATGAAATCAAAAAAATAAATTAAGGGGGGGAAAAAACACATGGAAATAACACCAACGACTCCTGCAGAAGAAATGACCCCAGGTGGTAATATCTATGAAGCAGGAAATTCTTTAAAATTCAAAACAGGCGATTGGAGATCTGTTAAACCAATCTACATAGAAGAAAAATGCAAACAATGTGGACTATGTTTTCCAGTTTGCCCAGATGATGCAATACCAGTAAATAAAGAGCAAAAAAGAGAAGATTTTAATTATGATTATTGTAAGGGATGTGGAGTTTGCGCGAAGGTTTGTCCCTTCGGAGCAATCGAGATGAAATAAAACAAACAATAATCAGCATCTTGCATCGTCAGGCGTCGGATAAATTATTTTCGATGACCATTAGGTCTATCTCAAATAATTTACCTAACCTTCCTTGCAATATACTAATTCTTGTTTGTTTTGGGAAAGATTAGGAAAAAATAATGAAAAATAAAAATTTAACAAGAATTATCAAGATGCTAGGAAGACAAGGCAAACCGACGAGGGATAGACCTTGTGGTCATCCGAGAAGTGTTTGAACGCAGTCTGACGACGCAGATTGGTGATTATTGTTAAATTTAAAAAGGAGGAGAAAAAATATGTCAATCAGAGAACGCTTAAGTCGGAAACGAAGCTGCAGCAACTGCAATGAAACAAATTAACCCAGATGTTGTCGCAGCATTTCCAATAACACCATCTACTGAGATACCACAATATTTTTCAACATTTGTAAGCAATGGTGCAGTTGATACAGAATTTGTTGCAGTAGAAAGTGAACATAGTGCAATGAGTGCATGTATAGGTGCAGAAGCAGCAGGAGCAAGAGCAATGACTGCAACATCTGCAAATGGATTATCACTTATGTGGGAAATGATATACATAGCATCAAGTATGAGACTTCCAATAGTAATGAGCTTGGTAAATAGAGCTGTATCAGGACCACTTAATATTCATAATGACCATTCAGATGCAATGGGAGTAAGAGATGCCGGTTGGATAATGCTATTTTCAGAAAATAACCAAGAGGCATATGATAATTTAATAATGGCACATAGAATTGCAGAAAACAAAGATGTAATGCTTCCACTTATGGTTTGCCAAGATGGATTTATAACATCACACTCAATCGAAAATATAGAACTTATAGAAGATGATAAAGTAAAAGAATTTGTAGGAGAATATCATCCAGAGCATTTTCTATTAAATGAAAAAGAACGCATTGCAATGGGACCACTAGATGTTCAAACTTATCTTTTTGAACATAAATTTCAACAAGCAAATGCAATGAGAAATGCAAAGAAGGTTGTACTTGAAGTTTCAAAAGAATTTGAAAAACTTACAGGAAGAAAATATTCATTCTTTGAAGAATACAAAATGGAAGATGCAGAACTTGTAGTTGTTTGTATGAACTCTACAGCAGGAACTACAAAATATGTTGTAGATAATTTAAGACAAAAAGGAGTAAAAGCAGGTCTTCTAAAAATAAGAATGTTCAGACCATTCCCTGCAGAAGAAATTGCAGAAGCTTTGAAAAATGCAAAAGCAGTTGCAGTATTAGATAAAGCAGACTCAATAAATGGTGCAGGTGGAGCATTATTTACTGATGTAACATCTGGAATGCTTGTAAATAATGTAAATGTAAAGGCAGTAAATTATATCTATGGAATAGGTGGAAGAGACACAACATCTTATGACATAGAAGGAGTTTACAAGGACTTAGAAGAAATTGCAAAAACAGGAAAAGTGGATAATCCATATAGATATTTCGGTGTAAGGAGGGAGATGTAGTTATGGCATATAATGTAAAAGAAATCGTAGCTGAAAAACCTTCAAGATTTAAGGCAGGACACAGAATGTGTGCTGGATGTGGAGCACCACCAGTTGCAAGAATGGTATTGCGTGCACTAAAACCAGAAGATGAAGCAGTAATTTGTACTGCAACAGGATGTATGGAAGTATCTACATTTATTTATCCATACACATCTTGGTCAGATTCATTTATACATACAGCATTTGAATGCGCAGGGGCAACAATTTCAGGAGTTGAAGCTGCATATAAATCAATGAAAAGACAAGGAAAAATAGATAGCAATAAAAATACAAAATTCATTGCTTTCGGAGGAGACGGAGGAACTTATGATATAGGACTTCAAAGCTTATCTGGCGCAATGGAAAGAGGACATGATATGGTATATGTATGCTATGATAACGGTGCATACATGAATACAGGAATACAGCGTTCTTCTGCAACCCCACACTTTGCAGATACGACTACATCACCTGCAGGTACAAAAATACCAGGAAAGATGCAAGAAAGAAAAGACCTAACAGAAGTTATGGCAAGCCACCATATACCATATGTTGCACAAAGTATTGCCACAGCAAATTTTAAAGATTTATATGAAAAATCTGAAAAAGCAATATATACAGAAGGTGCTGCATTTTTAAATGTACTTGCACCATGTCCAAGAGGATGGGGATATCCTACAGAAGACTTAATGAAAATAAATAAACTTGCAGTAGATACTTGCTATTGGCCTTTATATGAGGTAGAACATGGAAAATATACAGTAAATTATAAACCAGCAAAGAAACTACCAATAGAAGAATTTTTAAAACCTCAAAGAAGATTTAAACATCTATTCAAACCAGGAAATGAATGGATGATAGAGGAATTCCAAAAAGAAGTAGACGAAAGATGGGAAATGCTTTTAAAACTAGAAGAAATGACAAATAAAGCAGAATAAAAGAATATAAAAATACCGGAAGAAAATCGAAAAATCTTCCGGTATTATATTACACAAAAAAATCTGTTATTGATATAAAATAACAGATTTTATATTGCGATTTAGCTAAAAATATTATACAATAGAGAAAAATAAGAAACGGAGGTGCAAGGTATATGCCAGATTTTGTGCATTTACATGTTCATAGTGAATTTAGCTTGCTAGATGGAGCAAATAGAATAAAAGACCTGCCAGTTCGTGCAAAAGAACTTGGAATGAATGCAATTGCAATTACAGACCATGGTGTCATGTATGGTGTAATTGATTTTTATAAAGAATGCAAGAAAAACGGAATAAAACCAATAATCGGCTGTGAAGTATATGTTGCACCTAGAAGCAGATTTGATAAAGATGGTGCAGTAGATAAAGAATATAGCCACTTAATATTACTTGCAAAGGATAATCAAGGTTATAAAAACTTAAGCAAACTTGTTTCAATAGGATTTGTAGATGGCTATTACTATAAACCTCGTATTGACCTAGAAGTTCTAGAAAAATACCATGAAGGGCTAATTGCACTAAGTGCGTGCCTTGCTGGATCTGTAAATCAAGCAATACTTGAAGGAGATATGGAAAAGGCAAAAAATAGGGCATCATGGTTTAAAAAAGTATTCGGAGAGGACTACTATTTAGAACTTCAAAACAATGGTATTAAAGAGCAAGCCTTCGTAAACCAAAAATTGATAGAAATAGGGAGAGAACTTGCAATCCCACTTGTTGCAACAAATGATGCACATTATCTAAAAAAGCAGGATGCATATAATCACGAAGTACTTTTATGCATACAGACAGGAAAAAGAATGTCTGATGAAGATAGAATGAGATTTGATACAGATGAACTATATATTAAATCTCCTGAAGAAATGGCAGACTATTTTTCAAATATTCCAGAAGCAATTGAAAATACTGTAAAAATTGCAGATAAATGCAATGTAGAATTTGAATTTGGACATACAATACTTCCAAATTATGAAGTACCAAAAGAATATAAAACACACTATGATTATTTAAGAAAACTATGCGAAGATGGAATAAAAAAGAGATATGGCGAAAATCCATCTAAAGAAATACTAGATAGAATGGAATTTGAAATATCAGTAATCAAAAGAATGGGATATGTTGATTATTTCTTAATTGTTTGGGACTTCATTCATTATGCAAAATCACACGATATTCCAGTAGGACCTCGGGCGCGGTTCAGGTGCTGGATCAATTGTTGCCTATGCAATAGAAATTACAGATATAGACCCAATAAAATATAACCTACTATTTGAAAGATTTTTAAATCCTGAAAGAATTAGTATGCCAGATTTTGATGTAGACTTTTGTTATGAAAAAAGACAAAAAGTAATAGACTATGTATCTGAAAAATATGGACATGATCATGTATCACAGATTATTACATTTGGAACAATGTCAGCAAGGATGGTTATTCGTGATGTAGGAAGAGTATTAGATTATCCATATGCAGAGACAGATAAACTTGCAAAAATGATTCCAAATGAAATACACATAACAATAAGTAAAGCAATGGTACAAAATAGAGAATTAAAAGAACTTTATGAAACAGATGAAAAAATAAGAAATATTTTAAATATTGCTATGGCTCTTGAGGGAATGCCAAGACAGGCTTCAACTCATGCCTGTGGAATTGTTATAACAAAAGAGCCAGTAGATACATATGTGCCATTATATGCAAAGGATCGGTGCTTTATCAACTCAGTATATAATGACGACACTAGAGGAATTAGGGCTTTTAAAAATGGATTTCCTAGGACTTCGTACACTTACAGTAATATCTGATGCAATAAAGCTTGTAAAAGAATCCAAAGGAATAGATGTAGAATTTGATAAGGAAATGAATGACCCTAAAGTATATAAACTTTGGGAAGAAGGAAAAACAGTCGGAATATTCCAGTTTGAAAGTGCAGGAATTACAAAATTCATGAAAGAACTAAAACCGGATAGTCTAGAAGATATTATCGCTGGAGTTTCTTTATATAGACCCCGGTCCAATGGATCAAATCCCAAGATACATACAAAACAAGCTAAATCCAGAGCATGCAGTATATACTCATCCTGCACTAGAACCAATACTTAATGTAACCTATGGTTGTATGGTGTATCAAGAGCAAGTAATGCAAATAGTTAGGGATTTAGCTGGATACTCACTTCGGAAGAGCAGACCTAGTTCGTCGTGCCATGGGTAAGAAAAAGTTAGATGTAATGGCAAAGGAAAGAGAAATATTTATCCATGGAGAAGTAGATGAAAATGGAAATATAATTGTTCCAGGTTGTGTTAGAAATGGAATCGATGAAGCTTCTGCAAACAAGATATTTGACGAGATGGCAGAATTTGCAAAATACGCATTCAATAAATCCCATGCAGCAGCTTATGCAGTTGTAGCATATAGAACAGCATATTTAAAAGCATACTATCCAGAAGCATTAATGGCTGCAACACTTAATAGCTTTTTAGGCAACTTAGATAAAGTGCCAATGTATATTGATGAATGCAAAGATTTAAGAATTGAGATACTAAAACCAGATATAAATAAAAGTAGTAGTAAATTTACAATAGATGAAACAGGAAAAATTAGGTTTGGACTAGGAAGCATAAAAAATGTAGGAGTACAGGTTGTAGAAAATATAGTAGCAGAAAGAGAAAAAAACGGTCCATACCAAAGCTTTACTGATTTTTGTGAAAGAGTACAAGAATATGGAGTAAACAAAAAATGTATAGAAAGTCTTATCAAAGCAGGAACATTTGATGGATTTGAAGAAAATAGAAAAACACTTATAGAATCATTTGAAGAAATTATAGATACAATTCAAGATGGAACAAAAAAATCATATTCAGGGCAAGTCAGTATGTTTGACATAGGAGAAAACAAAGAAGAAACAGAAAAACATAAATATACTTTCAAAAAATGCGAGGAATACACAGATAAAGAACTTTTATCAATGGAAAAAGAAATGCTAGGAATATATATATCAGGTCATCCTCTTGCAAAATTAAAAGATGAAATACTAAAAAGAACTAATATAGACAGCAGTAAAATGCAGAAAATGGCAGAAGATGATATATCAGAAGAAGAAAAGCCAGATTATAAAGATGGGCAGATTGTAAAATATGCAGGAATAATAACATCTATAAAAAAGAAATTTACAAAAAATAATAAAATAATGCTATTTGTTACTTGTGAAGACTTATATGGAACATCTGAAATAATAGTATTTGAAAATTGTTATATGCAATCACAAGACAAACTTATGGAAGAAAATATTGTATTAATTACAGGAAGGTTAAGTATAAGAGAAGAAGAAGCTCCATCAATTATTGCAACAACGATTGAAAATTTAACTGAAAAGAAAGAAAATAAATTAGAGCTTGATATTCGTAATCTTGATGAAAGTAAAAAAGAGGCTTTAAGAGGAATGTTACTTTTCTTTAGAGGAGATAGAAACAATATAAAAGTTCAAATTGTAGATGAAGAAGGAATAAAGGCTTGTGGAGGCATATTCATGATAGGAGATACAATAGAGCAGTTTAAGGATGTAATAGGAGAAGAAAGAGTAAAAATAGTTTAAAAAACGAGGCCCTAAATTGGACCTCATTTTTTGCTTTAAATTATGTCTTAGCAACCACAGTTGTTACCAAATCCATTACCACAGCAGCAAATTATTAATATGAATAATATTATAATCCAGCAGTTATCGCCACCAAATCCGCAGCCACCACCACAACATCTATTCTCTGGCATAATATTTCCCTCCTTTTTAAGTAAATTTACTTTTGGAAAGTATTAAGTATTAGTTACAGCCACATCTGTTACCGCAACCTGAGCAGAAAAGTAATAGGAATAAAATGATAAACCATAATACTTCGCTATTATTACAACAAGAGCCGTTCATTTTGAATACCTCCTCCGCTTAAACTTTTGAATTTTACTTCATTCGTTATGATATATACTATTCTTTGTTTAGAAAAATGGTTACAAAAAAACAAATTTCATTTTTTTGTAGAATTTGTCAAAAATTGTTATTGACAAAAATAAAAGTAATGGGTATAATGAAAATAAGTTTGAATAAAATAAAAATAAATTCAAATAAATAAAATTCAAACAAGAAACGAGAAAAGTTTATTGTTTGAATATAAAAGGAAAACCAAAACCATGAAAAGAATAATAATAACAAACGCTGAAACCCTTGCAGCTGTACACACACACACACACACACACACACACAGGTAGTTTAGGGGATTGTTTAGAATGGAATAAAGTAGAAGCACATTGATT
>CANQLP010000013.1 GCA_947624725.1 uncultured Clostridia bacterium
TCAGTTGGTTAGAACGCTAGCCTGTCACGCTAGAGGTCGACGGTTCGAGCCCGTTCCAGGTCGCCATTTTTTTATTAAACATATGGCTTGATAGCTCAGTTGGTAGAGCAGAGGACTGAAAATCCTCGTGTCAGTGGTTCGATTCCACTTCAAGCCACCACTAATTTAGAGAATTTTAACAATTCTCTTTTTTATTGTATAAAGAATATAAAATAAGACACAGGAACTGGATTATACTCATGCTCCAGTTCCTGTGTCTTTAATCTTCGGAATATTCGTTAATTTCTACAATATGTCCGTCGACATACTTGCAAAAATTTCCATTTTCGCTGATGTACGGTGCAAAGTACGAATAACCAAAGCCTACCTTTGGTGCAGACTCCTTCGCCTTAAACATATAATACACAACATTTGTATCGGAACTATAAACCAAATATTCGCTTCCTTCTATTTGATTAAAATTCCCAGCTGTCAGAGCCTTCTCACTTGCTTCTTCTTTCTTTTGCTGCCACAATTTCATGCTTGCTTTCGTGCCTATAAAACTCGGCAGAATAATAAATAATATTACTCCCATCACAAGAAAAAGAACTAAAATAACTGTACTCCGTTTCGCCTTCATACGCTCCTCCTAAGATTTTATGCTTAATGGACTATACCATTGTTTTTTAATTATATCATATTTTATGTAACTTTGCAAATAATATGTTTAAATTCTTAGGTAATTTGACACTATCTCAATATTAATGTATAATAATTTTATAGACATTTAATTTATCCTAGTTATTATAATTAGGATAATAAGAATTTAAGTAATGACTGATGTAAATTAAGAAAGTGAGGGAAAATAAATGAAAAACATCGTACGGTTAGTAGATGCTTTGAAAGACGAAGAATTTACTAAATATTATATAAACTACCATACGAATAAAAGAGCGCTCATACTTGATCGCGAAAAGACTGGATGGCATAAAAAGCAGTCTATAAAGGCATCCTCAATAGGTAAATGGCATCCTATTGAATTAGAAGGCAAGCCTTGCTTGATAGGCGAACCATCTAATGAGAAACTTTTTTTAGCAGGAGAATTAGGCTTTAAAAATGGTATTGAATTAATGGAAGAAGTAGCCAAAATCTGGGAAAATCCACATATGCACGCTTGTGCAAGGTCTCTTACTAAAGATTTATACTATAAATTGCCAAATGACTTGCGTAAGTTTGAAAGACCAGCATGGCTTGCAACAGAGACAAAGCGTGGAAATACTAGCATTGATAAAACTGTAGGATTTTGGGTTGGTTATTTTAATGGAACTTATGAACTATATACTCTATATAAAGATTCAATTCATGAGCCTAATGCTTCAATTTGTCCCATTATTTTTCTTCCAAAAGAGACAATGGTGGAACTTCCAACTGCAGAAAAGGATGGACTTTCTCCCAAAAATGGACTAGAAATCAGTCTTGCTTAAATTTTAATGTTCAGCATTTGAGCACAAAACGCATAAGCTTAAATATACAAAGCCTATGCGTTTTTATTATTACTTATATTCTTCTAAAATATCAAATATATTTTCTACAAGCTTTGCTCCACTTTTTATTAAATTATTTGTGCCTTTTGAAGTTTTAGAAAACACATTTCCGAGGAACTGCAAATACATCTCTTCCTTCATTTAAGGCTAAATCTGCTGTAATTAGGCTACCACTATTTTCTCCTGCCTCAGTTACAACAATTCCATTGCTCAATCCACTTATTATTCTATTTCTCTTTGGGAAATTAGTAGCAATCGGTAAAACTTCCTCTGCATATTCTGTTACTACTGCTCCTCCACTATCTATAATTTTATTAAAAAGTCCTATATTTTCTTTTGGATAAATATTATCAAATCCACCACCTAAAACTGCAATTGTCTTACCATTTGCAAGCATTGCTCCAATATGTGCTGATGCATCTATTCCTATTGCCATACCACTTATAATAGCAATGCCTTGCTTTGCAAGTCCATATGCTAAAGACTTTGTAATTTTTTCTCCATATAAAGTAGAATTTCTTGTACCTACAATACCTATACAAAAATCATTTAATATTTTCTCATCTCCTAATACATATAATTTTTTTGGTGGATCATATATATTCAGCAGTCTCTTTGGATAATCTTTATCATTAATTTTAATAATTTTCATATTTTCACTCCTTCATTAGTCTATATAAATTTTTTCATCAAAAAAGAGATTTTATGTGTTTTCACATAAAATCTCTCCAAATCAAAAATATATATCTAACTATTTTTTTCTTTATATTTTGCAGCTTTTACAATGTTTGTCATAAGCATTGCAACTGTCATTGGTCCTACTCCTCCGTGGAACTGGTGTTATAAACGAAGTTTTTTCCTTTACATTTTCAAAATCTACATCCCCAAATATTCCTTCATCTGTTCTATTAATTCCAACATCAATTACAACTGCCCCCTCCTTTATCATATCAGCTGTAACAAAGTGTTTTTTACCTATTGCTGCAATTAGTATATCTGCATTTTGAGTAATTTCCTTTAAATTTTTAGTTTTAGAATGACATATCGTAACTGTTGCATTTTTATTTAAAAGGCTAAGTGCCATTGGTTTTCCAACAATATTGCTTCTTCCAATTACGACTGCATTTTTTCCTTCTATTTGTATATTATAGCTTTGGAACATCTTCATTATCCCATGTGGTGTACATGATACGAATGTATCTTGATTTAAGCAAAGTTTTCCAACATTTACGGGATTGAAACCATCAACATCTTTTTCTGGTGCAATTCTTTTAAATGCTTCATTTATATCTAAATGAGCAGGTATTGGACTTTGCAAAAGTATTCCAGATATATCATCTCTTTTATTCAAACTATCAATAAGGCTTAAGAGTTCTTCCATAGTAGTATCTTCTTTTAAGAGATTTTCTTCATACTCTATCCCAAGCTCCATACATGCTTTATTCTTGCTTTTCACATATGTAAGAGATGCCTTATCATTTCCTACAAGAATAACTGCAAACTTTGGAATAATTCCATGATTTTTAAGATCTTCTACTTCATCTTTTAAATCTTCTCTAACTTTTTTTGCTAAAGCTTTTCCATCTATAATTGTCATATGTATATTCTCCTTTCTAATATTGCCTGCCCCACACTACCATTTTATCTGCCTTTTCTCCACAGCAAACACATTTATCAGAAAAATGTTCTTCCTCAAATGGTATACATCTTGAATGTGCACCTGTTCTCTCTTTTATCTTATCTTCACATTCTTCTTTTCCACACCACATTGCTTTAATGTATCCTTGATTTTGATTTATCTTTTCTTCAAATTCATCTAAATCATTTGCATAACTTGTCTTCTCTTCAAGTCTTTTCTTGCACATATTATACATGTTACTTTGAATTTCATCTAAAAGATTTCTTACTTCTTCTTTTACATTCTCTAATTTTACAGTTTTCTTTTCAAATGTATCGCGTCTAACTAATACACACTCTCCGTTTTCAATATCTCTTGGTCCCATTTCAATTCTTAGGGGAATTCCTTTTAACTCACATTCATTAAACTTAAATCCTGGAGTTATATTATCTCTTTTATCTACATCTACTCTAAATTCGTCTTTTAAGACATCTTTTAATTTCTCTATATTTTCTATAACGCCTTCTTTTTGCATAGCAATAGGTATAATTCTTACTTGTATAGGAGCAAGTTTTGGAGGAAGTTTCAATCCTCTTTCATCTCCATGTGCCATAATAACAGCACCAATAAGTCTTGTACTTATTCCCCAAGATGTTTGATATGGATTTTCTTCTTTTCCTTCTTTATTTTGGAATTTTACATCAAAAGCTTTGGTAAAGTTTTGTCCAAAATAGTGTGATGTTCCTGATTGAAGGGCTCTACCGTCTCTTGTAAGAGTTTCTACTGTATATGTATCTTCAGCTCCTGCAAATTTTTCTTTTTCTGTTTTTTTACCTTTCAAAACTGGTATTGCAAGAAATTCTTCAACAATTTTTGCATATATATTTAGCATAGTAAGAGTTCTCTCTACTGCTTCTTCTTTAGTTTCATGAATTGTATGTCCTTCTTGCCATAAAAACTCACGCGAACGCAAGAAAGGTCTTGTTTCTTTTTCCCATCTTAAAACACTACACCATTGATTATAAACAAAAGGTAAATCTCTCCATGATTTTAACCATTTTGCATAAAGATTTGTAAACATTGTCTCAGATGTAGGCCTTATGCACAATCTTTCATCTAATTTTTCTCCTCCACCTTCTGTTACAAATGCAACTTCTGGAGCAAAGCCTTCTACATGGTCTTTTTCTTTTTGAAGTAAACTTTCAGGTATAAGAAGTGGGAAATATACATTTTGTACACCTGTCTCCTTAAAAAGCTTATCAGCATAATTTTTTATATTTTCCCATATTGCAAATCCATAAGGCTTTATTGCAATAGAGCCCTTTGTATCTGTATAATCTGCTAAATCTGCTTTTCTTACAATATCTGTATACCATTTAGCAAAATCTTCATCTATATTTGATATTTCTTTTACAAAATCTTGTTTATCCTGCATAATTTTCAACCCTTTCTAACTTAATACCTAAAATTACTCAATCGTAATTTGCCCCAAATCTTTTTCTTGATTTTTTGCATCTTCTTCTTCTGTTTCTTTATTTATCATTCCAATAACTTCTGGATAAATCTTATTTGCGTTTTCTTCCCAATTTTTCACAATTCTTACAGCTTGTTCTCTAGAACTTGCCATTGTTTCTATCTCAAAAATCTTAGCATTATTCTCTATTATCTTACATTTTACTATAAACTCATTCTCACTTAATGGAATAAATTCTGCATTTACTGCACTTTCATTTTTTATATCTTGAAGCTCTCCTTTTACTGTCTTATCTACTTTAAGCTTTATAACTCCGAGGTAATATATCAAGTGTCAAATCAAGTGTACTTCTGCCATTTTCTGTTATCTCATACATTTCTATTTCTTGCTTTTCATAGCTAACTATGTAGTTATTATTTTTTAAATCTAATAAAAACTGTTGAAAATAAAAATAATTCATTTCTTGAATAGATAAAACAAGTCTATATAAAGAATCATTGTCTATCGGTTTATTTACTACCGATAACAAATATAAAATTAGTACTTTATTTTCCGCAATTGTTTCATTATCTGCTCCAAGTTTCATGGGTTTTTCTCAACTCCAATTAATATATTTTCCCAAACTTTATCTGAATAGATTTTTCTTTCAGACGAAAATGGAAGTATTATTTCTTCTTTTTTTAAATTTAGTTCTTTTATTATGTCTTGCATACTTTCCTCTACTTTTGTAATAGATACCTTATCTGCTTTATTTGCAAGTATTAAATAAGGCTTCCCTGTATTTTTTATGTATTCATACATTAATTTATCATTTTCTGTAGGTTTATGCCTAATGTCTAAAATAAGAACAATAAGGCATATTTCTTCCCTTGAAAATAGATATTCTTCAATAAATTTTCCGTACTTTTTCTTGTTCAGTTTTAGACATTTTGCTATACCCATATCCAGGTAAATCTACAAAATAAAATTTATCGTCTATATTATAAAAATTAATTTGCCTAGTCTTCCCGAGGTTCACTACTTGTCCTTGCTAAAGCTTTTCTATTAATCAGAGTATTTACAAAAGATGATTTTCCGAACATTAGACTTTCCTGCAAGTACAATTTCTGGAAGTCCTCCTTTTGGATATTGTTTTGGACTTACTGCAGAAACTTCAAACCTTGGATTCTTTACTATCATATATTTCTCCTTTATTTTGTTAATTTTTCTATTCCACCCATATAAGGTCTAATTACTTCTGGTATATTTACAGAACCATCTTCGTTATAGTTATTTTCTAAAAATGCAATAAGCATACGAGGAGGAGCAATAACTGTATTATTTAGTGTATGTGCAAAATATGTTTGTTTATCTCCTGGTTTTTTTACTCTTATTCCAAGTCTTCTGCTTTGTGCATCTGTTAAGTTAGAACAACTTCCAACTTCAAAATATTTCTTTTGTCTAGGGCTCCATGCTTCTACATCAACGCTTTTTGCCTTTAAATCAGCTAAATCTCCAGAGCAGCATTCAAGTGTACGAACTGGAATATCTAAACTTCTAAATAATTCTACTGTGTAAGACCACATCTTATCATACCATTTATAGCTATCTTCTGGTTCACAAACAACTATCATTTCTTGTTTTTCAAATTGATGTATTCTATATACTCCTCTTTCTTCTATACCATGTGCACCTTTTTCTTTTCTAAAGCAAGGTGAATAAGATGTCATTGTATATGGAAGTTTTGTACTATCTAATATTTTTCCTTTAAATTTTCCTATCATTGAATGCTCACTCGTACCTATTAGATAAAGGTCTTCCCCTTCTATTTTATACATCATTGCATCCATTTCTTCAAAACTCATAACTCCTGTTACGACATCTGATCTAATCATAAATGGTGGAATACAATAAGTGAATCCTTTATTAATCATAAAATCTCTTGCATAGCTTAAAAGGGCAGAATGAAGCCTTGCAATATTTCCTGTTAGATAATAAAATCCATTTCCTGCAACTTCTCTTGCTGAATCTAAGTCAATTCCTGCAAGTGATTCCATTATATCTGTATGATATGGTATCTCATAGTCTGGAACTTTTGGCTCACCAAATTTTTGAACTTCTACATTTTCCGTATCGTCTTTTCCTATTGGAACAGATTCATGCATGATATTTGGTATCTTCATCATTATTTCATTTATTTTTATCTTATATTCTTCTTCTTGTTTTTCAATTTCTAATAGTTCATCATTTATCTTTTTTACTTCTTGCTTTATTCCTTCTGCTTCGTCCTTTTTACCTTCTCTCATAAGTCCGTCCTATTTGCTCGCTTAATTTATTACGATTTGCTCTTAAAGTATCGCCTTTTTGCAATATTTCTCTATTTTTCTTATCTAGCTCTACTACTTCGTCTACAAGTACTAACTTATGATCCTGAAATTTCTTTTTGATATTCTCTTTTACAAGTTCTGGATTTTCTCTAATTAGTTTTATATCTATCATTTCTAATTCCCCTTTTCTAGCAAATTATGCTATAAGTCTATCATATTTTTAGTGCTTTTGCAATATGTTTAAATAAATAAAAAAGCTATTTCCACCTAAACAGGAAATAGCCTTTTTTTAATTTTTTTAATCATTATCAAATAATAACTTTATGCACCATAATCCAGAGATTCCAACTAGTGTATATATTATTCTACTAATAACAGACATTGTACCAAATATTGCATCAACTAAATTAAAATTAAATAGTCCTATCAATCCCCATACTACGGCACCTATTATTACTAAGATTAAAGCAATTGTATCGATAACTTTCATAACTTTTGAATTCCTTTCTACAGGTTAATTTTAGTTATACATATTATATTATACTCTTGCTTTTTTAATTTATTCATACAAATTTTTCCAATTTTATAAAAGTTTATCTATGAAAATCCCGTATGCAATATTCGGATTTTCTACATTTACATAGTTTACTGCTCCGACTAGTCGTCCGATTTTGCATGATTGGAGTTCCACTCATTCCTTGAACAACTCCACCAGCTCTATCTAATAACTCATTATCTATGATTTTAATTTTTAAATTTCTATTGTCATGTAAATAATCAATTCCTATAATTTCAATATCATAACTTTTTAGCTTATCATCATCTAAAGTCATTAACATACTTGCTTTTCCTTTTCTTACGCTATACCAAGGACAAGTATCTACTTCATCATATTTTTCATCTATATCATTAATTCTTCCAAAAATTCCATAATTACTATCTTTATAAAGATATCCTATTTGTTCATGTTTATTTAGAGCTGCAATTATATTGCCAGCTTCATCAGTACTTGGTTTTTTTATTCCTTCAAAATCAACATTATAACAATTTCCATTTATCGTTGAACTTTCTGCATTATCCTCAATTGTAGAATGTCCAAGAGCAACAAATTCATTAGTTTCTTTTTTTATAAATGTAACAGTCCCAACTTTCATTGTTGATGTAGGTAATGCAGTGCTTTTTTCGTTAAAAATTGATGTACTCTCATCTAATTCAAATCCGATTAATCTTCCAGATAAGTAAACTTTTTGTGGTTTAGTATATAAAATTCCTGCAATAATAATCATTACAATTACTAAACTTATGAATATAAAACTTTTGATTTTTAATTTCATTTACAAAACCTCTCTTAATATCTTATTCAGAAATTTAAAAATCTTTCGTATTTTTTTAATTTTATTCTTTAGATATTAAAATTCTTTGGTTATGTAAACACAAGTACTATTGTATCATGTTTTATGTAAATTATCAAGCATTTTATGTAAATTTATGTAAATTCTATAAAAAAAAGCAAGCTTAGTATTTTAAGCTTACTATTTCTTATTATATTTTAAATTTATCTTTAATTTTTCGTTTTATTCAAAACATTCTCCCTCTTCTAATTTGTTGCCTCTTAGGAAATCACAAATATCCATCCTTTTCGAATTTTCTCCTTGTACTTCAAGCACTTTTAAATTTCCATCTCCCGTTTTTACATAAAGTCCTATTTTATCATTTGCTAAAATAATTTCTCCCGGCTTTCCTTGCTTATTAATTGTTACATCATCAAGTATTTGAACTTTCCAAAACTTGATTTTTTTATCTTTATATATTCCATATGCTCCCATAATAGGATTTAAGCCACATACTTTATTTTTTATTTCACTTGCTGTTCGTGAAAAATCTATTTTTGCTAGTTTTTTATCAAGCATTGGTGCAAGTGTAAAATATTTACCTTGTGGCGTTCTTGGAGCAGTTCCTTTTTCAATTTCAATTACTGTCTTTAAAAGTAAATCTGCACCAGAAATTTTTAATCTATCCCAAAGTTCTCCTGTTGTTTCATATTCTCCAATTTCTGTTCTTTCTTGAAATATTATATCTCCTTCATCCATTCTCTCGTTCATATACATTGTAGAATTTCCGAGTAACCTTATCTCCATTTAAAACAGCCCATTGAATAGGTGCGGCTCCCCTATATTTTGGAAGTAATGATGCATGAAGATTAATACAACCAAGCCTTGGTATATCTATTAACTCTTTTGGAAGTATTTTTCCATAAGCAACAACACAAATTAAGCTTGGATTTAGCTGCTTTATTGTTTCTAAAAATTCTGTATTTCCTCTTATTTTTTCAGGCTGAAATACTTTTAAATTTTTCTCTAATGCAAACTTTTTTACTTCTGACATAGAAATTTTCATTCCTCTGTCTTTTTGTCTATCAGGATTTGTTACAACACCTACAATATTCATACCTGAATTATATAATTTTTCAAGAGAAGCCTCTGCAAAATCAGGAGTTCCCATAAATAATATATCTAGCATATAATTTCCTTCCTTACAAAATTAATTTTCTACATATTGCATTGTGCCTGGTATCATTACATCTGTCAAAACAATTCCATTTAAGTGATCCATTTCATGGCATATTGCCTGTGCTAAAAGTCCAGTTCCTGTTATTTTTATCTTTTTTCCATTTTCATTTAGTGCTTCAATTGTAACTTCTTCTGGTCTTTTTACCTTTACATATTTATTAGGAAAGCTTAAACATCCTTCTTCTACTTCTTGCTCTCCCTTTGTTTTAAGTATTACTGGATTTATTAATTTAAGAATTGGTTTTTCATCATACAAATCTATTACAATAATTTTTTTCAAAATTCCTACCTGAACTGCTGCAAGCCCAACTCCGTCATATTTGTGCATTGTATCAATCATATCTTTTATTAGTTCTTTTATTTTATCATCTATTACTTCAACATCTTTAGATTTTTTTCTTAAAATTTCGTCTCCTTCTTTTCTAACATTCCTTAACCCCATCTTATTTTCACCCTTTCTTGCACAAATGTAAAAACTTTATCTTTTTTTATTTAGTTCATGTTATTAGGATTAATATCTACACTAATCCTTGTATTATTAGCTACATTTAAGTTATTTATGCTCAAATTAATTTTATTTATAATATTATTTCCTAAAATACATTTGATAATGATTCTCCATCTATATCTATTATTAACTTTGCTTATTGGGCAAGGCATAGGTGGATATATTTGCATGTTTTTATCATTAAGTTTAAGTAAATTTTCGTAAATTGCACGAAGTATATTTCTCGTCGTTTTTTCGTCAAAATCACTAACTTCGAGTTTTATTATATCGCAAAATGGTGGATATTTCAATACATTTCTAAGTTTTATTTCTTGATTATAAAACTTCTCATAATCTTGCTCTTTTGCACATTCAATTGGAAAACTGTCTGGATTATAAGTTTGTATAATTACGTGTCCTGAATCTCCTTCTCTTCCTGCCCTTCCTGCAACTTGAGTCAAAATATCAAAAGTTCTTTCAGAACTTCTAAAGTCTGCCATATACATACTACTATCTGCTGCAATTACTCCGAACTAGTGTTACATTTGGAAAATGATGTCCTTTTACAACCATCTGTGTTCCAATCAAAATATCAATATTTTCATCTTTAAATTTATTTAATATTGTATCATAAGAATTTTTTTTGCTTACAGTATCTATATCCATTCTTATCGTTTTAGCACTTGGGAACTTTTTATTTATTTCTGCTTCTAGCTTTTCTGTACCTGTGCCAAAATATCTAATATTATCGCTTCCACATTCAGGACATTTTTTTAAGCCCTTTTTTTCATATCCACAATAATGACATTTTAATTTATCTTGTTTTATATGATATGTAAGTGTTATATTGCATCTATTACATTTTGCTGTATAGCCACATTCTCTGCACATTATAAATGTAGAATATCCTCTTCTATTCAAAAATAAAATGGTTTGTTTTTTATTTTTTATATTTTCTTCTATCATTTCATATAATCTGCAACTTAACATAGACTTGTTTCCGAATGGCAAGTTCGTTCTTCATATCTATTACTTCAACTTTTGGAAGTTTTGCACTATTTGCTCTTTCCTTTAGCGTTAAAACTCCATTTTCCTTTTGCACTTTATAATATGTCTCTATACTAGGAGTAGCACTTCCGAAGTACCAATGGTATATTATTTTGTTTTGCGAGATAGTATGCAATTTCTTTTGCATTGTATTTTGGTGTCATATCTGATTTATAAGAACTATCGTGCTCCTCATCTATTATAATAATTCCTAAATCCTGAACTGGTGCAAAAATTGCAGATCTTGCACCTATTACAATTCTTGCCTCTTTCTTTTCTATTCTCTTCCATTCATCATATCTTTCTCCAACAGATAATTTGCTATGAAGAAGGGCTATTTTTTCTTCTCCAAATCTTGCAATAAATCTATCTACCATTTGAGGTGTAAGCGAAATTTCTGGTACAAGCACTATTGCATTCTTTCCCTTTTCTAAAACTTTACCTATAAGCTGCAAATAGATTTCTGTTTTTCCGTGAGCCAGTTACTCCATGAATTAGAAATTCTTTAAATTCTTTATCGTTAATTGCACCTTCTATTTTATTTAACGCTTTTTGCTGTTCTTTAGTTAGCTCTAAATTTTTTGTTTTAGGAATATTTTTTCCCTTAAATGGATTTCTACTAACCTCTTTTTGAACAATTTCCACATAGCCATTCTTTTCTAATGTTTTAATGACTGCTGGTGTTGTATCTGCAAAGTTAATGAGTTCTATTTTTAATACTTCATCATTATCCATCAAAAACTTTAAAGTTCTAATTTGTTTTTCTGATTTTATTTTTTTATTTTCTATATCTTCTTCAATTTCATCTATCTCTTTTGCAAGATATACAAAATCCATAGATTTATCTTTTACTCTCTTGTCTATGTTTTTAGAAGTTGTACCGAGGTGGAAGCATTAATTTAATACAATCTGAAATATTGCAAAAATACTTATTGGCCATAAGCTTACTTAAAGTGATTTTTTCCTCATCTAAAGAGCCCTTTTCAATACTCAATATATCTTTTACCTTGTAATCAGATTTCTCCTTCATTCCGATAACAAAGCCTTCTTGTGCTCTTTTCATCGTACCAAAAGGGACAAGTACCTTACTTCCGATATGTACGCTATCCTTCATATTTTCTGGCACATTATAATCAAATATTCTATTCAAATCTTTAGCATTACTGCTTATAATAATCTCCACTATCATGCATAATAGTATATCAAATTTTAATGCAATTTACAAGGTAAAATTAAAAATAGCCATAGAGTTACATAATGTATATCTATGACTATTTTATATAGTAAATTATTTACCCGGCTCATATAAATGTCTCCAGAAAAGAGCATTATACCAACTTCCCTTTTGAATTCCTAAATCATATCTCAATCCATATTTTTTTATTACTTCCTGTGGTGCATAACTATCAATATACCAATGCTTCCATTCATCTGCTGACATTACTTCCATATCTTTATTCCATATTTCCTTTAAATTTCCCTTTTTATCCTCTATAGAAATTTTCTTAACACTATCATCTAATGTAAAACTTACATTTGCACCGCTACCAACTTGTCTTCCATATAATTGAAACCCAAATAATCCTTCTACCTCAACTTTAAGTCGTATTTCCTTATTTCCTTCATCATCTACCACTTCATATTTTTCAGTTGAAAAATAATGTCTCTTAAATTTTTCTGAATATAAATAAGCATCTAAAAAATCTTCTCCTTTTATATCTTTCGCTCTAAACATATATTCAACATTAACATCATTTACATCTACAAATAATCTCACTTTTTCATTAGTAAGTTCTATTATAAAGAAAGTTCCCCATATAATGTCTATAATCAATGTAATAACAAAAATAATCGTTTTTATTCTATCTCTTCTTTTGTATTTTCTTAAATAATCGATTTCTTGCTCCTGATTTTTATCAATATCTATATCAATTTCTTTTTTCATATTCTTTAATGCCATACTACACTTTTTACAAGTTTTTAAATGTTCTTCAACTAATTTATTAGTTGCTTCACTTGACAATTTATCTGCATAACTTGGGAGTAAATCTTGAATGACATCACAATCAATCTGTTTCATATAATATCCTCCTTATTTAGTTTCTGCTTTCCTCTAAAGAATGTAACCCTTGCCCAGTTTTCACTTTTATGCAATATATTTCCGATTTCTTTAAAACTAAGTTCTCCTGTTAGTCTCAAATACATTACTTCTCTAGTACTCGCATCTAAATTTTGAAGGGCTTTATATAATTTTAATTTACTATTACTTTGTATGTATTCATCTTCTACTTGTTTTTTGTCTTCAATTTCATATTCGTCAATTGATATAACTTTATTTTGATTATTCTTTTTTAATCTTTTATATAAAATCTTTTTTGCAATCGAACGAAGCCATACATAAATTTCACAATCTCCTCTGAATTTATTTATCTGATTAATGGCTACTACAAAAGTTTCTTGCATAACCTCTTCAGATAAATCTCTGTCTCTTGTAATGAAGAAGATGTAATTTTTTATTAAATTAGCATATTTCTTGTAAATTTCTTCTATATTTTCCATTATTTTACCCTTCTATATAAATAGTGTCAATTTCTATTAATTTCGTTACAAGAAAATCTAAAAAAATTTTATTTTATACCAAAACCTCTTTTCCTAAAGTTAGTGAATAAATACATACCCTGTCAACTTTTTTTCCAAGAGATTTTTCTAATGCTTCTTTGTATAGCTCCAATTGTTTTTGATATCTTTCTATAAGCTCCGCTTCCTCTTTTACCTTATCTGTTTTATAGTCCACCAAAACAAGCTCATCATTTTCCGTTATATAATAAAGATCAATTACCCCTTGTACCAACACATTTTCATCAATGTCATCTCCATAAACATCTTTTACGGCTTTACTTAGATAAAATGGTTTCTCCTTCTCTACAAACTTTGCCTTTTTCATCTCATCCCAAATGCTCGTTTTCGTAAATGAATATATCTTATCAATATCGACTACCTCTTTTTCTTTTTCAGTAATCATATTCCTTAAAACAAGTAAATCAATATCTTTCTTTATTTCTTCTTTATCATACTCTTTCTTTTCATCTAACTTTTGTAAAATTAAGTGCATTATACTTCCCTTTGATGCAGCAGATATTTCCATGCTCTCTTCCAAAAAAGCTGGAACTTTATAATTTATCTTCTTTTCTTCTTCCTCTTTTTCTATATTTTTTATTTTTGTAACTGATGTTTTTGTAAGTATATCTTTTGGTACTATGTGTCCATATTCCCAATCAATTTTATCTTTTAATTCTTGCAAATCCTTTTCATTTACTTTTTCAAGTTCCGCTTCTAAACTATTTATTTCTTCTTCTTTACTACTTGAAAAGATTTTTAATAATTCCTTTTTCTTATGTTCTTTTACCTCCAATATATCTTTTAACTCATCCTTTTGTTTTAAATAAACAAGCTCTAGCCAATCAAGATAAGTTACAAAGTTTTGAATTATATTAGGATCAATTTGCTTACCTTCTTCTGATGAATATGACTCTAATATTTCTTCTTTTTTATCCATACTTTTTTTATAATCTTTTGAAAGTCCAGTAATTATTAATTTTTCTTTTGCTCTAGTTAGTGCAACATATAAAACTCTCATCTCTTCTGAAAGCATTTCATTTTTAGATTTTATTTTAAGCGACTCTCTTGCAAGTGTTGTATAACTTTCTCCTTCTTCATAATTTATATATTTAGGGCCAAATCCTAAATCTTGATGCATAAGAAATGAACTTACATTTATATCTTGCATATTAAACTGTTTTGCAGTGCCACACAAGAATACAACTGGAAATTCCAATCCTTTACTCTTATGAATACTCATTAATCTTACAACATTTTCATTTTCTCCAATTAGCTTTGCTCCTGACATATCATTACTACTTAATTTTAGCTTTTCTATAAAGTTTATAAAATTGTATAGTCCCTTAAAGCTTGTCCTTTCATATTGCTTAGCTTTTTCAAATAAAAGCTTTAAATTTGAAGCCCTAAGCACTCCATTTGGCATTAAACTAACATAGTTATAATATCCAGTATCCAAATATATCTTCCATATAAATTCATTAAGTGGCATATATTCTTCACACGCTTTAAATTCATTTATTAATTTTAAGAATTTTTCTATCTTTTCTTTTAAGCTATTATCCACTTCTTCTTTTGATATATAATCACACATAGATTCATAAAAGCTTTTATTACTATTTTCTACTCTGATTTCTATTAAATCATTATCATTAAATCCACCTATCATTGACCTTAATACTGTAACTAATGCTATATCGTTTAAAGGATTGTCTATTATTTGGAGCAGACTCATTATAACTTGTATCTCTGTTGAGTCTAAATATCCACTTGATGTATCACAAAATACAGGAATATTTAGTTTAGAAATTTCCTGTTCATAAATAGGCGCTAAATTCTTTGTAGAACGAAGCAAAATTGCAATATCTCTATATTTAATCTTTCTCGTGGTTTTATCTTTATTTGAAACGACATATCCACTATCTATCATATCTTTTATTTTCTTTGCAACAAACTTTGCTTCTAGTATCTCATCTTCTATTCTTTCATCTTCCTCGTCGTCGTCGTCTTTTTCTTCCTTATATATGCTTTCTTCCTCTTCTTTTAAATCAATTATATGTAATTCTGCAGTTAAATCCTCATCTATTTTTACATAGTCTGCACCAAGGTTTAAATATTCATCTTCTGTATAGTCTATATCTCCTAAAGCTTTACTCATTATGCTATTAAAAATTATATTTGTAAGATTCAATATGTTTTCTCTACTTCTAAAATTCTTAAATAATTGAATCTTCAAATTATCTCCTTTTTCTAGGCTTTCTTTTTCTTTATAGCTTTCATATTTCTCTAAAAATAGTTCAGGTCTTGCTTGTCTAAATTTATATATGCTCTGTTTTACATCTCCTACCATAAATATATTATTGCCTTTTGAAACTTTTGTTAATATACTCTCTTGAACTAAATTGCTATCTTGATACTCATCTATTAAAATTTCTTCATACTTCTCTTTATACTTTAAAGAAACATAGTTTTCCCCATCTGCATTTTCCTTTGTAAGTATATTCAATGCAAAATGTTCTATATCACTAAAGTCCATTATATTCTTATTTTGTTTTTCTTTTGAAAAAGCTTTTGAAAATTCTAATACAAGATTTTTTATTTTTAATAATATATCATACATTTGTTTTGTCTCTTGTATTGCATCTTCTGAAGAATACATTAAAATTTTTTCTCTTATATTTGCTTTATCTTTTCTAACCTTTGCTCTTAACGCCTTTATCTTTTCCTTTATTTCATCTGGAACTCTTTTATCTAGTGGCATTTTATCAGGTTCTATAGTCTTTAATTTATCATACATAGAATCCCATGTATCTGCCTTATATATTGTTTCCATTTTTCTTATATCTTCTGATAATAAAGCTGTAAACTTTTCTATGTCATCCTCATACTTTATTTTATCTAATCCCTCTTTGAGTCTAAAAATTATATCCTTTAGGTTTTCCTTTGCCCTGTTAAATAAAATTTCTCCCCAAGGTGTTTTTTCAAAGCTTACATCTTCTACATTAAATATTTGAAGTTTCTCTTCTAACCATTTTTCAGGGAAAGGCATACTTTGTAAGAAATTAAAGATATTTAAAATTATATCTTTTAAGATTTCATCTCCCTTATAGCTTGTATACATATTTATAATTTTTATAAAGTCTTTATCTTCTTCTTCATATTTGTTTTCAAACAATTCCTCTATAACTTCTTGTTTTAATATCTGTATTTCTGTATTATCTGCAATCCTTATATTAGGAGAAATATCTATTTCAAAATAGTTGTTCTTTACAATTTCTAGGCAAAATGAATCTATAGTACATATATTTGCTTTTGAAAGAAGTGTAATTTGTCTCTGAAGATGCATATCGTTTGGCATTTCTTCTACCTTTTCATATATTGCATCAAGTATTTTTCCTTTCATTTCAGAAGCTGCAGCTTTTGTGAATGTAACAACTAATATTTTATCTATATCTATTTTTTCATATATAATTTTATTTATAATTCTTTCAACAAGTACAGCAGTTTTACCTGAACCTGCTGCTGCTGCGACTAATATATTTTGTCCTTTTTCATTAATCGCTAAAGCTTGTTCCTTTGTCCAAATAATTTCTCCCATATATTCCTCCAATAATATTAAATAAAGGAAAAGGCTTCTTCCCTTTTCCCTTATTATATGCTATATAAATATATTTTTCAATAAAATTATTGAGGTTTATGTTTTTTGATTATCTTTAATTATTTTCTTAATCTCTTCTTTGGGAAGTTTTACAACTCTTGAAATAAAATCTATATCTGCTCCCTCTTTGTACATATTTAATATATCTGCTTTTTTAGTCTTTGTTTCTCCTTTTGCCATACCGTTCCTTTATTCCTTCTTCTCTGCCGTGCTTTTCTTCCTCGTCTTTCTCCTCTTGCTAAACCTGCATCATATCCTTCTGCTCTTATTCCTTTCATATCTCTTATATATTTTAATCTCTGTTCAGCAAGCCACTTTTCTCTACTTCCTCCCTCTAGTCTCTTTAGTAACTCCTGTACATCTATTGTCTCTTTTACCTTTTCCATATCTTCCTCCTCCATTCTTTTTGGATTCTTTATTAGCTTTCCCCATATCGCTAGCTTATCTTCTTTATCTATCTCTCCTCTTTTTCGCATCTCCTCTAATTTTCTTAAATTTATCTCATGTATCTCTACTATGTTTGAATATTCTTCATGTTCATCGTCATCATATCTATATTTTGCTTTTATATGATATGTTCCTCTATTTTTGAACTTTTTATCTTTATAGTCTTCTATCTCTATGTATATTACTTTATTCAAAAGTTCATATTGTTCGCTCTCCTGTATTTGGTCCACTAGTAATTTTGAGATATAAAACATTCTTCTTTGTTCCATTCCTTTTTCTTTTCGCACTTGCATCTCCACATCTATTATCGTCATATCATCAAGCACTACTTTTACATCCAGTACTCCCACTTTGTCTAACTTCAAATCTTTTTCTAATATTGGACTCTCTGACAGTTTTATACTCCTTATCTTCCTTCCTATTATTTCGCCAATTAATGCTTTTGTTATTTTCTCACTTCCTTTGTGTCCAAATACTCTCTTAAATACATAATCATTTGTTAGTAACATTACTTCTTCGTTTTTTCTTTCTGTCATGCTATATACATTGCTCCTTCCTTTATTATATCTTAACTTATTAGTTTAATCAAGATATAATTGTTAAATTGTAAATTTTTTTGAATTTTTTGGCGAAATGCCAAGAATTAATTTTTTGAATAGTGAATTTTAAAAGATATTCACTATATTAAATAAAAAATAATAACAAGCTTACTTAAAATATAAGCTTGCCATTATCTATATCATGTTTTTAATTCAATGTCAAGAAAAATCATTCGACAAAATTCGACATTTTGATAATTTATAGTAAATGCTACTATAAGTAAAGCACGACACGAAATCCGATAGTAACGCCAGTAGTAGCTACTGTATTACCGCCATTGCGGTAGCAAAGCGGGTTAGAAGTAGCATCATTATAGAAGCCACCACCGCGAGGGACAGCAAAAGAACTTTCGTCTACATTATGTTTACCTGTTTCAGTTGTCCACTCCCACATGTTTCCTGCCATATCATAGATGTTTTTTAATTTTGTATTTTCGAGAGAACCTGTATATACTTCATAAAAGTTTGTACCAGTTCCTTTTGGTTGGTTTATATCAGTATCTGCTTTTTGATATTTATCTCCTGTTATCCATCCTCCATCATATGTGTGTTTTATGTACATTGTACCAGCTGGTATTTTCCCTGTACTAGAATAATAATTTCCTACTTCTTTACTATCTTCTATTGTTTTTGGTTTATCATTTATCCACTCTACTATCGTATCCCATGCTGCCCCATCTATTAAATGGCTCTTTTCTGGTACCATTAATTTTGATGCAGCATCTGCATTTGTTTGTGATATCCAGTTCCAACTTGGTGTATTCTTCTTGCTTACTGGGGCTATTTCTCCTGTATTTCTTATACTTCCATCTGTATCTGAGGTAAATGCGTTTTTATTATATTGTGGTTTATACGATGTTTTTACTGCTTCATTATAAAAACTTGCTGTTTCTGGTATTCCTGCCTCATATCTTGCTACATAAAATCCTCCATATGTATTTACGCTGTCATTTCCATAACTTTCTGCTGCTGGGTCTGTCCAATCACTATAATTTCTATAATAATATGTTTTCCATCCAGCACTATCTGTTTTAACTGTTCCTGCATCGCTTGTCTCCCCTCCTGTATAGTTATGATTTTCATATTTTGTTACAGGTTCTTTTGTATTTGGGTCTTGCCCATTCGTACTACATGGTACCCATACAAATTGGTTACCTTTTTCATCTTCTATTACTAAACCCTTCTCTACATCTTCTTTTGCTGGTGCTTTTGTTCCATCTCCCCATTTGCTATCTTCTGTATCTACTGGTTTAAATCCTGCTGGTATTGTTGGGTTATAGCTTCCTTTTTCTCCTCCATCTAATGTTCCTGCTTTCTCAAAATATCCTCCAATTTTTATATTTCTGCGTACCTCTTCTAGTCTTTTTACATAATTCTCCATTATCTTACCTTCATACTCCTGTGCCTGTGCATAATTTTGCGATGCACGCGTTGCTAAACCAATAAAATTTCCATTTGTTAATGCTGTAATCGAAATTGCAGCTAAGATTATAAGAATTATTACCGTTATAATTAAAGCAACTAGTGTAATTCCGTCCTTGTCTTTTTAGTTTGTTTTTCATTTTTCTTTTTTCCTCCTTTAATTTTTATTTATATTTTTTTTAACATTAAGGTCTTTTTTCCACGCCAAAAAAGCACATCAAAAAATTAATGTGCTGCTCTTTTTTCGTATATTAAATTATCCCCTAAACTACCTGTGTGTGTATATATATATATATATATATACAGCTGCAAGGGTTTCAGCGTTTGTATATATTTTCATCTTCTGCTCCTCATTTGTTTGAATTTCATCTTCTATGCTACAATTTTACCAATACTTAAAACAAATGTCAAGTAAAATCAACAAAACACACATATTATTTTAATATTTGGTTATATTACCAAATAAAGGGGCTTTAATATAGCTCGAATGGAGGTATTTATGGAAAACAATGAAAATTTAAAAGTTCTAAAAGAACTTCATACTGGTGCACAAATGGGAATAACAGCAATTTCTTTTGTATCCGAAAAAGTGCAAGATGACACATTTAGAAAAGAATTAAGTACACAGTATAATCAATATGAAGATATTCTAAACAAAGTTACTGACCTTTATAACACATATGGCGAAGTTCCATCAACTTCACATGTAAAAAATGACATTATGACATGGATGGGTGTTCAAATGAATACTGTAAATGATAAAAGTAACTCTAAACTTTCTGAAATGTTAATACAAGGAACTGTTATGGGAATAATAGAAGGTCGTAAAATTCTAAATCATAATCCAAATGTCGATAAAAATATTAAAAACACTTTAGACGAATTTGTAGCACTTCAAGAAAATAGTGTTACAAGATTAAAAGAATTTCTATAATAAATATTTAAAGAGGTGTCCTAATTTATCTTAGGGCTCCTCTTTTTAAGTATAAGATTAGTTGTTTCCACAACCACAGCCGAAATTTGTAAATAGCAATAGGAAAATTATTAAGAAAAATAATATCTCACTATTTCCTCCAAAAAGACCTCCGCAGCATCCGTTGTTTCCTCCACAGCCATTATTTCCACCACATCCACAGCCTCCATAATTTCTTTGGTCATTGTAATTTCTTTGTTCTTCTGGCATAAATTTTACCTACCTTTCACATATAATTTTTTTATATTCTTTAAAAGTTTCTACCTTATACTATGATTTTTTCATGATTTGTGATACAATATTAATGAAAATTATTAAAAAAGTGAGGTCGTAATATATATTGGAACAAAAAATAGAACTTTTATCTCCAGCAGGTGATTTTGAATGTTTAAAAGCAGCTGTACAAAATGGTGCAGACGCAGTATATTTAGGTTTCTCTTCTTTTAGTGCAAGGTCTTCGGCAACTAATTTTACATTTGATGAACTAAAAAAGGCCATAGACTATGCACATATTCGTAATGTCCAAATACATTTAGCTCTTAATACTCTCATTAAAAATGATGAATTTCAAGATGCAATATCTATTGCAGAAAAGGCTTATGAGTACGGTGTAGATGCAATTATCGTACAAGATATAGGACTTGGGGCTACTTTAATAAAAAAATTTCCAAAGCTTCCTATTCATGCAAGCACGCAAATGACTGTAAATAACCTAAATGATGTTAGAGCTTTAGAACGCCTTGGATTTAAAAGAATCGTTCTTGCAAGAGAAATGTCTCTTCAAGAAATCGAATATATATGTAGGAACTCAAAAATTGAAATAGAGACATTTATTCACGGTGCACTTTGTATATGTTATTCTGGACAATGCTTAATGTCTAGTATGATTGGTGGTCGTTCTGCAAATAGACGGAAAATGTGCACAGGCTTGTAGACTTCCCTATACTCTTCTTCAAAATGGAAAGGCAATTGATAAAGGATATCTTTTAAGTCCTAGAGATTTATGTGGATTGGAATTTATACCTAGCTTAATTGAAGCAGGTGTCCGTTCTTTTAAAATTGAAGGAAGACTAAAATCTCCTGAATATGTTGGCATTGTTACAAGAATTTATAGAAAATACATAGATTTATATTTTTCTGGCGAAGAATTTGTAATAGATGAAAAAGATTTAGCTGACCTTCGTCAAGTTTATAATAGAGGTGGATTTTCAAAAGGACATCTTGATGTTTTGCCTAACAAAGATTTGATTTTTAAAGAAAAACCTAACAATATGGGAATTTATATTGGTAATGTTTCAAATTATAACGAGCAAAATAGTCATATTACCTTAAACTTAAATGACGCTATTGCAATCGGTGATTCTATAACTTTTGAAAATGAGCCTACAAAATATACTATTTCTGAGCTCATGTTTCAAGGAAAAAATATTCCATTCGCATGTGATAATGAATTAATTACAATAGGCAGAATGAAGGGAAATATTAAACCTGGAGATAAAATTTATAAGATTGCAAATAAAAGGCTTTTTGATGATGTAAGACTTACTTTTTCTGGGAAAGAGTTCAAAAAAATTAAACTTAATGCAAAAATATCTATTAAGAAAAACTCTCCTATCTCTGTATCTATTGTTCCAGAAAAGGAATATGAAATGTACGAAGATATTAGTATCAATATTAAGTCTAATATCATACCAGAAAATGCTAAAACTCAACCAATAACAAAGGAAAGGATAATTACTCAATTTTCTAAAACTAATGACACACCATATGTCTTTTCAAAGATTGATGTAGATTTAGATGATAACCTATATATACCTAAAATTAGTGAACTTAATGAGCTTAGAAGAAATGCTATTCAATCTATCCAAGATTTAGTTGTAAGAAAATATACTAGGGTTGCAGTAAATGTAAAACCAAAAGTATTTAAGAATAGGACTTCTTCAGATACAAAAATATCTTTACTGCTTAATAATATAAATTTAGATTATGATTATACTAAAATGGAGCATGTTGATAGAATATATATACCTTTACATGTCTTTTATGATAATAAAAATAAAGAAATATTACATAAAATAAATTCTAGATTTGCAATGTATATATATCTTCCTACTATCATAAACTTAAATTATCGCAATTTATTTGACAACTTAATAGACTCTATTATTGAAGAATATAACATTGCTGGATTTGTTTTATCTAATATTGGAGAATTAGATATTATCCGAAATAAAAAAATACATAAAGACTTTGATTTTATTGCAAATTATAGTTTAAATGTCTTTAATGATTATACTATAAATGAACTTGCACAAGGTAAAATAAGCACTGTAACTTTGTCTCCTGAATTGAATAAAACAGATATACAGAATATTAAATCTGGAATAAATAAGGAACTTATTGTATATGGTAAGGCTAAAGTTATGATGACAAAATATTGCTTTTTAGGTTGTTCAAATAATTGTTATCCTACATGTGATAGTAAATGTATGGATAATAAAAACTATTACTTACAAGATAGAATGGGCTTTCTATTTCAAATTGTTCCAAATAATTTACAAACAATTACTAATATTTACAACTCAAAGATTCTTTCTATTGAGTACAAAGATTTGCAAATAGATTATGCTAGAATTGATATTTTAGATGAAGATATTGATATGATTAATGAAATTATTAGAACTGTAAAGAGTGGAAAACGCTTTGAGGGGTCTGACTATACAAATGGAAATATAAATAGAAATGTTTAAGATGTGATTATAAAAATAAACCATACAAAGCATTGATATTTCAATGTTTTGTATGGTGTTTTTTTGGCTGGGCTGGGAGTTCCTTATATGAACAAACCACAGTTTTTTTTATTCTTCAATTATATATATTATTAAACAATCATTAATCCATTATTCTACATTTTACTACTAATCTCTTTGTATTATCATTATCACAAGTAATTAATGTTAATTCAATTTTACCATTTGTTTCTTGGCTTGTACATCTCATATCAGTTGCATTTACTATGTACTTATCATATACTTTATACATTTGTGCATTTCCTTTAGTTGATATAAGGAATATATTATCTCCATCTTCTAATTTTTTTAAATTTCCAAAAAATTGTCCATTTTTATAATTATGCCCTACTATAACTAAATTTCCGAATTTCATTCACATTTGGTCCACAATATTTTGTTGGTGCAATCTTTAGATATTCTTCGGTTGTTTCTTTTATAATAGGATATCTTATTTCTATTTTTGGTATAATTATTTTTCCAATTACATTGCCTTGTCCTCTGTTATTCGTTGTTGTTTCTACAGCTCTTGTGTAAGTGTTATTATCTTTTGTAATAGAATTATTTTTAAGTATATTTTGTGTAATAATTTCATCAATTTTGTACTCATCGTTTTCTTTTCCAAAAATATCTTCATATTCATCATATATTTCTGAATATATCTTAGGATTATATTGTGGCTTTTCTTTAATTTTTATAAGCAAAATTATTGATAAGAGAATAATTACTGCAACTAGAAAATATATTATTTTTTTCTCTCCACTCATTATGTTTGCTCCTTTTAATGATGGATTTATTTTTTTGCCATTTTTTTCTTTTCATATTCAATAAATAACATAGAGCCTAACCACAAAATTCCAAGAATAACTGCTGTTGATAGCCAACTAACAAATGGATTATTTCCTTCTCCTGTTTGTGGTAGTTTAGTATTATTTCCTGTATTATTTTCTACTTTGTTTCCTGTATTGTTCCCTACATTATTCCCTGTATTATTCCCTGTATTATTTCCTATATTATTTCCTATATTATTTTCTGTGTTACTTTCTGTGTTACTTTCTGTATTACTTTCTGTATTATTATTTGTATTATTTTCTGTGTTGTCATCAGGGACTTGTTCATCATAATTAACAGTGAATATATCACTATAATACCATTTACTTTCATGTTTTACAGCTATTTTGTATTTTCCTGCAGGTACTTGATGATTTTCTGTTCCCTTATCAATTTTATAAGGTATACTCAATATATTGTGATAACTAGAAAAGGCATCTTCAGCACTTTCACCAGATTTAACTAATCTTTGTCCACTTTCAGTAAATCCTTCATTGAGAGTATAATCTATGCTTCCACTTGAGCCATTAATCTTTGTGAATTTCGGTTGAGAAACAAATGGACTGTAATTTGCCGTAACGGTAGCATTAGAATTTGGCATAGTATAAGTTGTATTTTCTTCTAAACTATTTTTTACTAAACCTGCTGAACATGACCAATTTTTGAAATTCAAACCGCTTACATCTGAAATTGCCCATATATCTATAGTATCTCCATTAAAATATTGTCCTGTTGATTTTCCAAACATATTTTTTGCTGATTCAAGAGTTAGCGTATGAACTATGCCACTTCCTGAATGAATTTCTTTTGTATTACTGCCGTCAACAATCCCTTCATTTACCGCAAAATTTTTTGGAATCATCCATGACGCATTCCAAGCACCTACCACATTATTAGTTGCATCAGATGGATAATATGGATATTTTATTGTCATAGTTCCAACATTTTGCAATAGCATTGTACTTGTGCTATAAATTCCATAAATATAAGAACTCCAATTAGAACTGCCTGGTTTGTTACTTACATCCAAATTAATGTCACCAGTTGTATTTATTGTAAGTGGTTTAGTTATATCAAAACCACTTTGCATTACATGGTTAGAACTTCTAGAGTTTTTGTGACATTCTATCGTTGCATTGAAAGAAGCCTTTTCAATAATACTAACTGGTGAGTTGGACTGAATTCCACTAGCTACATTTTTAAAAGAAATTGCATTAACAAATATATTAGCTTTTCCACTTATAATAATGTTAGCGTTGCTATAATATTCATCTGCCCTAATACCTATTGCAATACTATCACCACTACATTTTACATTTATTGTAAGAGTTGCTTCAGAATCAGATGTAATTTTCAATGTACCATCTTTATTATAATTAATTCCATAAACTTGATAAGTCTCATTGCAAGTAATTGTATTATTACCAATAAGCTTTATCGTTAAGTCTTCTCCATCCCCACTTAAAATTCCGCCACCTGTATATCCGTTAAGTGTAAGGATCCCCCTATCGCTATCAAATTGGGCTGTACACCCATCACTACCTAATGTTCCATTTTTTGCCTTTACACCATTAACTAAATATTTGTATTCATCAGTTAATGTTTCTCCATTGATAGATACCGTATAAGCAGGTTCTGCTGCTTTTACCAATGATTGATTAAAAAATAAAATTGCCAAACTAAATAATAAAATCAATAACAAATTTTTTAAAATTTTTTTCATAACATTTTCCCCTTTGTATATTTTTTAATTTCTTATGTAATTATTTTTTGTTTTCTATATAATCTTAGCATAAAATACAAAATATTGTATATATCTTAACAAAACTTAATATAATTGTAATATAATTGTAATATTTCCGTTTTTCTTTTTTATTTGCATAAAAAAAGAAACTTAATATTTCTACTAAATTTCTTTTTTATAATACTACCATTTTATATTTACAGCAAAACCTCCGTATAAAGTAATATATATTGTTCGTATTATCACTGCTTGGTTGGGGTACTGTGATTCGAACACAGGAAATGTCGGAGTCAGAGTCCGATGCCTTACCGCTTGGCTATACCCCAATGTTTTTATATGCTACAATGTATCACATATTTTATTTAGTTTGTTAAGCTAACACGAGACTATTTATAGCATCATGTTAGCTTAGCATATAATTTTATCTTATTTTTCCATTAAATACAGCA
>CANQLP010000014.1 GCA_947624725.1 uncultured Clostridia bacterium
ACAAGAATGCCTCTTGGTTGGGGTAATGATAGCTATGTTAATGGTTGGGCTGGAACTTACATGATGTTATCACAAGCTGCTATAAATGATGAAGCAAATTACGAAAAAACAGAAAAATTAATAATGACAGCAGACCTATATAAAGATGATTTAGATAAACAAGAAAAAATATACAAAAAAGCATTAGAAATTCAAGACATAAATATCGATGCTTGGTGGGGCTTAATTAATGTATATAAACAAAAAGGAAATAAAACACAGGAAGATTTCTTTAATCTTGCAAAAGATCTTGGAGAAAGCTTAAAGTCTTATCCACTTCCTATGAAAAACTTATTAGACCAAATTGGCACTGAACTTACAGATGTATATTATTCATTCAACTTTACATTATTAGAAACAAGACTTTTAAATGAAGGAAAGAATTATACAAATGATAATACTGAAGTAATGCAACCATCAATAACAAGAACAGTTGCAAATTTCCTATTAGGTAATATGGATACATCTCTTGCAACATTCTCATTTGATGGAAAAGATGCAAACAAAATAGTTCTAGCCAGCAAATATGATGGTGTTGGAGTTCGTTGGGAATATAGCTTAGACGGAAAGAAAACTTGGACTACAGTTAATTTCTCAGCAGATGAAGAACATAAACATGAGCTTTCAGCAAGCGAAATTGCAAAAATCACATCAGCAAATGATATTTGTATAAATATAGTTGGTAGAGCACGCAGTGAAGAAAACATATTTACAATAGACATAGAAGAACAAAAACTTCCAGATAATATATATCATAACGACTTAGAAAACAGCTTATTTGGAGTAGATTTGAATACATCTTGGAGATATGTAGATCCAAATAATGGAGCATTTGGAAAATGGACTTCTTATGCTGTTGAATCACCAGATTTAACAGGAAATAAACTTGTACAAATTAGAAAAGAAGCAACAGGAACTAAACTTGCAAGTGAAGAATCAGAAGTATATGTATTCCTAGAAGATGAAAATGATGAAACTAAAAAATATATAAGAATTTCAGACATGGAAATAGTTTCAGTAAATACAGAGTCAGAAGATGCAGCAAGACCATTCTATGCTAAGAATATAATAGATGGAAATAAAAATACACTTTGGCATACAAACTTCAAGTATGACCTTCAAAAACTTGAAGAAAAAGATCAACCAGAGATTGTTATAAAATTAAATAGAAAAAGATATATATCTGCAATAGACTTTATCCAAAAGAAATATAGACCTGATGATAGAGATGGAATTAAATCAATGACAGTTTATGTAAGCGAGGATGGAGAAAACTGGAAGGAAGCTGGAAAAATAGAAGGCTTAACTAGAAGTGACTATTCAGATATGCAAACTATACAATTTAACGAGGCACTATTAGGTCAATATGTAAAATTAAGCATGAGAAGCTATGACTTATTTACTTCTCTTGCTATGATAAATCTATATGAAGATGAAACAAAAGTAGATAAGACAACACCTACTGCAGGAATACATTATAGTACAACTGAACCTACAAGCGATTATGTTATTGCAAGACTTGTTAACCCAAGTACAGAAATTACAATAACTAATAATAATGGTAATGATACATATGTATTTACTAAAAATGGTGAGTTTAAATTTACATTTGTAGATAAAGCAGGACACAAAGGAGAAGAAACAGCAATTGTTAACTGGATAGATGAAAAAACTCCAACAGCAGATGTAGAATATAAACTAGATGCAGAGAAAAAATTATCTATATTACTAGAAAGTATAAGCGAAGATGTATATTTACTTGATAGTAATGATAAAAAAATAAACTATATCGAAGTAGATGTAAATAACAAACCATATAAAAATTCATATTTAGATGAAAATGGTAATGTATATAAAGTAGAAGAATTAAAAGAAGTAGAACAAAAAAATGAAGCAAACGAAGTAACTAAACAAAGAATTGTAACAAAAACAACATATACAAATACAACAGGTAAATGTCCAGATGTTGCATATTATATAATA
Organism: uncultured Clostridia bacterium; assembly: GCA_947624725.1. The sequence goes on from CANQLP010000014.1 coordinate 2,023, forward strand.
ACACTCGCAGAAGACGGAAAAACAGAGATTGAAGAATTTGTAGATGTAAATGGAGAAGAAGTTAAAATTTCAGAAGAAGATAAAGAAATCTTTAGAGCACTAGAAAGAGTAAAAACAAATCCATTAGAATTTACTTTTGAAGAAAGTGGAAGTTATGAAATTAAGCTTCTAGATAAAGCAAGTAATTATGCATATAAGAGCATTAAAGCAGATTACCTTGAAGATAACAGCATTATAGCAAGTGATATTTCTTATGATATTGCTAGGACAACAAATAAAAATGTTACTGCGACGATTAACCCATATAAAATAGATGCAGATGGAACAAGACCAAAAGTTGAAGTTATTAATAATAACGGAAACGCACGCGTATTTAATACAAATGATACTTTTACATTCAAATATAAATCTGTAAAAGATGAAGATAATGATGATGTAAAAGAACATACAGCAGATGTACATTGGATAGACAAAGAAGTTCCAACTGCTGAAATCAAATATAGCAAAACTACAACTACAAATGGACCAGTTATTGCAACTTTGGAAAATGAGAGCGAAGACATAACTATCACTAACAATAATATGAATAGAGAATATACATTTAATAAAAATGGAATCTTTGAATTTGAGTTTATAGATAAAGCAGGAAATGAAGGAATAGCAGTAGCAAAGGTTGATTGGATAAGCGATAAGCAAGATGATGATGATAGTAATGATAATGAAAATAAAGGTGAGCAAGACCCAAGTGAAAATCCAGGCGAAGGCACAGGAGATAATGAGCAAGGACAAAACGGAAACCAAGGCGGAAGCACAGGAAATAATTCACAAAATGGATCAGGAAGCCAAGGAGGAAATGCAGGAGGAAATTCACAAACTGGAAACGCTGGAGGAAGCGGAGCAACAGGTCAAGGACAAAACGGAACATCAAGTAATGATACAAACGAAGCAACTCAAGGAGAAAATAATGTAGTAGACGATAAAAATTCAGGAAATCTAAATGCCTCAGGAAATAGTAGCCAAGACAAAAATAAAAACCAAAATAAAGATGAATACAATGGAAAATTACCTCAAACAGGGGATTCAGGTGTAGGAGATATTTTATTTGGAGTTGCACTTGCACTTGTTGTAGCACCAGTAGGAATTATAATATACAGAAAAATAAAGAGAAGAAGATAGAAATTATAAAAAATAACCTTACAAAATCGTAAGGTTATTTTTTATGTAATTGTGATATAATGAACTTGGAGGAAGAAACATGAAAAAGTTACTAATAGTAGAAGATGATGAAAAATTAAGAGAAGAATTAGAAATATTTTTATCTCATAATGGATATTATGCAAAATCTCTAAAAACATTTGATAATACAATACGAGATATACTAGATGCAAAATCAGATTTAGTGCTTTTAGATATAAACTTACCAAATACTGATGGAGAATATATTTGTAAGGAAATTAGAAAAGTCTCTAATATACCAATAATAATTATTACCAGTAGAGATAATGAAATTGACGAACTTTTAAGCATTAACTATGGAGCAGATCACTATATCACAAAACCATTTAATATACAAATATTGCTTGCGAAAATTGCATCTATACTTAGGAGAACTGATATAGAAAATAAAGGACAAGATAAAATTGACGCAAAAGATTTTGTTATAAACTTATCTAATAGCAAGATAATTAAGGATGAAAAAGAGGTTGAACTAACTAAAAATGAGCTTAAAATAATAAAATACTTAGTGGATAATAGAAACAAAATTGTTTCAAGAGAAGAAATTATGAATTTTCTTTGGGATAGTGATACTTTTATAGATGATAATACATTAACAGTAAATATAACAAGGTTAAGAAATAAATTAGAAGAACTAAATTTGAAGGAATTACTTGAAACCAAAAGAGGACAAGGGTATATTTTAATTATCAAATAAACAGGAGGAATAAAGAATGAGCTTAAAAAATTTTTTAAGAGACAAGTTGTTTGAAATAATACTAATTAGTTTTGCGATAATCACGATTGAAATATTTTTAATTGTTTATCCATTTGGGTTATTCTTAAAAATTTATATTCCGTTAATAATTGTTCGGAGTATATTTTATTTCATTCATATTTGAGTTTTTAAACAAAAAAACATATTATAACAACATATATCATCTCTTAAACGAATTAGACGAAAAATATCTAATTACAGAAGTAATAAACAATTCAAATTTTATAGAAGGAAAAATACTAAAGGATTTTTTAAATGAAACTAATAAATCAATGATTGAGAATGTAAACAAATATAAATATCTTACAGAAGATTATAAAGAGTATATTGAAATGTGGATTCATGAAATAAAAATGCCAATTGCGACAAGTAAAATGATAATCGAAAATAATAAAAATGAGGTAACTAAAAGTATTGATGAAGAATTAGATAAAATAGAAAATTACATTGAACAAGCTTTATATTATGCAAGAAGTAATACCGCAGAGAAAGATTATTATATAAAAAGAATAATTTTAGAAGAAGTAATAAACGAAGTAATTAGAAAGAACAAGAAAAATTTAATAAGTGAAAAAATACTAGTTAATATGCACGATTTAGATTTAGAGGTAAATACAGATAGTAAGTGGGTTTTATTCATATTAAATCAAATTATACAAAACAGTATTAAATATAGGAAAAAGGACGAGGAAGCAAAGATAGAAATATTTGCAAAGCACGGTAAAGAAAATGTAGTATTATGTATAAAAGATAATGGGATTGGAATAAAAAAGGAAGAACTACAAAGAGTATTTGATAAAGGGTTTACTGGAATAAATGGTAGAACTTCAAATAAAAAATCTACTGGGATTGGACTATATTTATGTAAAAAACTTTGTGATAAGTTAGGAATAGGGATAGATATAGCATCAAATGAAAATGAAGGGACAGAAGTAAAATTAATATTTCCAAATAGTAGTTATATTTCATTAGATTGAAATGTTACAAAAATGTAAGATGCCTGTAAGCAAAATCGATGGCTCTCTAGCTTAAAATCTAATATAATTTACTTAAATATTGATAGGAGGTTTTTCATATGGAACAGATTTTAGAAGTAAAACAAATTGAAAAATACTATGGAACAAAGACAAATTTAAGTAAAGCAATTGACAACATTAGTTTTACTGTTAATACTGGAGAATTTGTGGGCATAATGGGAGCATCAGGTTCACGGTAAAACAACACTATTAAATTGTATATCTACAATAGACAGAGTAACGAGCCGGACATATCATTGTGGGCGGAGAAGACATAACAAAGCTCAAAGGAAATAAGTTAAATAAATTTAGAAGAGAAGAGTTAGGTTTTGTTTTTCAAGATTTTAATTTATTAGACACATTAACTTGTTATGAAAATATTGCACTTGCTTTAACTATACAAAAGATAGAGGCAAAAGAGATAGAAAAAAGGGTAAATGACATTGCAGAGAAACTTGGAATAAAGAATATTTTAGATAAATATCCATATCAAGTATCAGGTGGACAAAAGCAAAGAACGGCAGTGGCACGCGCGATTATAACAAATCCAAAACTTATACTTGCAGATGAGCCAACAGGAAACTTAGATTCTAAATCTGCAAGACAGTTATTAGAAAATTTTGAATATCTTAATCAAAAATTAAATGCGACGATTCTAATGGTAACACATGATGCTTTTACTGCATCTTATGCAGACAGAATATTATTTATAAAGGACGGAAAAATATTTAATGAGTTATTCAAGGGAGATAGCACAAGAAAGGAATTTTTTGAAAAAATAATAGAGGTTCAAACTCTCCTTGGAGGTGATTTGAATGCTTGTTTTTAAATTATCTCTAAAAAATATGATGAAAAGTTTTAAAGACTATGCAATCTATTTTTTAACATTAGTTTTAGGTGTAGCAATATTTTATATGTTTAATTCGCTAGATAGCCAAGAGGCAATGCTTCAAGTATCTCAGTCTACGAAAGAAATAATAGGTCTGATGATAGGGATTCTTGGAATTGTATCTGTTTTTGTTGCAATAGTATTAGCGTTGCTCATAGTATATGCAAATGGTTTTCTGATAAATAGAAGAAAAAAGGAATTTGGAATATACATGGCACTTCGGAATGGGAAAAAGCCAGATTTCAAAGATAATTTTAATTGAAACATTATTTGTTGGAATTATATCACTTATTGTTGGACTTATTATTGGTGTTTTTGGTTCACAATTTATGTCGATTTTAGTTGCAAAACTATTTGAAGCAGATATGAGTGAATTTCAATTTGTATTTTCAAAGGATAGCTGTGCTAAGACTTGTATTTACTTTGCAGTTATGTATATCGCAGTTATATTTTTTAATAGTATTACAATTTCAAGATATAAATTAATAAATCTATTAAACGCTACAAAGAAAAATGAAAAGATAAAGATAAAAAATCAATTTTTAGCAATTTTAATATTTATCTTAAGTGCAGTAATCTTAGGTCGTGCGTATTACATAGTAACACAAGAAACAAATACTTTAAGGGTAGAAAAGGATTTAATAAAGCCTATTCTTATGGGAGTTATTGGGACAGTTCGGAATATTCTGGTCACTTTCAGGTTTTATTTTAAGTGCAGTACAAAAGATGAAAAAAGTCTACTTAAGTGGTACAAATATGTTTATTTTAAGGCAAATTAATAATAAGATAAATACAACAGTTGCAAGCATGAGCGTAATTTGTTTGATGTTATTTATGACAATTACGATACTTTCTGCAAGTTTATCTTTAAGAAATTCTATGCAAAAAGATTTAATTGAAATGACACCAGTAGATATTAACTTGGAAAAACAAGCATATCTTCCAGAAGTCTATAAAGATTTATATGGCAAGGAAGTAACTGCAAGTGAAAAACAAAGAGAAGATTCAAAAATTCCAATATCAGAAACTTTAAAGAATAATGGCTTAGATATGAATATTTTAAAAGATGTTGTAGAAATTCCAATTTATGCAATAGATGATTTAACATTTGAGAAGTTTTTAGGTGATGAATTTCCAGAAATAAAGAAGGAATTTCCATATCTTTTATATGAAAATGCAGAAAAAATCGTAAAAATTTCAGACTATAATAAAATAGCTGAAGTTTATGGGATAGAAAAGTATACATTAAAAGATGATGAGTATATTATGCTTTGTGATTTTGATAATCAAGAAGAAATTAGAAATAGAGCGCTTGCAGATGGAAAAAATGACCTAGAAATTGCAGGCAAAAAGTATAAATCCAAATATAATGAATGCAAAGAAGGATTCATTAGTATGTCTACAAGTCATACAAACATTGGTATTTTAATCGTCCCAGATAGTTGTAATTTGCAAGACGAAATGCAGGAGAAATATTTTCTAGCAGCAAACTATAATGCAAAAACAGATGAAGAAAAGGAAGAAATTGAGAAGATATTTGTAGGTGCAAGAGGAACACTTATTCAAAATTTGAATGAGAATGAAATAAATATAGATGGAATGAGCAAAATTTCACTTATTGAATCAAGTTTGGGCCTAACTACAATAATAATATTTATTGCGATATATCTAGGCATAATTTTCCTAATTGCAAGTTCAGTTATTTTAGCTTTAAAACAACTTACAGAAAGTAGTGATAATATGCAAAGATATGCTATTTTAAGGAAAATCGGAGTAGATGAAAAAATGATAAATAAAGCACTATTTTATCAAATAGGGATATTCTTTGGAATGCCACTTATTTTAGCGATTATTCACTCTGTATTTGGAATACAATTTGCATTAAATTTGCTATCAGGTATTGCAAAATCGAAAGAATTGTTACCATCAATAATAGCAACAACTATATTGATAGGCATCATTTATGGCTCATATTTTTTAGCAACATACTTCGGAAGTAAAAATATTATAAAAGATGAAAATTAAGAATATATTAATTTTCTTTTTGCACTAATATGTTGAAAAAGAGTCTCCTTTAATATATAATACAATAAAGTATATTAACATGGAGGTAAAATATGAGTATTTTAAAAGTACAAAATTTAAGTAAAATTTATGGAACGAAAGAAACTGAAACAGTTGCAGTAGATAATATTTCATTTGAAGTAGAAAAGGGAGAATTTGTTGCAATAATAGGAGCATCAGGAAGCGGAAAGTCAACACTTTTACATATGATAGGAGGGGTGGATAAACCAAGTTCAGGTAGTGTTATTATAAATGATGTAAACATATATGAACTAAAAGAAGACAAACAAGCAGAATTTAGAAGAAGAGAAGTTGCACTTATTTATCAATTCTATAACTTAATACCTGTACTTAATGTAGAAGAAAATATTTGTCTTCCAATAAATTTAGATAATAAAAAAGTAGATAAAAAGAAATTAGATGAGCTAATAGAAAAATTAGGGCTAGAGGAAAGAAGAAAAAATCTTCCAAATGAATTATCACGGAGGACAACAACAAAGAGTAGCAATAGGAAGAAGCTTGATGCAAGAGCCTACCATACTTCTTGCAGATGAACCAACAGGAAACCTAGATAGTAAAAATTCAAAGGAAATCATAGAACTTTTAAAGAAATCAAATAAAGAATATAACCAAACAATAATACTTGTAACTCATGATGAGACAATTGCAAAAGAAGCAGACAGAATTATTACGATAAATGACGGAAAAATTGTAAGTGATGTAAAAAATAAGGGGAATTTATATGAATGATATTTTCTTTATTGCAATGCGAGAATTAAAATGTAATAAAAAAATGACATTAATTATGATTCTTAGTGTTTTAATTGTTACTATTTTAATAAATTCAATCTCCACTTTAGCTTTAAGCTATCAACAATATATAATTAATCTATCAAGAAATAAAGAAAATTGGGAAATAGCTATTGATAATATAGAATATGACAATATTAAATACATAGAAAATGATAAAAATGTTAAGCAAGTATCAATAGTACAAGATGTGGGAACATCAGAAAATAGTTATAGTACAGGTTTTACAGAATTAATACATATTAAGGCGTACGATAATAATGCACTAGAAAATTTAAAAATTAATTTAAAAAAAGGTAGATTTCCAAAAACAACAAGTGAAATTATTATAAACGAAGATATGAATTTTGAAATTGGTGAAAATATTACAGCAGTTATAAATGGTATAGAGCATATTTATACAATAGTAGGAGAGCTAGAAAACACTGATTTTGATGAATTTAATTATAAAGAACTTAAAAAGGTAAACGGGGCAATAACATTATGCAATAAAACAAATATAAAAGATACTGATTATATAAGCGTTTCACTCGTAAGTCACAATATTTCTGATATATATAATACAGCAAATAGAATAAAAGAAGAATTGAATACTAAAAATCAAAGTTCTAATATAAGATATAATGAGGAATTACTTTCTTATGCTTGTGTAGCAGAACAAGGCTCAGAATTTCAAACAAGCATTACAATAGTAGTTCGGTTTACTAATAGGAATAATAGCAATATCGTCTATTGCTTTAATATATACCATATTTAATATATCTATGAGCGAAAAGAAAAAATATATTGCAGCTCTTTCTTCAATCGGAGCGACAAAAAAACAAATATTCAAAATATATCTTTTTGAAGGAATTATTATTACTGTAATTGCTATTCCATTAGGATTAATTTTAAGCTTTGGAATAGATAATTTATTAATAAATAGTTTTGATAAATTATTTAAGTCAATACAAGGAAATATTCTTAATACAACATTAGAGGCAGTACCTACGATAAACTTAAAACTAGTATATTCGCTTGGTACTGTATGTATATCATGTATATTAGTTGCAATAATTGTTTTTCTATCAATATTTGCACCTATTGTGAATGCTAGCAAAATAACCATAATGGATGGATTAAGAAAAAATAAGTACATTAAAATAAATAAATCCAAATTAAAGAAAACACCAAAATTTATTAAAAAATTCTTTAAAGCACCAGGAGAATTAGCATATAGGAATATAAAAAGAAGTCCTTACAAATTCGTTACAATGACGATTTCTCTTACAATAAGCATAGTGTTATTTATAAGTATAACTGGATATATACAAAATTTAAAATATTATAATAAAACAGATAATGCAAATTATAATTATACATTATACTTAATAAAAAATCCTGGACAAAATGATTATTCAAAAGAGGTATTAGACACTTTAAATGAATTTGACTTAATAGATTCTATATATGGTACAAGTAACCTAAATCCAATGCACTTAATTCTTAATGAAAATGAAATAAATGATTCACTAAAAGAAGCATCTAAGAGAATGGAAAAATTATATACTAGCTTAGATACTAAGGAGGATGGCTCTATACAATTACTTACTCGTATAATAACATTTGATGATGAATATTATAAAAAATATTTAAGTGAAGCAGGAATAAATGAACCTTTAAGAGATGGAGAGTGCATATTGGTCAACTACTCCAACACACCTACTAAATATTATGATGAATTGTATTTGACAAATCTTAATGAAGGGGACACGATAACACTATATAAATTTAATAGAAATACAAATCTTGATTATTTCACGCAAATGAATAATATGATGGGATGGGATAATCAGGAGATAAAAAATGAGCAAATAGAACTAAAGATACAGTCTATAACTAATACAATTCCTAAAAGTGTTAGTCAAGATATGTTCGGTACGGATCTTTATTTAATAGTAAATAATAAAACATTTGGAGATCTATTTAAAGAAACACTAAAAGTGGACTTTAATAATATGTATGATTATTATATATATTCATCTAATCCTGAAAAATTGGACGAAATAATAAATTCACTAAATGAAAAATATGATGGGTTAACTCGTATAGTTAGTAGTAATTTATCTGTTCAACAGAAATCAAATGAAAATGAAAGACTTATAAAAGAAATCTTATTATATAGTTTCCTTGTTTTAGTAAGTATCTTATGTGTTATAAATGTATTTAATATTATTATATCAAATATTGAGGCTAGAAAATACGAGTTTGCAGAATTAATGGCAATAGGAATGTCGAAGAAGCAAATTAATAAAATGCTTAGGATGGAAGGAATAATATATGCTGTTTCTCCTTTAATAATAGGATTATTGACAGGATTAAGTATTTTGTATATTTTGTATACAAGGATGTTTGATACTGAATTAGTACGATTTGAAATTTCTGTACCAATTTTGATTAGTTCTATTATATTTATTTTTGGAATTATTTTTATAAGTATATATTATAATAAGGAAAAAATGAAACATTGGAATATATCAGATATTATAAAAGAGCAAAAATAATGATTAAAAAAGGAATAAATATATGAAGATTACAAGTAAACTCGGAGTAAGGTATTTAATAAAAAATAGACGAAAAACACTTGCTACTCTTTTAGGAGTGTGCATTAGCATGGCGCTTCTAACTTTTGCTTTCATTATGCTTTCAAGCTATCAAAATTATGCTATAAATATCATGAGAAATGAGAGAAATTATGAAGCAGAATTTAAAAATATAAAATACTCACAAGCCCTTGAAATAGCAGAAAATGAAAATATAAAAGAAACATCGATTATACTTGATTTAGAAATATCAACTGAAATGTTAGATAAAGAAAAAACAAGTACAAATGATTATTTGAATATCGTTGCTTATGATGAAAATGCAATAAAAAATAATCATGTAATCGTTACAAGTGGTAGATTTGCAACAAATAATCAAGAGGTAGTATTAAGTAAAGAATTAGAAAAAGAAAATAAAGAAAAAGGTTTTTCTTTAGGAGAAAAAATAAATGTAACAATAAATGGAGAAAATAAGGAATATACGATAGTAGGATTTGCAGATGGTTTGCCATACGAAAATATAGGAAGTGCATTTGCTCTTAACTATAAAAAGAAAGCTCTTACATATTATGACAGCTCTAATATAGATAAAAACTCTGTATGCCATGTTTCTATTCTTACAAAGGATATTAAAAAAATATATGAAACAACTGATAATATATGTGAAAAATTAAATCTATATAAAACCCAAGAAGAGAAACAAGATAACTTAAAATATAATAATGCACTTTTGAATTATGCTTTAGTAAAAGATGTAAAAAATGAATATAATCCATATACTCTTACAGAAGATAAAATGGCTATGGCATTTTCAGGAAATGTTAGAATAATTGCATTATCAATTATAGGAATTGTTCGGAATTGCAGCAATTATAATAATTTATACATGCTTTAAAATGTCTTATAGAGAAAGAATAAAAGAATTAGGAACTTTAGGCTCAATAGGTATGGGAAAAAAACAAAAAAGAAATATGCTTTTAAAAGAAGCTTTTATTGTAGGAACAATTGGTATAATTATAGGTCTGCTTTTGGGAACTTTAATATCATTTTTTGAAATTCGTACTCTAGACATTTTAGCGAAAAATATAGGAGAAAGTAGTAACATTGATAGGATTATAATTAATCAAAATACAAAATTTGAAATGGTAATTCCAATGTTTGGAGTTATATCTGCTATTTGTATTACATACATAATTGTATTTATTTCTTGTACTTTGCCTTTGAAAAAAATAAACAAAGTTTCAGAAATAGATGCAATAAGAGGAAACATTAATAATAGTGTTAAATCAAAAACATTAAAAACTCCTAAATTAATAGTTAAGTTGCTTAAACAAGAGGGACACTTAGCATATAAAAATATGAGAAAAGACAAATCAAAATACAAGACAATAGTTGTTTCAATAGTCATAAGTGTTACATTATTTATTACAATAAATACGGTTTTAATTGACTATCTAGAAAAGCGAGGAGAAATAATAGATGATTCGGTAAATAATAAAGAATTATCTATTTCACTTAATGAAGATGATGGAAAAGAAGTAGAAGAAACAATTATTAATCGTTTAAAAGAAAAAAATTTATTAAAAAATTATATTATGGCAAGAAATGTATATGTACCAAATACATCAAATATGTTATCGGTTTCATCTGAAAAATTAACAAAAGGTGCAGAATTATTAAATAACAGAGAGGCAATATACTTTTTCAAAGATAATACAAGCATTGCAACTAATTGCCAAATAATGTATTTTTCTGGAGAAGAATTTGCAAAATTTTTACAAGAAAATGAAATTGGTAGTTTAGGAGACACTGACTGTATATTAATAGATAAAACACAAAGTTTAAAAAATGGAAATTTAACAATAACAAATTTACAAGAAGGAGACAACTTAGATATAATAATTACAAACAGAAAATTAGAGAAAGTTAATTCAAAAGATAAAAATATAAATAAAGACGAAATGGAAAAAGAACAAGAATATTTTAATATGTTAGGTATATCTAATGATTCAAACCAAAGTCAGAATGTAGATAATGATTTTTACATGAGAAAAAATTTGAATATAAAAAAAGTTATACATAATACAAAGTTAATACGGAACAGCTAATCTAACAGTTATTATAAATGAAAATACACTAAAAGATATAATAAAGATGAGCAATGAAGATTTAAGTCCAAATTTACTTATAGCAATGAAATATAATATAGCTGATTTGTATATTGATACAGATGATATTACATCTACATTAAATGAGATTGATAATATTAATATGGAACGCAAAGAACAGGAAAAAGATATTATAAATGTAAAAAATATATATGAAGAAAATCTAAAAAATGAAAGCATAGGATATATTATAAGAATAGTTGTATATACTCTCATTGGTTCAATTACTTTATTTAGTGCTATAAATATATTTAATACTATATATACAAGTGTTGCTTTAAGAAAAAGAGAAATAGCATCACTTAAATCAATAGGAATGACCAAAAAACAAATTAATAAAATGTTTTTATATGAAGGCATAATATATGGAATTGATGGACTTCTTTATGGAGGCATTTTAAGTTTAATTATATTATATGTAATATACATGTTAGATGAATATAAGAGAAATATTTATGCTTTTCAATATCCTTTCGGTAGCTTGTTAATCACAGCTTTTGCCGTATATGTAACTACATTTTTAGCTATACATATAGCTAGGAAAAAATTAGATGAAGAAAATATTATTGATGAAATAAGAAACGAAAATATATAAAAAAGTAATAAATTTAGGGGAAAATATATGAAAATAACAAGTAACTTAGGAATAAAGTATTTAATAAAGAACAAGAGAAAAACTGTATTTACACTACTTCGGAATATGTCTTGCAACAGTTTTAATCTTAACAACATTTATAATTCTTGCAAGTTATCAAGAGTATGTAACAAATATTATGCGACATGAAAGAAACTACGAGGCAGAGTTTAAGAATATAACATATAGCGATGCAAAAAAAATTGCAAAAGACAGTAATATCAAAGAAATCTCTGTAATGCAAGTATTCGGAAAGTCAGAAGATCTTACACCTTCGTCAATATTAACATACAAAATGAATGTATTAGGTTTTGATGAAAATTCAATAAAAAATTGCCATATAGAACTTGAAGAAGGAAGATTCCCAGAAAACGATAAAGAAATATTATTAAGTAGCAATACGGTTCATGAGTTAAAAATACAAGATAAAATAACACTTACTTTAAATGGAGAAAATAAAACCTATGATGTTGTGGGCATAATGAAGGAAGAACCAATATCAAAAGATAGGGGATTTCTTTCAGAGATAATATTAGATGGAGTAACATATTTTGATGAAAAAGCAATACAAGACGATGACATAGTAAATGTTTCAATTATCACAAACAACATCAAAGATATATATAAAACGACGGAAGACTTATGTCAAAAATTAAATTTATATAAAACAGAAGAAGAAAAACAAGCAAACCTTTCATATTATGACGAACTTTTAAATTATTCTTTAGTAGAAAAGTTAGGCCAAGAAGAAGTAAGTCGGGAATGATGAATCAGCACATTTTAAGCAAACTTTATCAGGTATTGCATATGGTGTAATAGGAGTTTCAAGTGTTGCATCAATAATAGTTATATATACATCTTTTAAAATGTCATATAGTGAAAGAGTAAAAGAAATTGGAATGCTTACATCAATTGGAATGACAAAAAAACAGATAAAAAATATGTTATTTAAAGAAGCGTCAATACTTGCAGTAATCGGGATAACAGTTGGGCTAATTATAGGAAGCGGACTATCTTTTTTCTGGGTAAAGATTTTAGATATTTTGTCAAGAAATGTAGGAGTATATGAGTGGCAGATTTTAATGAATGCAGATGTTAGATTTTATATGGTACTACCTATTATGTGCGTTGCAATTACATTTGTGATAGCATATATAATTACAATAATTTCAGCAATGTTACCAGTAAGAAAATTAATTAAAATATCACCTATTGATGCAATTAGAAATACAGAGCCTAGTAAGGTAACACAAAAATCAGTAAAAACGCCTAAAATTATAAATAAGATATTTAAACAGGAGGGAGTTCTTGCATATAAAAATATACGAAAGGAAAAGACAAGATATAAATCAATTGTACTTTCAGTAGTTATAAGTATGGTGCTATTTGTAACTGTAAATGAAATATTGATAGATTATTTAACTGCATTTTCACAAAACCTTGATAAATCATTTAACTACAAAGAATTACAGCTAACATATATGGGAGCTGGTAACAATAAGAAAGAATACATAAAAACATCAATGGAGTATTTACAGAAAAAAGGATTGATAGAAAGTTATCTAATGAGTAGTGAGATTAGTACTCTAAAGTTAGAAGTTCCAATTGAAAAGTGTACGAAACTTGGAAAAGTATATAATCCAGCACATAATGATTATAATAAAATAACTGATAAAAATGTAAAAATGCTTTGCAATGTTGAAACTGCAATAGGACCAGAATATGATGAATTACTAAAAAAATATGGAATAAATGAACTAAAAAACGGAGAATGCCTATTAGCAGATTTTCAAAATGGTACAAAATATGGAAATGATGCAAGACTTACAAACTATCAAGTACGGAGATACTTTGAAATTAGTAAATTATAATAAAGAAAGCACAGCAAGTACAGCAGAAGAAAATGAAATGCTAGCTCAATTTCAGAATATATTAGAAGGAGCAAAAGACAAATTAGGAAATATTACAGTAGATGATACTAAAGATAATCAAGTACAAACTGGAAATACAAATAATAGCGATGCATATAATCTAAAAGTGAGAAGTGTTATAAATGAAACTTTTAATATAGCTGGACCTGCAGCAGCTAAATCTGGATTTTCTGTAATTGTTAATGAGGAAACATTCAAGAATATATTAAGAGTTGATTTCCCTACATATAATGAAGTACCTTATTTATTATATGTAGATACAGATAATACAGACGAAGCAGTAGAAGAAATAGAAAAAATGAATAAAGAAAACAGCGAAAATCAACTAATGGTATTATTTAATTTTTATGATATGAGATCAGCTTGGGAATATCAAGGATATATAAAGAAGGCAGTTGTATATTCATTTTTAGGATTTGTAATATTATTTAGCATTGTAAATATTTATAACACAATACTTACAAGCATAAGTTTAAGAAAAAGAGAAATTGCAATCTTAAAATCAATGGGAATGAGTAAAAAGCAATTAAATAAAATGTTGTTTTTGGAAAGCTTATTTTATGGTTTAGATAGTACTATTTATGGAAGCCTTATAAGTTTTGCTATACTATATATAAGATATTTTATTTCCGAAACAAATAAACAAATTTATGGATTTAATATGCCATGGATGTATTTGATAATCAGTATTTTTGTTTTATATACAGTTATCTTAATTGCAACCAAAAGTGGAAAGAAAAAATTAAAAAATCAAAATATCATTGATGAGATAAGAGATGAAAATATATAAAAACAAAGGAACTTTCTTTCACTTAGAGTTCCTTTTATAATTTCCTTCTTAAATTTTTCTTAAGGAGGCTTTATTTATGTACTAAATGTAGTATAATAAATTTTAGGAAGGAATGAAAAATTACTATGAATATTCTTAAAAATTTATCTATAAAAAATTTAAAACTTAATAAAAAAAGGACGATAAGTACCATAATTGGTATAATCTTATCATGTAGCCTAATATGTGCAGTATCTACAATGGTCGCAAGCTTTCAGGAAACATTAATAGAAAATGCAGTAAATGAAACTGGTTATTATCACTTAAAAATGATAGGCGTTACAGATGATAAATTAGAGGAATTAAAGAAAAATCGAGATATTAAAAGTATTTATACAATAAATCAAAATGGTTATGGCATATTAGAAAATGGACAAAATGAAGATAAACCTTATTTAAAATTATATTCAATGGATAAAGATTTATTTGAATACTTGAAATTTAATTTGATAGAAGGCAGATTTCCAAATAATCAAAATGAAGTAATTATTAGCAAGCATATTATAGACAATGGAAAAGTAGATATAAAAATCGGAGATAAGATAAGTTCTGATATAGGTAAAAGAGTAACTAACGAAGGGGAAGATTTAGGAAAAAGCAATCCATATATTAAAGATTATGAAAAATTAATAAATACAGAGCATAAAGAATTTACTGTTGTTGGAATAATGGAAAGACCAAATTATAGCTTTGAAGGCTATTCAGATCCTGGATATACAATAATTACAACAGATTCAAATATAGGAGATAAAGAAGCATATATTTTACTTTCAAATCCTAAAGAGTATAAATCATCAATACCGGAAATTGTTGAAGTTTCTTCATATAGCCAAGTATATAGCGAAACAGATACATATGAGCAAAACCGTGAGCTTTTAAGATGGGAAGCATTTGCATTTAGTGATTCGACTGTTTTAATGTTATTTTCTGTTGTCGGAGTAGTAATATTCATAATCATATTTACAAGTGTTTTTTGTATTAGAAATTCATTCGCAATTGCAACTACTGAAAAAATGAAAATGTATGCTATGCTTGCAAGTATTGGAGCAACAAAAAAGCAGATAAAGAAAAGCGTTATTCTTGAAGCTTTAATTTTAGGCCTAATCGGAATACCTCTTGGGATTTTGCTTGGTATAATTGCAGTATTTATTTTGATGAAAATCGTAAATAGTATAGCAGGGGAATATTTACTTGGAAATATAGAGGGAATAGTTGTTAAAATAAGTGTTATGCCGATTATAATAGCTGCATTATTAAGCCTAATTACAATCTATTTATCTGCAATTTCTTCTGCTAGGAAAGCAAGTAAAGTTAGCCCTATCGAAATTTTAAGAAATGCAGATAAAATAAAATTAAAAGCAAATAAACTAAAAGTACCAAAAATAATAAAGAAAGTGTTTAAAACAGGAGGAGAGCTTGCTTATAAAAATTTAAAAAGAAGTAAGAAAAAGTATAGAACTACAGTTATTTCACTAGCTGTTAGTATATTTATCTTTATTACGATGAATGTCTTTATAACGAATACATTTGATTTATCTAGCAATTATTATAAAGATTATGATTATAATGTTAGGTTATATTTAAGAGGAAATGATGAAGCAGATGTAGAGAGAATAAAAAGAGTAAACTATATAGATAAATGTTTTGCCATATATGAGGCTAATCAGGATTTAAAAATTTTTGATAAAGAGAAAATAAATGCCATAAGAGGAATAAGACTAGAAGATGATGCAGTTTATGATGAAGAACGAGAAACTTATATTTCAACAGGAGAAAAATATTCTGGACTTGAAATTTTAGCATTAGATAATGAGGCATTTCAAAAGTATGCTAAAAAAGTTGGAGTAAATTCAGAGCAAGTGAGAAATTCAGGCATCTTATGTGATGAGTATTTATATTATGAAGATGACAAGCTAATTGAAACTAGAAGGTATAAATATGAAGCAGGAGATACAATTACTGGAATGTTTGAAGATAATGAAACGAATATCAAGGTAGGATATGTTACAAAAATTAGACCTTATGGCTTTGAAAATTCATATTATGGAGGAGGATATTTAATAGTTAATATAAATGATTTTCAGAATATGAATCTTACACCTAGGTATATGTGTATACAATCTAACAATCCAGATGAATTGATAAATGAAATTAAAAATTTGAAGATTGATGAAATAGGTTATTCAAATTTTGAAGCAGCTGTTAAAGAGCAAAATGCAATGTCTTTAATTATTAAAATATTTTTATATGGATTTATCGCAGTTATAACATTAATAGGAGTCACTAATATATTTAATACCATAACATCAAATATGGAATTGAGGCAAAAGGAATTTGCAATGCTTAAATCTATCCGGTATGACTAAAAAAGAATTTAATAGGATGATTAATCTAGAAACAATATTCTATTCTGTTAAGTCGTTATTGTATGGAATAGTTTTAGGACTAATTGGAACATTTGCTTTAAGTATGTCATTTTCTGTTAAAACTCAAAAAGAAATGTATTTACCTATAGTTCCGATTATAATATCAGTTATTGCAGTATTTATTTTGGTATTTATCATTATGAAATATTCAATGTCTAAGATAAGTAAACAAAATATAATAGAAACTATTAGAAATGATAATATTTAAAGCTACTTTCTTGATAACTTTCGTATTTTGTGATAATATATTAAAAAAGATTAGGAAATTAAATTTATGTGAAAACTAATAAAAAGATAATTTGAAACTTTTAGAAAGGGCTAAAAAATGAATAGAGTAAAATTAAGAGATAGAGTGCTTCCTACATATACAACAGGTGAAGAAATATTTAATATGACAACTCATATTTGTGGAGGAGTACTTGGAATTGTTGCAACTGTTTTATGTGTTATAACAGCTGCTATGCATAAAAATGCTTATGGAGTAGTAAGTAGTGTAGTATTTGGTACTAGTATGATAATACTATATACAATGTCAAGTATATACCACGGTTTAAGTCCAAAATTAATGGGGAAAAAGGTCTTGCAAGTATTAGACCATTGTTCAATATTTTTGCTAATTGCAGGATCATATACGCCATTTACACTTTGTACATTAAGAGAAGCGGATCCTGCAACTCGGGTGGACTATATTTGGAATTATATGGGGAGCAGCAATAGTTGGAATAATACTTAATTCAATAGATTTAAAAAGATACAAAAAGTTTTCAATGATATGTTATTTAGTTATGGGCTGGTGCATTATTTTTAAAATAGGTCTCCTTTTTGAAGCGTTAGGTACTGCTCGGATGCGCATTATTGATTGCAGGAGGAATTGTATATACAATTGGTGCAATTCTTTATGGAGTAGGAAAAAAACATAAATATATGCATTCAATATTCCACATTAGTATTTTTATAGCGAATTTCTTGCACTTCTTATGTATTCTTTGGTATGTATTATAAAATCCAAGTAATTGAAAATGCTATATTAAGTATATCTTAACTTGCAAAATTCAATGCAATGTGGTATTATTAACATAATGGAAAAATATCCATGTTGAAACCGTTAAAAATATTGCTTAAGGAGGGAATAATCATGAAACGGTACAAGAAGTTTGTGCTTGAGGCAGAAAAAGGGATAACCTTTGAGGTCTCAGAGGGAACAAGTGGAGAGCTAATTATTAAAGCTCTAAGCATTGATGAGAATAAAGCATTAGCTGATGTTTTATCTTCGGCTTATTCTGAAAACTATGTAAATCCACCGATACCGTATGGATACAGCCATGTTTGTGGAGAATGGAACAATGGCTTTGTAATCGAAAGAAATTTCGACGGTAGTCAGTTTGTGTGGATTCCTGTTGGTAGTCTTGATTCTAATGGAACGCTTGACGGTAAGAGCTTTTCAGAGAAATTTGGTAGAAGAAACTATCAGAATGATGAATTTTCGGATAGCGAATTTAATGAAACTTTAAATGGCGAACTGTTTGAACAAATTAAAAGTGTTAAGAAATATGGTGGATTCTATATTTCTCGTTATAACATTTCCGATAGTTTAATAGGAGAGCCACGGTCGGTAAAAGGAGATAAGCCATGGGTAAACATAAGCTTTACTGTTGCCAAGAAAGTTGCATCTTTGTTTGAAACTGGTGAAGCAACAATTAGAAGTCATCTTACTTTTGGCGCAGAATATGATTCAGTATTGGAATGGTTTATCAAAACTGGAGCTAAAACTCGTGCTGAAATCATAGAGGACTCTATTGAATGGGGCAACTATTGGGATACAGTAATTTCTGAAAGAGAACTAGCTAATACAGGAAGCAGAGAAGAATGGTGTGTTAATAACATCTACGACTTTGCAGGTAATGTTTCTGAATTGACACAAGAACGGGACGGCGATTTGTATTGTGTTGTTCGTGGCGGCGATTTTAGTGAGGAGGATGCTCCGTATACTACTGTTGCCTATCGGCAGTTCAGAGAATTTGATGAGAAGGATAGCGGTGTTGGTTTTCGTATTACGCTTTATATTGAGTAGCACAGAGGAGAAGAAGATTACTGCAAAGTTACTATGAAATTTGTTCTAAAGCACAAATCGAAAGGAAAATTTTGAAATTTCAAGGTTTTCCTTTCTTTTTTTGCTTTTTAATTCCACGCTTTGCAAGTTGTGGCTTAATTTAAAACTGAATAGTTGGTCAAAAATATGCAATTTTTTTAAAAAAACTTGCATATTTTTTTAGCAAATAATATAATATTAGCAAATTAATATAAAAAAGGTGGATTAAAAAATGCAAAAACGAATACATGAAGTTTTAGAGATTAGAGATTTAAAGGATATGCTAAAAAAGACAGGCGAAATTTTTGGAGATAAATATGCCTATAAATTTAAAACTGATAAAGAAGATGTTTTTGATTATATAACACACAAAGAAATTAGAGATATGGTAGATGCTCTTGGAACATCTCTTATAAAGCATGATTTAAAAGGGAAAAGAATAGCGGTAATTAGCGAAAACAGGTATGAATGGGGAATGGCATACTTAGCAGTAACTTGTGGTACTGGAGTAGTTGTACCACTTGATAAATCATTGCCAGAAAATGAGATAATAAGCTTAATAGAAAGATCAGAAGTTGAAGCAATTTTTTATTCTAAAAAATATGATGAGATAATGAAAAGAGTAAGAGAGCAAAAAGTTGGAAATCTAAAATATTTTATTTCTATGGATTTAGCAAAAGAGGAAGATGGAGTACTTTCACAAAAAGAATTAGTAGAAGAAGGTAAAAAATTAATAGAAAATGGAGATGGAAGCTTTTTAGATGCAGAAATTGACCCTGAAGCTATGGATATGATGTTATTTACATCAGGAACTACTTCTACATCAAAAGCAGTTGCTCTATCTCATAGAATAATTTGTGCTAATCTAATGGACATTGCATCTGTACTAGATATAAATGTAAATGACACTATGCTATCATTTTTGCCAATGCACCATGCGTTTGAATGTACAGTAGGATTTTTATATCCACTTTATCGTGGAACAACAGTTGCATTTTGCGAAGGAATAAAACATATGGCAGATAATTTAAGAGAGTATAAAATTAGCGTTATGGTTTCTGTTCCAATATTATATGAAAATATGTATAAAAAATTATTAAAAGGTGTAGAAAAACAAGGAAAATTAGAAAAATTACAAAAAGGATTGAAAATCAGCAAAGTCCTAAGAAAGCTACATATTGATGTAAGAAAGAAATTGTTTAAAGAGATACATGATAAGTTAGGAGGAAATATTAGATTATTTGTAAGTGGGGCTGCAGCACTTGATGTAGAAACTGAAAGAGGATTTAATGATTTAGGATTTAGATTAATACAAGGATATGGCTTAACAGAAACAGCACCAGTTATATCTGCCGGAACTGATAGAGAATATAGAGAAGGTTCTATTGGAAAACCTTTCCCAAGCTTAGAAGTTAGAGTTGCACATGAAGGAGAAGATGGAATTGGTGAAATACAAGTTAAAGGACCTAGTGTAATGATAGGATATTACAATAATGATGAAGAAAATGCAAAGGCTTTTGAAGACGGATTCTTTAGAACTGGAGACCTTGGATATTTTGATAAAGATGGTTTCTTATATATAGCAGGAAGACAAAAGAGCGTTATCGTTTTAAAAAATGGTAAAAATATATTCCCAGAAGAACTAGAAAATTTAGTAAATAAAATTGAAGGCGTTGCAGAGAGCATGGTATATGGAAAACCTGATAAAGACGGAGATACAAAAATCTGTGTTAAGGTTGTATATGATCCACAAGCTGTTAAAGAGGCTTATAATTTAGAAGATGAAAAAGAGATATATGATTTAATCTGGCAAAAGATAAAAGAAGTTAATAAGACAATGCCTGCATATAAGTACATTAGAGAGCTTATGATAACTACGGAACCGCTAATTAAGACAACAACTGCTAAAATCAAGCGTCACGAAGAACTTGCAAAAATTTTGTAATAAATTACAAAAAAATGTTGACATTTGCAATATAAATGTAATAAAATTGTAATTGAAATTTAAAGAATAAATTTTAATTTACTATTGTAGTATTTAGTGAGATGTTATATAATATAAATATATAGAAAATATAACATTAGTACGAAGGAGGGAGGTTTACAATGCTAAGAAGAAATAGAACTGGCATAGTAAACATAAGAATGGTAATAACTGAAGAAAAGATTTTATCTAATATAGATAAAGTACAAAAATTAATAAATCCAAATAGCAAAAAGCAAATAGTTCAACTAGAAGATGATGCTTATTTTAAGGATTTAATTGAGTCTATAAAAATGTATTTGATAGAATATCCAAGAAAAAAGAGTTTCCCTGCATCTGTCTATAAAGCAGCATATAGTTTGGTAGAGTATGCGACAAATCAATTTGAGGAAAACACAAAGCAAATTGAGGAGCTTATTAGACAAAGAGAGAAAAATATTAGCTTGTCATCAGATTTGAAAACATTACTCCAAAATACTATTGATAAAGATAAAGATTGGAAAGTATATGTTAAGAATGCTTCCAAATTATTCCAAGATGATATCGTAGAAGCCTTAGGGATAATCGGAAGAGCAAAATCTGAAACATCAAACAATTACAAAGATGCATTAAAATTAGTTAATGCCAGAATAAATAATCTAGAAGCAAATTTACATATTGAAATAGATATGGAAAGAATTGAAGATAGATCAAAAGCTTTAAGTTATATTGGAATTGAAATAGCAGATGCTTTGAAAGGAATTCCAACACCATTAGAAATTGTAGAAGAAGAAAGAAAACCAGTTACAAATGATGATTATTTACAAGACGCTTTAGTAGAAGTAAAACCTACTTTATGGCAAAAAATTAAAAAGAGTAAAATTGCAAGAGCATTTACATACATATTTAAAGGTAGACTTGCAGGAGTTGAAAATGCTTTACCAGAAGGTAGAGGAGAATAATAAAGAAGTACATAAGATATCCTTCGGGAACAGCCCGAAGGATATTTTTGAAGAAATTACAGAGATAGGAGAAGTAAAAATATGAGTAAATTTGATGATATATATTTAGATATTTGTGAGAAAATTTTAGATAAAGGATATTATGATACAAATAGAACCGGTATTTCAACATACAAATTACCACATCAAATAATGCAGTTTGATTTAGAGGAAGAATTTCCTATCCTTACAACAAAATTTGTTGCTTTTAAAACAGCCGTAAAAGAGCTTTTATGGATATTTCAAAAACAATCAAATAATGTTGAAGAATTAAAGAAAGATAATGTACATATTTGGGATGAATGGGAGATGGAGGATGGAACTATCGGAACATCATATGGTTGGATAGTAAGAGAATTTCATCAAATAGATACTCTTATAAATAAATTAAAAACAAATCCACAAGATAGAAGAATGATAATAAATTTATGGCAAATACCATATCTAGATACTGGAGCACTTTATCCTTGTGTATATAATAGTTGCTGGGATGTAACAGACCGGAAAGCTTAATTGTATGCTTACTATTCGTTCAAATGATTTACCACTTGGAAATCCATTTAATGTTGTACAATATGCAGTACTTGTTCATTTAATTGCACAAGTTACAAACTTTAAGCTAGGACTTTTAACAGTATGTATTAGTAATGCTCATATTTATGAAAATCAAGTAGATGGAATAAAAGAACAATTGTCAAGAAGAAATGAAGCACTCCCTGCACCAAAACTTTGGATCAATCCAGATGTTAAAGACTTTTATGCTTTTACAATTGATGATATTAAATTAATTGATTACAAGCATTTAGGAAAAATTGATATGCCAGTTGCTGTATAGGAGGACAAGTATGCTAAGTATTATTGTAGCTATTGCAAATAATAATGTTATAGGGAAAGATAATAAATTAATATGGCACTTGCCAGATGATTTAAAGAGATTTAAAAGCTTGACTACTGGTAAAACAATTATAATGGGAAGAAAGACCTTTGAATCGCTAGGTAGAGTTTTGCCAAATAGAAAGCATATTGTTCTTACTAGAAATAGTGATTTTAAAGTAGATAATGCTATGGTAGAAGTTGTGAATGATATAAGTGAAATAGAAGAATATGTTAATTCGCAAGATGAATGTTTTGTAATTGGAGGAGCTTCTATTTACAAAGAACTTTTACCATATGCAAAAAAGATGTATATAACTAAAATAGATGAGGATTTTGAAGGAGATAGTTTTTTTCCAGAATTTGACGAAAAAGACTGGAAAGTAGTAGATGTAGAGATGGGAATATTTGATGAGCAAAACCCTTATAATTATGAATATATAACATATGAAAGAAAAAATTCAAAAATTTCATAAAAAGTATTGACAAAATGTGAAAGAACCTTTATAATAAATAAATGTCAGGTATGCAGGTGTAGTTCAATGGTAGAACCTCAGCCTTCCAAGCTGATGACGCGGGTTCGATTCCCGCTACCTGCTCCATTATACATCCTTATAAAGAGGGTGCTTTTTATTTAATAGATTTTGCTCCTTTAGCTCAGTTGGTTAGAGCAACCGGCTCATAACCGGTAGGTCCAAGGTTCGAGCCCTTGAAGGAGCACCAAA
>CANQLP010000015.1 GCA_947624725.1 uncultured Clostridia bacterium
AGGTCAGTTTCTTGTCTTAGTCTATCTGCTATATCTTCTACTGTTACATCTTGGCCTAGTGCTTGTCTACTTACTATTTCGCTTCTTACTAACTGCTCTATTTGTTCTCTATTGGCTTCTATTTTGTAGTTTTGAGCAACACCTTCTGCTGTATGTATTAATCCTCCATCTCCCATTAAGCCTTTTACTCCTATTGCTGTTAATATGATTAATATGATGATAGCTATTACTAGAGCTACTAGAGTGATTCCGGTCTTCTCCTTTCTTTAGTAATTCCTGGTTTGGTTTTTGGTTTCTCATGGTTTGGTTTTCCTCCTTATCTTTCTTTGGTTTTTATTATTTATTAAATTTTGAACAATTTCTTACTGATTTGGAGAAAGTGATATATAAAAATTTCGAAACGACGCGTAGCGAACAGATACGAAGTGTCCAAACGAGCAAAGCGAGTGCGAATGGCATAGCCGACTTTTCTTAAAATCTGGAGGCTATGCCAGCAAGGAGTTTAATAATTTTTATATACTACTTTCTCCCACAGTCATGCACATTTGTCTTTTTTCAGATAACTTCCAAACTCCTTATGGCTGGAAATAAAAATAGAAAAAGTCAAACCAAAAAACCAAACTATTCTTATTTCCACCCATAAAGCGTCAGTAAAACAATTTGTTTTATAATCATATTTTAAAACAAATTGTTTTAAAAGTCAATATAAAATTTCGTTTATTATATGTTTTTTTTAAAAGTATTTACATAACTTGCATAACTACTCAATTTCGATTATAGAATTAAATAAAAAGGAAATCATAAAACTTATATGAAAGGATTGTAATTATAGTATGAAAACTAGAATTAAAGATTTAAGAGAAGATAATGATTTAGGTCAAAAAAATTTAAGCGAATTTCTAAACATTTCACAAGTTGCTTACTCTTACTATGAATTAGGCAGAAGAAGTATTCCTCTAGAAATTCTATGCAAAATTGCAGACTATTATCATACAAGTGTAGATTACTTGTTATATAGAACAGATACTCAAAATCCATACCCAAAAAGAAAAGAGCAGGAATAGGTATTTACCTTTTCCTCTCTTGCATCATATAAACAACTTTACTTGTAATATTATTTGGAGAAATTTTTGCTAAAATCCTCGCACACTTTATCTTAAAACCTGGAATAATCAAAAACTTATTTTTAAATAAACTTTTTACTGCATACTTTGCAACATATTCAGGACTTTTTGAATTTAGATTAAATTTTACTCCTGCAACATTATTAAAATTTGTATTTACAGGTCCTGGACAAAGTACACTAATTTTTACCTTTGATTTATTCTTTTTTAGTTCATATCTAATTCCTTCAGACAAACTCAAAACATAAGATTTTGATGCATAGTATGCTGCCATAAGTGGTCCACCTGGCATAAAGCCTGCAATAGATGAAACATTAAGTATATATCCTTTGTCTTTCTCTACCATATCTTTTAAATATAGTTTTGTCAAAATGTGAACTGCCTTTACATTTGTATCAATCAAGCTTAATTCCTTACCCAAATCCGTCTCTGCAAAATTCCCAAATGCACCAAATCCTGCATTATTAATTAAAACATCTATATCTTTTACCATCTCATGTAGCTTTTCACAATTCTCCGTGCTAGATATATCCATTGTAATAATTTCTACATCTCCATTTAAACTGTCCTTTACCTTCTGCAACTTTTCCTTATCCCTTGCAACTAAAACTAAACTAGCACCCAGCTTGTTAAATTCTTGTGCTATGCATTTTCCAATTCCTGAAGATGCACCTGTAATTAATACTCTCATTTTCTTGCTCCTTTTTATACAAATTCTGAAAAAGCAATATTTGCAAAATCTAGTCCTTTATTTGTAAGCTTTATATAATCTCCCGAAACCTCTAATAAATCTTCTTTAGTAAGCTTATCAATCTCAACGCAGAATATAAGAAGAGGATTTTCTCCAAATTTTGATTTAAACTCTGAAATACTTACTCCTTCTATTTTTCTTAAACCTAGCATCATAAACTCTTTTTTCTTGCTTTCTTCGATTTGCTCCTCTTGCACAAATTTATTATTCTCAAAATTACAATCATTTATGTTTTTAATATAATTTTCAATGTTTTCTGTATTTGAATATCTAATATTATCAATATATGAATGAGCAGCAAGCCCAAAACCTATATACTCCTTTTGGTTCCAGCAATCTAAATTGTGTTTAGATTCATATCCCTTTTTTGCAAAGTTAGAAATTTCATAATGCACAAATCCTGCTTTTTCTAGCATTTTCTTTGCTTCCCAGTACATTTTTCTTTCTACCTTCTCATCTGGCATCTTAAGCTCACCATCATTAATCTGTCTTTCTAGTCTTGTCCCTTCTTCTAGTATAAGAGAATACACTGAAATATGCTCTGGATTTAATGAAATTACTTTTTTTATTGTATGCTTTAATGTTCTAAGAGTTTGTTTTGGAAGCCCTAGCATTACATCTATGTTTATATTGTTAAATCCGATTTTTCTTGCCATATTATAAGTGTTTAAAAATTCTTTAAAATTATGTATTCTACCTAGCTCTTTAAGTAATTTATTATTAGTAGATTGAAGCCCTATGCTAAGCCTATTTATCCCAACTTTTTTATACTCTTTTAGTTTTTCTATGGTTACAGTTCCGTGGGTTTAATTCTATTGTAATCTCCGCTTCTTTATCAATGTATTCATTTATCTGAGATAAAATCTTTCCAATATATGCAGCATCTATACTAGAAGGTGTACCTCCTCCTATGTATACCGTCTTTATATTGTACTTTCCTAAATCATAATTTCTTATCTCTTTTAAAAGTGCTTCTATATATCCTTCTATTAATTCATTTTTACCTGAAAACGATACAAAATCACAATAAGCACATTTAGCAATACAGAAAGGAATATGCATATATACTCCTATGTCCTTCTTCATAGCTTTTTCCTTCTTTCAATAAATCTCTTAAACTATTCCTCTTCTGATATTTCAATTATCTTCTTTAGTCTGTGATTAACACCTGATTTTCCGGATAGGTTCGCTTAACATTTTGCCAAGTTCAGCTAAAGAACTATCTGGATTTTCTAATCTAATTTCTGCAATTTCCTGTAAATTCATAGGCAGTTTTTTGAATCTATTCTGTTTTTTTAATTTTTCAATCGCTTGTATTTGTGTAACTGATGCACTTACTAGTTTCTTTAAATTTGCAGTTTCACAATTTACTTTTCTATTTACATTATTTTTTGTTTCTTTTATTACTCTTATGTCTTCATATTTAAGTACAGAAGCATTTGCTCCAATCAATGCTAAAAACTTAGATATTTCCTCTCCATCTTTAATATATATTGAATATGAATATTTTCTGTCTAATTTTTTTACATCTATATCAAATTGTTTTATTGCCTTCATTAGTAAATCTCTTGCTTCTAAAGTCTTTAGTCTTATTTCTAAATGGTATCTTGCATTTGGTTCTGTGATTGAACCACTTCCTAGAAATGCTCCTCTTGTTAGTGCTTTTGCTTCCTCTTGATTCTCTATATTTATTTCGTCTAGATTAATGTCGTTTTTCTTAAACTCAATTAAGTAATTGTTTCCCTTCATGTTTATTTTATAATTTATACCTTGCTTGTTTAATAGTTTATTTAGTCTATTTATATTATACTCATTTTCGGTCAAAAACTTTATGTTTCCCTTATGCTCTGTGTCTACTGTTAGCAAATATCCATAAAGTTCTGCATTTACTATATTTTTCTTTGAAAATATATTTATTTTACTCAATTCTTCTTTTACATTCGCAGAAAAAGACATCTATCTACTATCTCCTTTTACATATATATAATAATTACTCTATCATTTCCTGATAAATCTTTTATAGATTCAATGCGTTTATATTTATTAGTATTATTTGCTATATTTATAACATCTTGTCTTTGATCATAGCCTATTTCAAGGGCAATTATCCCATTTTCTTTTAAATACTTATATCCATTTTCTATTATTATTTTATAAAAATCTAGTCCATCTATTCCGTCCATCTAATGCTATATGTGGTTCATATTTTAAAATATAGTCCTTTATTACATCTCTTTTTACATATGGTGGATTTGAAACTATGATATCAAACTTTCCTTCTACATTTTCAAACATATTGCTTTCTACAAATTTTATTTTTCCATCTGGAATTAGCTTGTTTTCATTCCTTCTTGCAACATCTAAGGCTTCTTTGCTTATATCAGTTGCAGTTATGTTTAATCCCTCTACATATTTTTCAAGAGATATCGCAATTATACCACTTCCTGTGCATAGTTCTAATACATCTTTTTTTCCTTTGCAGAGATTAATCGTATTTTCTACTAGTACTTCTGTATCTGCTCTTGGAACTAATACATTCTCATCAACATAAAAATCCATTTTCATGAATTCCTTTGTATTTATAAGATATTCTAAAGGATATCCATCTGCAATTTTAGAAATTCCTTCAAAGAATTTTTCTTTCTTTTCTCCAGAAATTTCTTTATTATAGTTTAGTATAAGGTTGTCCTTTTTTATTCCAAGAATGTTTGCAAGCAGTACATTTGCTATAATGCTTACATCTTCTATATTAGATTTTTTTAAAATATCTATTCCGTAATTTCTTTACTTCCTGTACTGTCATTTTATCTCCTTCATGTTTAATCTTCACAGATATTATATATTATTTTTAGATATTTTACAATATGGTATTTTTAATACAAAAATAAGTCTTTGAATTTGTTGGCGAAGTGCCACGAATTAATCTATCACAAATTTTATTTTGATATAAAACATTCCTTGTTTTTGGAGATATAATATGCTGCTTCTTTTTCACTCAAAGCTGTTTCTTTTGATAAATCTGTTTTTAAGAAATCTTCATATTTAGTTATTAACCCTTTTTCTTTCGCTCTTTTTATTAACTTATCTGCTTTTTGTTTATAAGACTTGCTTGCCATACATTTACCTCCTTTTTATTCTATTTTTTAATTAGGTGAAATATAAAGATAATTTTTGAATAAATTAACATAGATAATAACTTTTAAAACTTATTATTCATTTAAACATATTTATGTTATGTTGTCAAGTATAAATAAAAAAAGATAGAAATTTCTTATAAATTTTCTATCTTTTTTCTAATAATTAAATTATATAATATATATTATTTTATTTCCCCTATTAAATCATATTCTTGAACAGCTGTTACTTCACACTCTATGAACGAACCCATCTCAACTTTTTTTGTATTCTTTATAAAAATCACACCATCTTCTTCTGGTACATCCATATAAGTTCTTCCAATATAATACTTTTTATCAAAGCTGATATTCTCTATAACTGCTTCATATGTCTTTCCTATTTTCTTCATTAAATTTTGTTTAGAAACTTCTTTTTGTAACTCCATTATTTTATTTCTTCTGCTCTTTTTAGTCATATGATGGATTTGATTACTAAATGATGCAGCTGGCGTTCCATCCTCTTTTGAATATGCAAACACACCTAGTTTATCAAATTTAAAGTCTTTTACAAAATTATATAATTCATCAAAGTCTTTTTCTGTTTCCCCTGGAAATCCTGTTATAAGAGTAGTTCTTAAAATGACATTTGGAACTTTTTCTCTAATGCTTAAAAGCAAATTTTCTATCTTCTCCTTGGTAGTCCTTCTATTCATTCTCTTTAAGATTCCATTAGATATATGCTGAATTGGTATATCAAAATATTTACATATCTTAGGTTCACTCTTTACAACTTCTAAAAGTTCATCATTTATCGTCTCTGGATATGTATATAAAAATCTAATCCATTTAAAGCCTTCTATTTTACAAAGTTCTTTCAATAACTCTGCAAGCCTTGGCTTTCCATATATATCAATTCCATACCTTCCTGTATCTTGAGCAATTACAATTAGTTCCTTTATTCCTTTTTGTGCAAGTCCCTTTGCTTCATCTAAAATATCTTCCATTTTCCTCGAAATATATTTGCCTTGAATATTCGGTATTGCACAATATGTACAATTATTACTGCACCCTTCTGCAATTTTCAAATAAGCATAAGTGCTACCTGTTGTTATAACTCTATCTTTGAAATCTAATGTATAACTGCTTGGCATTTTACTTCCGAGTAATTTTTCTATTTTATCCCATATCTGACTATATTCTTTTATTGGAATAAACAAATCTACTTCTGGTATAAGTTTTTCTAATTCTTCCTTATATCTTTCTACTAAGCAACCGAATAACAATTAGAAATTTGCATCTTTTATTTTTATATTCTGCCATTTCTAAAATACAGTCTATTGCTTCTTGTTTAGCACTTTCGATAAACCCACAAGTGTTAATTAATATAATATCGGCTTGTTTTTCGTCATTTACGACAGTAAATCCCTTATTTTTAAACATTCCAATAACTTCTTCTGTTACAACTAAATTCTTGCTACATCCAAGTGATATGAAGCCTACATTCATATTTTTTACTCCTCTTTATATTTTTCCCTTGCTACATAATGTGTATGTAATAATTCGTGTGCTTTTTCTCCACAAGGCTCTCCTAAAAATTCTTCATAAGCTTTTTTCAAATATGGATTTTCATGTGATTTTCTAAATGTACTCTTCTCATCTATATCATATAAAGAATCTGCTCTTTTTTTGAATACATCTACTCTTGTTCTTGTTTTAGATGACTTAATTGGTTGACCACCACCTAAGATACATCCTCCAGGGCAGGCCATAACTTCTACAAAATCAAAATCTGCATTTCCTGATTTTATCTCTTCTGCGATTTTTCTTGCATTAGAAAGTCCTGATGCAACTGCAATTCTTACATCTTTTCCTGCAATGTTTACTGTTGCTCTCTTTATTCCTTTTTTACCTCTTACTTCCTCAAATTCGATTTTTTCAAGTGTCTTTCCTTCTAATACTTCTTTTGCTGTTCTTAAAGCCGCTTCCATAACTCCACCTGTTACTCCAAATATTGCCCCTGCTCCTGTTGCTTCTCCCATTGGATTATCAAATTCTTCATCTTCTAGCTCATTAAATTCTATATGTGCCTGTCTTATCATCTTTGCAAGTTCTCTTGTAGTTATAACTGCATCTACATTGTATAACTCATCATTTTTCATTTCTTCTCTTGTTCTTTCAAACTTTTTAGCAACACATGGCATAACTGATACAACAAATATTTTGTTTGGGTCAATATTATTTTTCTTTGCATAGTATGATTTAATTATTGCTCCAAACATTTGATGTGGAGATTTACAAGATGATAAATTTCCTAAAATTTCTGGATAATTCATTTCAAGGAATCTAACCCATGCAGGGCAGCAAGATGTTGCCATAGGTAAAATAGCGTCTTCTGACTTTATTCTTTCTATAAATTCGCTTGCTTCTTCCATTATTGTAAAATCTGCTCCTGTATTTGTATCAAATACTTTATCAAATCCTAATTTTTTAAGAGCTGCTACCATCTTGCCTTGTGAGTTTTCTCCAATTTTTCCTCCAAATTCTTCTGCAAGACCTGCTCTTACTGCTGGTGCTGTTTGTACAACAACGAATGCGTCTTTATCTCTTAATTTCTCCCAAACCTCATCTGTATTATCTTTTTCTTTCAATGCTCCTACTGGGCAATTTGCGATACATTGTCCACAGAATGTACAATTTACATCATTTAAACTACGATTTTCTGCAGTAGATATACAAGATGAAAATCCTCTTTCTGCACAGTCTATTGCCCCAATTTCTTGTACATTTTTGCAAGTTGCAACACATCTTCTACAAAGTACACATTTATTAAAGTCTCTTACAATACTTGGAGATTTATCATCTATTTCATGTTTATTTCTGCTTCCTTGAAATTTAATATCTGTCATTCCAAATTCTTCTGCTAGTCTTTGTAACTCACAATTTCCGATTTCTTACACAAGTTAGACATTCTCTTTCATGATTAGAAAGAGTTAAATCCAATACCATTCTTCTTGCTTCAATTACCTTTTTAGTATTTGTATGTACTATCATTCCTTCTTCTGCTTTTTGAATACAAGAAGTTGCAAAGCCTCGTCTACCTTCAACTTCTACAACGCACATTCTGCAATCTCCAATTTCATTTATATCCTTCAAAAAGCAAAGAGTAGGAATATCTATATTTACTTTTCTTGCAGCCTCTAATATTGTAGTTCCTTCTTCTACTTCAACATCAGTACCGTCAATATTTAATTTAATCATTTTGGGATTCCTCCTTATTTTTTATTAAATAATAGCATGGAATGGACACTTTGCTTTACAAGTTCCACACTTAATACACTTTGCCTTATCAATTACATGAGGCTGTTTTACTTCTCCTGAAATTGCATCAACTGGGCAATTACGCTTACAAAGTCCACACCCTTTGCATTTTTCTGGATCTATATGTATATCTGCAAGAGCCTTACATTCTCCAGTTTTACACTTCTTATCTATTACATGCTCCTTATATTCATCCATAAAATACTTCATTGTACTAATTACAGGGTTTGGTGCTGTTTGACCAAGTCCACAAACAGATGCATTTCTTATATTCTCACATAACTCTTGAAGTTTTACTAAATCTTCTTCTTCGCCTTCACCCTCTGTTATTTTCTCTAAAATCTCATACATTCTCTTTGTTCCGATTCTACAAGGTGTACATTTTCCACAAGATTCATCTACTGTAAATCCTAAATAGAATTTTGCAAGATTTACCATACATTTTGTATCATCCATTACAATAAGTCCACCTGAACCCATCATTGAACCAATAGAGCTTAGTGATTCATAATCAATTGGAATATCTAAATATTCCTTTGGAATACATCCTCCTGATGGTCCACCTGTCTGTGCTGCTTTAAATTCTCTTCCGTTTGGTATTCCTCCACCTATATCAAAAACAATTTCTCTTAAAGTTGTTCCCATAGGTACTTCTACAAGTCCTGTATTTACAACATTTCCTCCAAGTGCAAATACCTTTGTTCCTTTTGAGCCTTCTGTTCCAATACTTGCATACCATTCAGCACCATTTAATATTATTTTTGTGATATTTGCATATGTTTCTACATTATTTATAAGTGTAGGTTTTTGCCATAGTCCTACATTTGCAGGAAATGGAGGTTTTAGTCTTGGTCTTCCTGACCTTCCCTCTATTGATTCTAGAAGAGCAGTTTCCTCTCCACATACAAATGCTCCTGCTCCAAGTCTTATATCTATATCAAATGAAAAATCTGTACCCCAGATATTTTTACCTAAAATTCCATATTCTCTTGCTTGTTCTATAGCTTTTCCGAATCTTTTAACAGCTATTGGATATTCTGCTCTAACATATATGTATCCTTGATTTGCTCCAACTGCAAAACCTGCAATCATCATAGCTTCAATAACAGAATGTGGATCTCCCTCTAATATACTTCTATCCATGAAAGCACCTGGGTCTCCTTCGTCTGCGTTGCATACGACATATTTTTGTTCACCTTTTGCAATTTTTGTAAATTCCCATTTCTTACCTGTTAAGAAGCCTGCTCCTCCACGACCTCTAAGTCCAGATTTCGTAACTACATCTATTACTTCATCTTGGTTCATTGTAAATAATACTTTTTCTAGTGCCTTATATCCATCAAATGCGATATATTCATCAATATTTTCTGGATCGATTTTTCCACAATTTTGAAGAGCAATTCTCTTTTGCTTTTTATAGAAACTTAAATCATCTAGTTTTTTTACAAGTGAGCCGTCTACATCTTTGCATAGTAATCTTTCAACTAATTTTCCGTTCTATAATATGTGTATTTATAATCTCTTCTGCATCATCTGGAGTTACCATTGAATAAAATACATCTTCTGGTCTTATAATTACAATTGGTCCTTTTGCACATAAGCCAAAGCAACCTGTTTGTACTACTCTAACATTTTGAATATCTTTTTCTTCCAAGATTTTTCTAAAATTTTGTATAATTACATCTGATTTTGATGATGTACAACCTGTTCCATGACATACTAAAATATGTTTTTCATGAGTATCTGCTTTTAGATTAACTCTTAAATCTAATTCTTTTCTTTTTTCTTCTCTAATTTGCTTTATTTCCTCTAAAGATTTCATATGTACTCCTCCTTCCTTTTTATTCTAATTCCATATATTTATTTAATACTTCATCTAATTTTTGAACTGTAGCTTTTCCATAAACTTCTCCGATTTACTGTAAATACAGGTGCTAAACCACATGCTCCGATACATCTAGTCTCTTCAATTGAAAACTTACCGATCTTTTGTCGTCTCTCCGAGGTTCTATCTTTAGTCTTTCTTTTAATCTGTCTAGTATTTTTTCTGAACCTTTTACATAGCAAGCTGTTCCAAGACAAACTGCAATATTATATTTTCCCTTTGGTTTTAAAGTAAATCTTGAATAGAATGTAACTACTCCATATACTTCAGCAAATGGAATTCCTAAGTATTCCGATATTCTCATTTGTGCTGCAGTTGGAACATATCCATAATGTTCTTGAACTTCATTAAGTATTTGAATTAAATTATTTTTGTCCTGTTTGTATACATTTAATATTTTTTCTAACTCTTCATCTCTTTGACAATTTTCACATCTCTTTGTTTCCATAAAAACCTCCATTAAACAAATATATTATTTCTCTCAAATCTATTCTTCTTCAACATAGATTATAACAAATAAAAATATATTTAACAATAGAATTTATAAGAAATTTTGTCAAATTTTAGATAAAAAAGACAGATAATAGTTTTTAACCATTACCTGTCTTTATATAACCCATTATATCTTTTATTCAGCTTTTACTGCTTTATCTTCTTTTATTCTATCAAATTGATATAGTGTTACAATTCCTACACCGAATAAGTAAATTGCAATTGATAAGAATAGTCCAACTACTGGGATTTGTCTAATTCCCCATAAAACAATTGATACTGGAACTATTATTAATCTTCTTAAGCCTGCTTTTTCTACTTTCATTTTGCTTACAATAAGCTGTGTTATGGCAATTGCAACTATTGCTGCATTTAGCATGCAAACTAAAACAAATACCATAAACCATAATAATCCAGTTGCAGTTAATGCTCCTGACATCATTGCAAATAATGAAACTACTGGAACTAGTACTGCAAATAGTAGACCAACTACTAAAGCAAGAATTCCTCTTTTTGAGATATAGTCTTTTACTTTTGATGTAAATCTAGGTGCAAAAGATATAATAAAGATATATGCAAATAAGTCAAAGATTACTGTTGATAGAAGTTTTCCTACATATACAGCTACTGTATTTGTTTCTCCTCCTTGATATCCTGCAACTTTATTATATTTTATATTTCCCTTTACTGAAGTTCTATCCATTCCTTCAATTTCATTGTTTGCCTCATATTCAATGTTTCCATATACTATAAATGGATTTTCTTCTTCTGTATCAGCAGCTATTTTTTGTGTATGAATAAATACATCTCTTCCTACTCCACCTGCTAAATATGTATCTTGTGATGCTAATCTTAAATCTCTATAAACTATTGAACTTGAAGTATTTCTATAATTTGTACATGCACAATAAAGATCTATTACTAAACCTTTCATTTCAACTGTATTTGCAAAAATGAATACTTGACCATTTACATAAGCTGATTCATCAATAACTACTTTATCTGTAGCAAAAATGTATAAAGAACCATTTATTGCTCCTGTTACTGTAATATTTTTACCTGCTAGAAAAACATTACCTATTACTTGTTTGTCCATTACATAATCTTCTGAACCACTTACTTCATATAAATCTCCTTCGTAATATTCTTCTTCTGCCTCTGTTGCTTGTGTATCATCTCCTTCCGCTACAGGTTCTTCAGTTTCTTCTTCAGAAATTGGCATTACTTCTGGATTTGTTTCATCTGCCTCTGTTTCTACTCTAGGCTCTATTTCTGTAGCGAAAGACACTGGAATTATGCACATACTAAATAGAATTAAACTTAATATAATTGTAAATATTTTTAGTCTTTTCATTATAAGTACTCCTTTCTAAAATTAATATAATATTAAAGTCAGTTAATGTGTATATATCTGACCAATATCCTTTCTATAATGCAAAGATTTGTCTACATTCTTTTCTAATACTTCATATACTCTCTTCCTTGCATTTTCCATTGATATATCCTCTGTAACTAATGCAAATAGTCTAGAATTGCCTACACTTTGATAATTTACTCCTTCTATTTGCTTCGTACTTGAAAAATATACCTTTACTCCATGACGCTCTATTTCTTCTTTATTTAATGTAAAACTAATTGGTTCTTTTGAAGAAGAAATTGCATAGTTTGGCGTAACTACATATACAGTAAATGTGTTGATTTTCTTAAATTTACAGTTTTCTTCTGATAAAGTTTGATTTTGAATATTTGCAAAAAGTTCTTTAAATGGTGTTTCTATTGCATTTAAAATATTTAAAGATTCTGGATCTCCAAATCTAGCATTAAATTCAATAAATTTTATTCCATCTTTGCATTTAAAGAATCCTCCATATATAACTCCATTAAATTCTAAAGAATCACGATTTACATAGGAAATAGTCTCCTTCATAAGTTTTGCACAAGTTTTTATATCTTCCTCTGTCAAAAATGGTAAAAGCCCATTGTCAAATCCAAGGCATCCCATCCCACCAGTACCTGGTCCTTTATCTTCATCAAATCTATATGGATAATCAAAAGTTGTTGGTGTTATAACTAGATTTTTTCCATCTGTAAGTCCTGTTACTGTAAATTCTCTTCCTTCTACTTTATCTTGAATTATTACACTTCCTGATTTTTCTAGGCATTCTTTTGCATAGCTGAAGCCTTCTTCTTTTCCTTTAAAATGTATGCCTCCCACCTTTACGCCTTTTCCACCAGTTAGTCCTTCAGGCTTTACAACAAAATTATCACTTTCATAACTATCAATTGTTGTTTTTAAAGAGTCTAAATCTTTTATCTTATAATTTTTTATAATCATTTCAGGAGCTATTTTTTCTACAATTTCAAGTGCATATGTTTTACTCCATTCAATTTTTGCTCCTTTTGAAGTAGGTCCAAATGTTTTTAGTCCTAAACTTCTCGCTAAATCAATTAGACCATCTTGAAGTAAATTATCACTACTTATTATACAATTTTCTATTTTTTCTTCTTGTATAAACTTTTTAACGATTTCTTTATCAAATGGATCTGCAACTATGTATTTTCCATTTGATTGCTCACAATATTCTGCAATTGATGGATTTACATATGGCATTACAGAATAAAGGCTATAATCTTTTGAAACATACTCTGCAATGACTGCCTCTCGTCCTCCATTACCAAGCAATAAGCATTTTTCCATATTTATACTTTCCTTTCTTATTAACTATTTTTTCTTTACAATTTCTCCTATATCAATTAAGCTCTTGTTATATTCTTTTATTATCCTTTTTCTTGCAATTAAAATTTTTATTGCATAATATATCATACAAATAAGAATAAATAAGAATATTATAGTTCCAAAAGTATTATAATATATTGAATAAAAATATACTAGATACATTGTAAAAAATGAAAGTACCATTAGTTCTATACTATGTATCCATAAGCTTCCTTTATCTTTTTTATACGCTATTTCAATTAATATAATAGTCGCAATTAATAGAATAACTCCAAATACTTTTAAATCAAATAAATAATTTTCTGTTGGTATATTTACCATACCTAAGTTTAAGGCTCCTAAGTAAATAATTATTACAGCTACAAAAAGGAGATTTTCAAATATTTTCGCATTTATTTTATCTTTTATTTCTTTTGGTATTTTCTTTTTTTGTTCAATTACTTTACTTAACTTATCAATATTTTCCTTGGTTTTTTCATCTTCTTTTTTCAATATTTCTTCATCTCCCTATATAAAAAATTATCGCTTTTATTTTTCAAATAAATAATAGAAAGTCCACCTAAAATATAAAGGTGGACTTAAAATTTATCTTTTTACGCTCTTGGATGTGCCTTTTTATATATATTCTGTATTGTTGCATCTTGGAATTGCATATATATTTGTGTTGAAGAAATATCAGAATGTCCAAGCATTGTTTGAATTGCTTTTAAATCTGCACCATTTTGTAAAAGATGAGTTGCAAATGAATGTCTTAATATATGTGGTGTTATCTCTTTTGTTATGTGTGCTTGATCTTTATAATATTTTACTATTTTCCAAAATCCTTGTCTTGTAAGTCTTTTTCCGTTTGTATTTACAAATAGTGCTGTAACGCTATCATCTTTTATTAAGATATTTCTAGAATTTTCTATATATTCTTTTAATGCTTTTAGTGATAATGATCCAAGTGGTATATTTCTTGTTTTTTCCTTGTTTTTACAAGTTACATAGCCTTCTGCTAGGTTTACATCGTTTAAATCTAAAGATATAATTTCAGTAACTTTCATTCCTGTTGCATAAGCAAATTCTAACATTGCTTTATCTCTTATACCTTTTAAATCAACATCTTTTGGTTGTTCAAGTAATAATTCTACTTCTTGAGATGTTAAAACTGAAGGTATTCTTTTTTCTATTTTTGGTGATTGTATTCCTTCTGTAGGGTCTCTTTTTACTTTCTTTACTCTAAGTAAATATTGATAAAATGATCTAATAGATGCTAAGCTTCTTGAGATTGTTGAACTTTTTTTGCCATTTTCATTCATGTATTTTAAATAATTTCTAATATCATCTTCATTTACTTTTAAATAATTTATATCATTTTTTTCTACATAATCTTCATATTGCATAATATCGCGTCTGTAAGACTGTAATGTGTTTTGTGATGCTTTTTTATCATTTTCTATAAAATCTAAAAAGTTTTTAATCTGTTTTTGCATTATCATCTCTCCCCATCTATTAACATAAGATATATATGTTATATCAAATTAAACTAAAAAAGTAAATAGTTTTTTATAAAAAAGTTATAAAAAATTTAAGGTCGACATAAAAATATTGGTGGAAACATATGTCTCTGCGCAAGATGCTACAATCAGTAGGAAGCTAAACAATAATGAAAACATTGTGTGTCTAAAAATTTCAAGTTTTATGTTCTCCTTTGTTCGCTCTTTTATGATAGATTTATATAACCTAATTCCACTAACTGCAATTGCAAAAATTGCTGGTATAAATATTATGTTTTGTAAAAACATAGACGAAAAAATAAAGACTATTCCGCTTCTTTACACCTATTGTTGCAATTATACAAGAAATTGTAT
Organism: uncultured Clostridia bacterium; assembly: GCA_947624725.1. The sequence goes on from CANQLP010000015.1 coordinate 15,277, forward strand.
ATCCAAGTGTAAATCCTCTAAAACATATAATTCCATAAACTATAAAAAATCCAATTGCTGTTAACCCTGCAAACCATAAACAAAATCCAATCCATAAATTATTTTTTAGAGAATTTATAAAAAGACTTGTGTAATCAATAACAGCATTCTCATCTTTTACACTGTTTATGAAATTATTTATTGTTTCACTTATTTCTTGCTGTTCTACATTATTTGAATTATTTATGAATAATACTCCGGCAAGTTATGCCGTATCAAAAAAAATACTATAACAATTAAATAACTCTTTAAATTGTTTTGTATATGAGTATATAGTAAACCTTTGCTGTTTGCATAATTTCTTATTTTTTTAAATCTTTTGTTTTGCATCACACTTACCACTCTTTCGAATTTTTAATCTACTCAATGTTTATGTAATACAAAACTATTATAGAACTATGTTTTTACTTTTCCATATACTCCACCACCACCAGCTGCAATTTCTAGCTTTCCGTTCTTTAGCATTTATTATATTTCTTGCAATTTTTTCTCCACAAACTGCCTCTATATCATCAAAAGATAATTTATGTAATACAGTCATTTCTGTCTTAAAATTATCCAAAAGTTTGTCCATTACTTTGTTTCCTACTCCTGGAATAAAGCTAAGTGGTATCTGGTAAATATATGGTGGTCTAAATTTAGGACTTTTAGTTTCCTTTTTATCTTTTATAACTTCTATCCTATCTAAAACTCCCATAGTTATGTTTTTACTGTCACAAGTATCGCATTTAGTAACTGGTATATCTCCTTCAATTCTTTTTTGGCACACTTCACAATATGTTCTATGGTATTTTCCAAGCTTTGGGTCTAAACCATAATTACATACAATTCTTCTTCCATCTTCATTTTTTATAGCTTTCATTAGCTCTTTAAAGCTAATATCTGCTACTTCCATTTTGTTATATTCTCTTGCAATTTTAGGAAGAGAATGAGCATCTGAATTTGTTAAAAAAGTTTTAGTTTCAAGCTCAGAAATTTCATCTGCTAAAAATGTATCAGCACTTAGTCCTAGCTCTATTGCTGGAATTCTACTATATTTTTCTTTAAATATTTTCTCTAATCTGTCTGTGCAATTTCCATAAAAGCTTTTATATGGAGTAAAGCAATGTGCTGGAATTAATACTCCATTATATTTCTCTACTATATCAATTAATTCATATGCTGAAATATCAGCTCTTTGAGAGCTTAATGTAATATTTTTTATGTGATGTGACATTTCTTTTGAAAATGCTTTTATATCTTTCAGACATGAAAAATAGCATAAATTATGGGCACTACCAGTTTTTCCAGTTTCTGAATTTTTCTCTGCTGTTTCTATCTCGCTCCCAAGTATTATGCATAATTTATCTTTATATATAATCCCACCATCTGGGATTTCATAAGCTTCTCCGTTATTTAAAAATTCTTCTATATCTTCTATAACATAAGGCGAAGCACAATCTATTATCCCTGCTATATTTATGCCTTTTCTTTCTACGCATTCTTTTGCAATGTTTTCAAAATTAAGGCTTCTTGCTGCTGTTATCTTTATTGGTTTATTGTTTTTAGTTCTTCCTATGTGAATATGTAAATCTGCAAATATTTCGTACATTTTATCTTTCTTCCTCATCTACTATATTTTCTTCTTCTTTTAGAACTATTTCATGTTTTTCGATATCTTCCCATGTTTTAGAGCCACTCAAATTATCTATTAAATCTCTTGCATCTTTAGCTCGCCTCGCTTGACTTACAGCCTTAACAACATTTGGGTTAAAATCATGATCTGATTTGTGTAAAATTCCTACTCCTTCTATTTCTCTCATGCGTAAACACCATCCTTTAAACAGATAAATTCTTTAAATTTATTTAAGTATTTATTGTTCTTATCCTTTAAATTTCTATTTTCTATTAAGTTCATTGCTTCATCTATTGGATATCCTTTTCTTTCAGGTCTATCTAGTACAAGTCCTCCAAAATTATCAACAAGCTCTAATATATCACTTTCTTTTTCTCTATTTTCATTTCCTGAATATCTATTAACTTCTGAACAAATTTTGCAGAATCTATCAGAAAATCCAAGTGTTTGCAAATATTCTGCTCCATCTAGAGCATATTTTTTTATTTCATTTAGATCATGAGACATTATATTTTTTTTGCATGCATATAAAAGGCAGGCTGTAAGGACTAAATTTCTATCAACATCTAATTTCATTGTGTCTATAAATAGTCTTGCAATTTCTGCCTTTAAAATTACAGAATTATCAAAGAAAATCTTCTCTCTTTTCTGCATATAATATATTATTTCCATTTTTTTAATAAAATCATTTTCAGATAAAATATAGTCAGCAAATGTTTCCATATTTATCACTCCTACATTTCCTATATAACTATTCACATTAATTATATTGTATCTTCATTCTTTTTTCAACAATGTAACATAATTGTAAAGAAAATGTATTGTAATTGTAACTTTTGTCTTGTGCTATATTAATTTATCTTATCTATCATCTCTTTTATATCTAATGTCTCTTGTTCTCCAGTTTCCATATTTTTTAAAGTAACTTTATTTTCCTTTACTTCATCTTCGCCAATTACTGCAACATATGGTATATTTAATTTATCTGCGTACTTAAATTTTGCCTTTAGCTTTTTATCTTCCAAAAATACATCAACATTAATATCCTTTTCTCTTAATTCTTTTGCAACTTCTAATGAATATCCTATTTCATTACTACTCATAGGTGTAACTAAAACTTTAGCAATTGAGCTTTCTTTTTCATTTAAAATATTTTCCTTTTTCAATTGATAGAAAAATCTTGAAAGCCCTATCGAAATTCCAACTCCTGGATACTTTTTATCTGTATAGTATTCAGCTAAATTCTCATATCTTCCACCTGAGCAAACACTACCGAAGTTTTTTATAATCATCTAAGAATGTTTCATAAACTGTTCCTGTATAGTAATCAAGACCTCTTGCAATTGTTAAATCTATCTTAAAATTCTTTTCTGGCACTTTATATACTCTAAGCATATTTATTACTTCAGTAAGTTCTTGAATACCTTGCTTAAATAATTCTTTATCAATGCCAAGTTTATTTAATTTTTCTAATTTTTCATCATTTGTGCCATCTATTTCTATAAAATCTATGATTTTATTTATTTTTTCCTTTTTTACTCCCAAATCCTCAAGTTCTTTTATTACATTATCTTTTCCGATTTTTTCTATTTTATCTATTACTCTTAAAACTTCTACTGATAATTCTTTTAAATCTAATGCTTCAAATAAACCATTTAAAATTTTCCTGTTATTTATGCAAATAGTAAACTTCTCAAATCCTAAAGTCCTAAAAGTCTCATAAATAACATTTGGGATTTCCGCATCATGCATAATGCTTAAAGTTTCATCACCTATAATATCAATATCACATTGATAAAATTCACGAAATCTTCCGAGCTTGTGCCTTTTCTCCTCTATATACTTTTCCTATTTGATATCTTTTAAATGGAAAACTAAGCTCACCACTATGTTCTGCAACATACTTTGCAAGAGGTACTGTCAAATCAAACCTTAAGGCTAAATCATTTTCTCCCTTTGTAAATCTATAAATTTGTTTTTCTGTTTCTCCTCCTGCCTTTGCAAGTAATATTTCAGCAAGCTCTATAACTGGAGTATCAAGTGGCAAAAATCCAAATTTCTCATATGATTTTTGTATTTTGTTTTTTATATCATTAAACTCAATTTGGTCGTTTGGAAGTAGCTCCATAAAACCTGGTAAAGTTCTAGGTTCAATTTTTTTATTTTCCATAAATATCAAATCCTTTCTAATTCTTATTTCATTATTATATATTAAAAAAGCTTAAATTACAAGAATTTAAGCTTTTTTTGTTTTATTTTGTTATTTATTTTAATTCCTTCCTATTGTTTTGTATAACTTTAAGTGTTTCTTCTAGGACTCCTTCTATTCTTTCAAGTAAAGCATCTGCATGCTCTTTTGTTCCATTTGAAATTTCTCTTGCCATTTCATTTGCTGTTTCTATTATTTCAGCTTTTTGTTCATATGCCTTTCTTGTTATCTCATGCTCGTCTATCATTGCAATGATTCTGTTTTCAGCTTCTTTTACAATGTCATCAGCTTCTTTTTGAGCTTCTATCAATATTCTAGTTCTTTCCTCTTTTACCCATTTTGCTTGCTTTAATTCTTCTGGAAGTTTTATTCTAACTTCTTTGATAAGGTCTAATAATTCCTCTTTATTAACAATACCTTTATTACTAAAAGGTACTGCCCTACTATTTTCTATTAATTCTTCTAATGTTTCTAATAATGTAAATATCTCCATGTTTTCTTGTTACTCCTTTCGACCTAAGAAAATAAGTTTTACTCTTCCATATTTTCTTATATCTATAACTTTTGCAAGCTCATAAGTATTTTTTATATATTCTTCATCTCTATCTGTTTCAAAAACTATTATTCCGTCTGTCTTTAATAAATTTTTTTCCATAATTATTTTAATTGCATCTAATGCAAAATCTGTTTTATATGGTGGGTCAAGAAAAATTATATCAAAGCTCTTTTTCGAGAAGAAATCGTTCAAAACTTTTTTATAATCTCTATTAATAACTTCTATCTTGTCTTCTAAATGAGTTTTCTTTACATTAGCTTTGATAATTCCTATGGCATCTCTTGAGCTATCAACACAAATTGCATGTTTTGCCCCTCTACTTACACTTTCTATTCCAAGTGCTCCGCTTCCTGAAAACAAGTCTAGCACTTCTGAATCATATATGTATTCTTGTATTATGCTAAATAGAGATTCTTTTACTCTATCTAATGTTGGTCTTGTGTTGTCTCCTTCTAGTGTTTGGAGCTTTGTTCCGCCTAGCACTTCCACTTATTACTCTCAATTTCCCTTTTTACCTCTACTTCTATATTTTATTAGATTTATCAAATAAGTCAATAGTATTTACAAAATTGTAATAGAAATTTAATAATCTTGTAATACACATGCCTTTTACGCATTTATTATATAATATTATTTTGTATTAATCAAGATGATTAACATAATTTATTGATTATGTTTAAAATAGATTCACATTGTAAAAAGCAAAAGCATGGTAAGATTTTTTCCTACCATGCTTTGTTTTTCTATTTCTTAAAGTAAGTATAAATTTAAAATTCACAATTTTTTGGAGTTCTTGGGAAAGGTATTACATCACGAATATTTTGCATTCCAGTTACATACATAATTGCTCTTTCAAATCCAAGACCAAATCCACTATGTGGAACACTTCCATATCTTCTTAAATCTTCATACCACCAATAATCTTTTTCATCTAGACCAAATTTTGCAATTTTTTTCTTTAAAACTTCCAAATCATCCTCTCTTTGACTTCCACCAATTATTTCTCCAATGCCCGGAGCTAAAAGGTCAGCTGCAGCAACAGTTTTTCCATCTGGATTTTGTTTCATGTAAAATGCCTTTATTTCTTCTGGATAATCTGTTACAAATACTGGTTTTTTAAATATTTTTTCACTTAAGTATCTTTCATGCTCTGTTTGAAGATCAATGCCCCAAGATACTTTAAATTCAAATTCATCATTATGTTTTTCAAGCTCTTTTACAGCATCTGTGTAAGTAATTCTTCCAAATTCAGAATTTACTACATTATTTAATCTTTCTAGTAATGTTTTATCTACAAAATTATTAAAGAATTCCATTTCCTCTTTGCAGTTTTCTAAAACATATTTGATAATATATTTTAGCATATCTTCTGCTAAATCCATGTCCAATTTTAAATCTGCAAAACATATTTCTGGCTCTATCATCCAAAACTCTGCTGCATGTTTTACAGTATTAGAATTTTCGGCTCTAAATGTTGGACCAAATGTATATACATTTCTAAATGCAAAGGCATAGGTTTCAACATCTAATTGTCCACTAACTGTCAAATGTGCTGGTTTTCCAAAGAAATCCTTTGAAAAATCTACTTCTCCTTTTTCTGTTTTTGGCACATCATTTAGGTCAAATGCATTTACATTAAACATTTCTCCTGCACCTTCGCAGTCGCTTCCTGTTATAAGAGGTGTATTTACATATACAAATCCTCTTTCTTGGAAAAACTTGTGTATCGCATATGCTAAAACTGAACGAACACGAAATACTGCATTAAATGTATTTGTTCTAGGGCGTAGATGTGCGATTGTTCTTAAATATTCAAAAGAATGACGCTTCTTTTGAAGTGGATATTCACTATCTGCTAGATTTATAACTTCTACCTTCTTTGCATGAATTTCAAATGCTTGTTTAGCATTTTCTGTTTTTACAAAAGTTCCATTTACGGTAATTGATGAGCTTATTGTAAGTTTACAAATTTCACTAAAATTATCTAACTTTTCATCAAAAACAACTTGTACATTTTTGAAAAAGCTTCCATCATTTATTTCTAAAAAGCCGAAATTTTTAGAATCTCTAACTGTTTTTACCCATCCTGAAATGCTAACTTCTTTTGAATAAAATTTTTCTGGGTTTTTAAATAATTCTTTAATAATTACATTTTCCATATATTTATCATTCCCTTCTTCGGCATATAATATCACATTTTTTAAGTTTTGTCTATCTTTTTTCTGCTATGTATTGCAGTTTTTAATATTTATTATAATTTCCATATATGATTTTACATATTCAGTTTTTGCAAAAGCTTTACATAAGTTTACAAATACGGTCATTTATGGTATAATGATATTATATACTGTAGGTGGAGAATACAGTTGCAAAAAAAGCATAAGTAGAAGAAAGGGGAAAACCGTGAAACTTACTGATATGATTAAACCAACACTAAAAGATACCATAATTCTTATCGTTGGTATGATTATTATGTCAATTGCCGGAGCAGGAATTAATAAGTTGGTTTTGTATTTTTCATTGAATGATACTTTACCAGGATTTTTATTATCCTTATTACTATTAGCCCCGTTTTATTTCCCTGTTGCCTTGCATTTTGTAAAAATGTGTACAAAACAAGATAAAAATAAGTAACAGGAAATATTTAAGTGAATATTCTCCAAATTCACTTGCAAAGTAGAAAAGAGACTTCATATTTGTGAAGTCTCTTTTTGAACTATAGCAAATTACGAAAGAGATGCTTTTTTTAGTTATATTCTTTAGAAATTTTTTGCCTAATAAATCTTATATTGGTTTCCTTTAAACTTCTCTTATTTTCTTTTTCTAATTGTTTTAAACTTTTTTCAGGTGTTGGCAATTCTTCTGGCATAGTCCCACCATTTTTAGCTATTACTTCTCTAATATTTTTACCAATATTATAATGAGTTTTATTAGCTTCCTCTTCTGTCTGTATGTTATCTTTCTTTAACTTCTGTTCTGTTTGAGAAATTCTAAATAAATTTGCAATTAATTCATCACTTCCCATATTGTCTAAAATATCTTCTCTATATCTTAAGCCTTTTCTTTTAGCAATGTCATCAGCTGTTTCTCCATTATATAAACCTTTATATCCATAATTATGAAATCTATCAAAATTTTTAACTCCTGCATTTTTGGCTGTTTGATTAAGTGAATAATTCCCTTTCCTTGTTAAGTCTCTTTGATAAAATCTCTTTTCTTCTTCAGTTAAGGAACTATATTCTTTTTCGCTAATTTCTTGTTTCCTAGTTTGAACTGCAAAATATGTTTGTGCAAGAGCTATTACTTTTTTTCTACTATCTCCATTCTGTGCTATTAAATAGCAAGCATAACGAGTTAATTTATAATCTTTAATCAAAATTTCAGTATTATTTCCACGCTTTGACAACTTGTCGGCATCGACAAAATGTTCAAATGCACTAATATTGCTATTTTCGCAGGCTAATTTTGCTTTTTCTATTACACCATCAAATTTCCTCCATTCTTTATAATCCAAAACGACTTGTAGTTCTCTTGCGTACCAATATTCAGTCCCGTTTTCATCAATATGTTTAATAGTTTCAAATGTTTTATTATTTTCATTCATAAATATCATCTCCATTTTTTATTTAACACTAGTATTTTTATTTAACCATTGATTAAGCATTATTATAAAACAAGTGTTTGTAAAAGTCAAGTGTTTTTTATTATTTTTTATATTTTGTTGTCAGTTTCAGTTGATAAAAAAACTAACCAATACGCATTTACTGCATATTGGTCAGTTTCTTAATGTTATTCACACTTTAAATAAGTATGTAAATACAAAATGTGTAAAAAGTCAGATAATTGTGTTATTCTATTTTCCGTCTTCTGCATGAGATACGCACGGATGATTGATACAAGTGCTTCGGCAGTAATTGTTCCATCAGGTATATTTATACTTACCTCTTGAAAAATATTTTCTGTTTTCAATTCTAATTTATAGCCATAGCCTATATCACGAGTATATTCTTTTGGTTTGCCAATTATCTTTTTAGCACAATCAAATGCAAAAAGAATATTTTCATCAGTCGTGTTATCCCAAGTTAGTGAATAAACTAAGCATGCTGCGATATCGAAATCATTAAACATGCGCCTTAATAAATACATGTTAGTCGATACTTCATACATAACTTGATTAAATATTTGAATCCAGTTAGTATTTAATTTATTCCGTTCATAGTTTTCTTCATTAATCGTTTCATTGACCAAATCAACATACTGCATCCATTTTCTTTTATAATCATCTTCGCTTGCATTTTGAAATTTTTGTTTTTCTTTTTTCTCCTTACAAGACATTGTATACAATATAACAATCATTAATAACAATACACAAGCAACCATTATTTCTACAACATTTTCTGATAATTTAGAAATTATGAATGCAAAAATAATCACAAAGATAAAAAATAAAATCATGCTTCCCCACGGATGTCTAATAATATACTGCTTAACTTTTTTACTCATATTTGGTACCTCCTTACCAATTTTGGTTGCGAAATACTATCTCTATATAAACTTGCTATTTGCAAGATAATTAAATTATATCATCTTGTTTATGTAGAGTCAATATTATGCTTTAGTTATATTTTTTAGAAATTGCTCGCTTAATAAATTTTATCCTTGTAATTTAATTAACAAATATTTTACTAAAAGTGTCTTCTATAAATTCATTATCATTTATTTTTTCTTCTAAATACTTATTAAAATTATCTTTATCTATTTCATTGCTTATTATATCATTATAATTAGGATATAAATCTTGGACTTGTTTTCTATTTACTTTATATGAGTTACCACTAAAATTAAAAGTAATGTCTTGAACATTGTCAATTAAAGAAAATATAGATACTGCATTATATAACAAGCACTTTTCTAAATATTGATTTTCATTTACATACCAGTCTGTAATATGATAATTAATAATTAAGCCTAAATTTTCTGAATCGATTTCAAATTCATATCCATACTCTGAAAGTGGTAAGCTATCTATTAAATGGCTATCATTACTATTATCTCCAATGTATTTATTTTTAAATTTTATTATGTTATCAATTCCTGCTTCATCTCTGTTAAACGGAGTTACAGGTACAGTTTCTTCTGTATAAGTTTTTTTCGTATCTACTATATAATACTCATTTTTTGTATTTCTATTTATTCTATAAACATTGCAAAGTGGAGATTTATAAACAATCATATTTTCAGTTGTTTTTATTAAGTAAGAGAATCTTGGTGCTACATTGTTTAATCTCACATTGGAATAGTCTATTACTACTAATAATACAAAACCTAATATAAAATATCCTAAATTTAAAAATACTCTTTTTAAATATGATTTTTTCTTATTAAGTTTAGAAAAACCTATTAATGATATAATTAGTCCAACTGTAGAATAAATTGCTCCCCAACTGCTTTCTGATGGAAATATAGTAAATGCAGTAAAAATAAGTCCTATTCCAAACATCATTAAAATTTCTGCAATTATTTTATTTTTTTCATATACCTTTTCACTTGTATAATCTATTGTACTAACAATATTTTCTTCTAACTTTTCTTGATAATGATCTTTATCTACTTTTTCTCCACTAATTAAATCGTTTAATGTTATGCCTAACTCTTCACTTAATGGTTTAAGTAAAGAAATATCTGGCATATAATTTCCATTTTCCCACCTTGAAATTGTTTTTGATGTAACTCCTAACTTTTCTGCTAAGCTTTCCTGTGTTAATTTTTTTTCTTTTCTTTTTTCTGCTATAAATTTTCCAATTTT
>CANQLP010000016.1 GCA_947624725.1 uncultured Clostridia bacterium
ATAATTTTAGTAACATCATTTGTATTTTCTATTTCTCCATTTAATGAATTGTAAACTAAATCTTTATTTTTTGCATTCACATTTATTACAATGCCTTCTTTAGTGAAAAGAGAAAATGCAAATACAATTCCTAATATTGCAACTATTATTAATATGCAATTTATTTTTTTCATTATTTGTCTAACCTCCAAATTACTATTTATTTGATTTCGATACTACCTCTTTTCTTTTTCAATTTCTTTTATATATTCGCTTAAAGCTAATGGCATATATCTTTGACTTCTAATTGCATTTACTCCGAAATCTTTTAATTTGTTAAATGATAATTTTCCTTCTTCATATCTTGTTATCAAATCTATTTTCATAACTTTTTGCATTTTTAGATTTTTATCTTTATATTCATAAGGAATGTTTACTTCTATTACTTTAAATTTATACATAATTGATGAATATGGCTTTCCGACATATATATAAACAATATCATTTACTTTAATATCTGTGCTTTGCTTCCACATTATTGTATTATTTTCTTTTAATGCCTTATCTATATCAAAATACTTTGGATTTGCAGGTACTATCCACTCATTTTTAGCACTATTTTTATTTGTAACTGTATATGAATAACTTTTCTCAATCAAACTCATTATTTTTTCATCTGATATTGTATTATTTAATATAATTGTAATCCAGCTTTTCTTATTCATATGATATGCAGGATAAAATCCGTCTTGTTTTAGCAAATATTCTATTTCCTTTGGCTCTAGTTTTATATCAATTATTTCAATTTCGCAAGTAGAGCTTGCATCTAATTTACTTTTGTCAAGATTCATTATTATGCCATACCATTTTTTACTATCTTTATTTCTGAAAGTAGCATATCCTGGAAACTTTTCCCATTCAAATTCTGGCTCATCTCCATACTTTTCTTTTATTGCTTTTGTTATTCTGTTTGATTGCTCATATATAAAAGTTTCTCTAGTAAAACAGTTACTTCTAATATCTTTTAGTAAATTTTTAAATTCATCTTTGACTTGTCCTACAAAAGAGCCTGTACTATCTTCTAAGCGAAAACTAGTATATTCATCACCAAAGGATAAATCGAATACTTTTCCTTTTACTATTCCATTATTATTTATTTCAATATCCACTCTAAAAGTATTATTCATAATATTTTTTGAATATTTGTACAAATCATTATCCTTTTTAAATCCATATTTAGATATTTTATTAAAATCAATCTTTGTTTTTCTAAACAATTCTTCTTCAATAGTCATTTCTATTCTCCCATTTTTCCACCTTTTCCTATACATAGTAGATAGTTATTTCTATTTCAATGCTTTTTAATTTATTTTATTATTTCTTCAATTTCAGATTTACTTACAGCACCAATAATTCTATTAACTTCTTCTCCATTTTTTATTACGATAAAAGTTGGAATTGACATTACATTATATTTTACTGCTAAATTTTCTTCTTCATCAACATTAATTTTCCCAACAACAATATCTTTATTTTCTTCTGCAATTTTTTCAATTACAGGTGACATCATTTGACATGGGCCACACCAATCAGCATAAAAATCTACTAATACTGTTTTTTCGCTTTTTAAAACTTCTTCCTCAAAATTTTCACTTGTTAATTTTACCATTTTTACATCCTCCTCAATAATATTTTGTTCTCCTGATTTATCTTCTAATATACTCGTATTATTACCAGTAATCTCATCACTTAAACTACTATTTTCATTCGAATCATTAAGCAAATTATTTTCCGAATAGTTATTAATAAATTTACTTGCTCCTATTAAACTTACTATAAATACTATTAGAATAACAATAAGTACTGTTTTCTTAGCCATTGTTTCTCACCTCTTTAAATTAACTTCTTTAAAAGAATATTGTATAAATACCCATTATTATAAGTAAAAGTCCTGATATCTTTTTTATTATACCATAATGTTTTTTTATAAAAGTAAATAATGTTTTTAGTTTTTCAATTAATATCGTTGAAATTATAAATGGAATGCCAAGACCTATTGAATATATGATTATTAATGTTATTCCTTTTATTATATCTTGATTTTTAGCTATTAATAATAAAGCCGAACTTAAAAATGCTCCAACGCAAGGGGTCCAACTAATTGTAAATACTATTCCAAAAAGCATTGCTTTTAAAAAGCTTAATTTTTCCATATTCATTTTTATATTTTGCGTTTTATTTAAAAATTTTATTTTAAAAACTTCCATATAGTTAAATCCAAAAATTATTATTAATATTCCAAATGCTATCTTAAAATATTGCATATTTTTACTAACAATATTCCCAAAAGTGCTAGCAAATACTGACAATAGCACAAAAATAAGTGTAAATCCAAGCACAAAACCAATTGAATTTATTACTGCCTTTTTTAAATTTTTTTCTTCTTCACCAGTAAAATAAGCAATATATATTGGTATCATTGGAAGGACACAAGGTGATATAAAACTTGCTATTCCTTCTAATAAAATAAGTAAATATTCCACCTTTTTTATTCTCCTTTTAACTTATATTTACACAAATTGCAATTTATCATTTACTATTCAATTCTAACATCAACATTAGAAACTGTTATATAAACAACAATATCTTCTCCAGAAGAATTTTGTATATTGTTTACTCCTATTTTAAACCAAGCACCTTTTTCTACATTCATCTTTACAGGCATTCCTGGAGTAATATAGCTTGGCTTATCATAAGCATTTTCTTCTTTTACTTCTACGGGCTTTAATACAATTTCGCCATCTTCCATTCCTTCTCCTGCATACAATGTAATAGTATTACCTTTGGGACTTATTTCTTCATTTGAATAAATAAAAGCTTCTGTACTACCTGCTGGAATAGTAATTTCAATATTATATTCTTTTCCACCTTTAATAAAAAATCCTATACCTACTATTGCTAATAATAAAATTACGCCAACAATGATTAAAATAAACTTTTTATTTTTCATATACTGCCTCCTACAAATTATTATCTATCTAGCTTCATATTGCTTCTTTTTCTTTTCTTCCATAAAAACGCATCCTTTTTTATCTATTGGTTATATTTTACCATTTCTTATATAAAAATACAAGGCAAAAATGCCTTGTATTTAATTTTATTTGCTTGCTTTTGACAAATTAAAGTTTATTGAAATAATTACTAATTATTATAACAGCATCATCTTCTAGTTATTAACTGTTTTTAATCCTTGTTCTTTCATTACTTCTAATGAAAGAACATCTATGTAATAATACTCTGATCTCGAGAAAATATCGTAAGCACTTTTTAAAGTTCCTTTTACCTTTAGCCAACTTTCTTCTTCTTTTAATTCTGGAGCTGTATCTCCTTTCCACTCATATTCAATATATGAATAACCTTGTGGACAATCTGCACATAAGTTTGCAGTAGAATATCTACCAACAAAGGTATATGGATTATTGGTTAGATACATTCCTTCTATTTCTATTGTCTTTCCTTTATATTTTGAAAAGTTTAAACTTATATCAGCTATTTGAGTATCAAAATAATTGTCTCCAATTATAATATCTGCTACTATATCCTCATCTGTAACTGAATATAAAGTACCATCATCTAGCTCATTCACTGTTACTTCCTTCTCGCCTTTATTAGATGAAGTTTCCTCTACATTCTCTGATCCTTCTCCTTTTTTTCCTAAATTTGTGCTATCATTGGAGTTAGTAACATCTAATCTTTCTGTTCTATTAACCGTAATAAATACAAAAATACCAACAACAGCAAGAACAAGTATAAGTAAAACAATATATATTATTTTTTTCTTCTTCATAACTTTTCCTCCTATTCGTGAATTATCTTATCTATAATAGAAAACAAGATAAATATAACTAAATTTACAAGAACTATTGTCGCACCTGTACTTATATTATATAAGTATGATAAATAAATTCCAACTAAAAACGCTAATACACTAATTATTCCAGAACTTATTACTACCTTTTTAAATGACTTAAATATTCTCATAGATGTAAGTGCTGGGAATATTATTATACTGCTAATTAACATTACTCCCATCATTCTCATTCCAATTACAATTATTAAAGCTGTTAATATTGCTATTAAATTTGTATATCTATTAGCTTTTAACCCACTAGCTTTCGCAAAATCCTCATCAAAAGTAATAATAAATAATTTTCTATAATATATAATAAATAGTACTGCTACAATAATGCTTACAACAACACTTAAAATAACATCTGCTGTACTCATAGCCAAGATACTTCCAAACATAAAATTACATACATCTGTATTCATCCCCGTTGTTACAGAAGTAACTGCTACTCCTATTGCTAATGCTGAACTTGAAATTAAAGCAATCGCACTATCACTTTTTATTTTACTACTATTACCTAATTTTAAAAGTATAATAGCAGAAATTGTTACAACTGGTATAGCAATATATAATGGAGATGTAGCTCCAAATGCTGTTGCTATTGTCAATATTCCAAATCCGACATGAGATAATCCATCTCCTATCATACTATATCTTTTTAAAACAAGACTCACTCCGAAGTAAAGCTGCACAAAGACTTACTAAAGTTCCTACTAATATTGCTCTTTGTATAAAAGCAAATGACATCATTTCTGAAATTGTTTGTATCATTATTTCTCACCTCCTAATTTAAAATCAGAAGGTTTTCCTACAAATTTAATCTCTCCATTTATTAATTCAATAACCTCATCTGCATAATTTAAAGCTCTTTCTATATCGTGTGAAACCATTAAAATTGTAATTTTGGTATTTTTCTTTAATTTATCTAATAATTCATATATTTGTTTTGCTATGCTTGGATCTAGTCCATTTGTTGGTTCATCTAATATAATTAAGTCTTTTGTTGCACAAAGACTTCTTGCAATTAATACTCTTTGTTGCTGTCCACCAGACAAATCTGCAAAGCATTTTTTTCTTATATCATAAATTCCTAATGTTTCCATTACTGATTTCGCGTTTTCTTTATCTTCTTTTTTATAAAAAATACTTCTTACATTATTTGCTATCGTTCCTGATATTACGACTTCTTCTATGGAAGCTGGAAAATTACTTTGTATTTCGCTTTTTTGTGGTAAATATCCAATTCTATTTTCTTTTATAATTTCTCCCGTATAACCTTTATTTAAACCTAATATACATTTCAGTAGCGTGCTTTTACCTGAACCATTTTCTCCTACAATGCATGTAAATTTACCTTTTTTTATTTTTAAATTTATATGTTTTAATGTATCTTTTTTGGTCGGATAACTAAAACTTAAATCTTTAATTTGAATTAAATCCATTATTTTTCCCTCTCTTTCTTTATTGAAGTGCTTTCTTTAATACATCAATATTTCTTGTCATCAAACTTACCCATGTTTCTCCATTATTAAAATCATCTAAGCTAATATTATGAAGTGTTTGAATCTGCATTGCTATAGCTCCTGTTTCATTTGCTATTGTGTTTGCAACTGTACCAGGATTTAACTCAATATATAAAATTACAGGTATATTTTCCTCTTTGACCTTATTTTGTAAATATGCTATCGTTTGAGCAGATGGCTCTGTTTCTGTACTACAGCCATCAAAAGCTGCACTAACTTGTAAACCATAATAATCTATAAAATATTGCATTGGCATTTTATCTGCAAATACCAATCTATTTCTAACTTTATTGTCAATTATATTTTGAATTTCACTATCAACATCTTTTATTTTTTCAATATATTTATCTGCATTTTCTTTATAAATATTTGCATTATTTTTATCTATTTTTTCCATTGCTTGTTCCAATGCATATACCATTTTTATTGCATTTTCTGGAGATGTCCAAATATGTTCATCAAAAGAACCTGACTCATTATCTTGTTCTTCTTCATTATCATGTTCATTTTCTTCTACACCATCAATTTCTTTCTCTTTCATTGTTTCCACAAAATCTGCTATACGCATTACTTCTGTTCCATTTGTATCTAGTGAAGATAATATTTTGTCAGACCATTTTTCCATTTCTCCTCCAACATATACAAATAAATCTGAGTTTTGAATTTTTATTAAATCTTGTGCTGTTGGATCATAGCTATGAGTATCTTTTCCTGCTCCTAATAAAAATGTTAATTCTACTTCTTTATTTTCTCCTATTATTGCTCTTAAAAAATCATAACTTGCAAAATTACTTACCACTACTTTATATTTTGCATTACTATTATTTTTATTACTGCCACCAATACAAATAGCAACTACAAGGCCTAATGCCATTGCTATTGCTAAAATTATATATATGATTTTCTTTTTTGACATACCTAAGAAACCTCCTTATTTTGAATACGATAAACAAAGTAGGTAAATTTTACCTACCTTAATTAAAATAAGGTTTTATTCATTTAATTGAATTTTTTGAGACACTAAAGATAATTGCACAAATACTCTTTTTTCTTTGTGTAATCTTGATAAAAAGAAATATATTAAGACACTTACCATAGCTACTGTAACAAAAGCAATAGATAGGCTAATAATAGTTTGAGCAAAATAGATAATTGCACATATGCTACAATGTTCTTTTTGACAAATCTCTAAATGATGTTGGTTTTGTGATACAATAATAGAGAACATAAGAGTAGCAACTATATAAATAATCATTGATATTTTAATTACCTTTAATATTTTCTTATTCACATTGTATCACCTCCATTCATTTATTTAGAATAAATAGTACAGATTCAATATCTATATGAAAATCATTTTAAATTTTACTACTATAATTATCATTTGTCAATAATGGTCAAAAGTTCTTTTTCATTTTTTAGAGTATTCTTATTATCTTTATTTCTAACAAATATCATCTTAAATATTGTTCTAACCGTTGGTTGAATAAAGAATAATTGTGTAAAATATGCAAATGGGAAATTAAAACATATTAATTTTAGCCAATTTGCAAGTAATGTAAATATATTAAATCCCATATAATAAGGATAATATAAAAATGCTGCTATAAAACTCATTGCAGGACACATTATTCCAACTGTTGCACATATAATTGCAGTTTCAAACAAAACTGGATGTGTTGTTTTCATATCAAATACTTTTGAAGCAAATTTGAATGATAATGGTTGTCCTACAAATATTTCTAAACTATAAGCTAAACAAAATTCAACTAGAATTATAGCCCATATTGGTAACATTTGACCAAACATCATAACTCCACCTTGTTTATTTATTGCAGCTATTACGCTTGTTTCTCCATTTACAGTCATTAAAGTATTTCCATTAATAACATATAAACTAAAGAAAACATAAGCATGTACTGTTATTATAACTGTAATTAATGCAAACATTAGCCTTTGGAATTTACTTTGTGGCATTTTTCTCCTCTCCTTTCTTAAAAAAACAAAACACACATAGTTACTATTTGCAACAAAATCTAACTATATCACTTTATAAAAAGTTCTGTAATCAGATTTATGTGCTTAAGCACTACATGTGTCATCTTTTTTTAATTATTTTATATTTAACATTTTAGCAAAATATTTTTATTTTGTCAAAGCTATTTGATTTTTTCCTCCTGTTCCATGTTCACGCGCAATAGAAATAATAAGTTTCTTACTTATTTGAACATTTTCTTTACTTATATTTATTACTTCTATCTTTTCTTTGTAAGATTTTTTTAGTATAAATACTGAAATTACTGCTGTTAAAACTTCTGCAATTGGTAAAGTCCACCAAACGATACCTGTTACATTGTCAGATAGAGTAAATAAATATGCTATTGGAAATACAAATACAACTAGTCTTAATAAAGATATTATCAAAGGTCTTACAGCATAACCAATTGATTGTAATACACCTTGTACTGCAACTGAAAATCCCATAAATACATATCCTATACTTGCTATTCTTAAAGCTATCGTGCATATTTCTATTATCTCTGTTGTACTACCTCCTGTAAGTCCAAATAGACTCGAAATTGGTCTTGCAAATAATTCAAAAATACAAGTTAATATTAAAGTTACAATAGCTGTATCAATAATTCCGTATTTTATGCAATCATCTATTCTTTCTTTATCTTTCATACCATAGTTAAATGATAATATTGAAATTATTGTGTTAGATAAACCAAATGCTGAAAATAATACAATTTGCTGTATTTTATAATATATACCAAAAGAACCTACTAATATTATAGGATTAGCTTTTGACATTCCAAGAATAGCATTCATTCCCGCCATCATAACTGAAAGCAATCCTTGCATAATTGCTGCTGAAATACCTATATTATAAATCGCTTTTATTAAGTTTAATTCTGGTCTAATATATTTTGGACTTCCATTTATTTCTTTATTTAATTTATAGTGAAATATCATAGCAACTAATAATGAAATAATTTGTCCTATGACTGTTGCCCAAGCTGCCCCTGCTACACCCATTTTTAATGGATAAATAAATACATAATCTAAAATTATATTTGTTACAGCTCCTAATATTTGTGCTATTGTTGATAGCATTGTCTTTCCTGTGCTTTGCAAAAATCTTTCATATACTGTAAATCCAATAGCTCCTAATGATAAACAACAGCATATTTGTAAATAGATTGTTCCCATAGATATAACTTGTTTACTTCCACCTGCAAAAAGAGAAATAAACCATTTTGAGCCAAAAGCTCCAAATAATAAGAATATAACATATAAACATATACTCAAAAATATTCCATTTCCTGCAACTTTGTTTACTTTTTCTGTATTTTTTTCTCCTAAACTTTTTGAAAGCAATGCATTTAGTCCTACACCTGTTCCAACTCCTACTGCTATAATAAGTATTTGTATCGGAAATGCAATAGTAAGTGCTTGATTTGCAATAGCTCCTTCTGCTCCCATATTAGTTACAAATATACTGTCTATAACATTATATAATGCTTGTAATACCATAGATATTATCATAGGCAGTCCCATCTTCCAAAATAATTTTTTCATAGGCGTGCTTGCCATTTTGTTTGTGTTTTGTTCATTCATAAAATTTCCTCCTTAAAAAGTTATAAAGCATAAAAATAAATAGTGCATAATCTTTTAAAAGCTGGACTTACGCCTTTAAAAGACTACACACTATTTTTAATCTTTATTAATCTTTAATTATTATAACACAATTTAAAAATTTATGTAAGTATTTTTTTAATTTTTATAAATATAATTTTTCTCCTAATAGCATTTCTTCTTCTGCTCCATTTACAAGTACTTTTATAATTTCATTTCTTAGATTTTCTTCATTATCTTTTACTTTTACATATAAATAATTAGATGTATGGCCTAATAAAGCACCATTTTCCTTTTCTTCTATAAGAACATTTATTGTTCTTCCAATATATGAATTATTATATTCATTTTGCATCATGTTAGAAAGTTCTATTATTCTTTTACTTCTTTCTTCCTTAATTTCTGGAGATATCTGGTTTTCAAAGCTTGCCGCTTTTGTATTTTCTCTTTTTGAATATTGAAAAACATGTATTTTATATAACTTTATTTGCTCTAGTGTTTTATATGTATCTTCAAATTCTTCCTCTGTTTCTCCGAGGAAATCCAACTATAATATCTGCAGTAAGCATTACATCTTTAAAATTTTCTCTCAAAATTTTAGTTACTTCTAATATTTTTTCTCTATCATAATGTCTATTCATTCTCTTTAATACACTAGTAGAACAGCTTTGGAGTGAAAGATGGAAATGTGGGCATATCTTTTCTAATTTCTTTAATCTTGACACAAATTCTTCAGTAATCAAATTAAGCTCTAATGAGCCGAAGCCTTATTCTTTCTATTCCATTTATTTTATTGATTTCCTCTAATAAATCTATTAACCTAATATTTCCTTCTAAGTCCTCTCCATACGAGGCAATCTGTATACCTGTTAATACTACTTCCTTAATTCCTTGCTTTGCAATTTCTTTTATTTCTTCTATGATGTTATCTAGTTTTCTACTCCTAACTCTACCTCTAGCATATGGAATTATGCAATATGTGCAAAAGTTATTGCACCCATCTTGTATCTTTATAACAGCTCTTGTCTTTTCTGTATATGATGTTTTTCCAAATTCCAAATATTCTTTTTCTTCATTTACACTTAATATTCTTTGTTTTCTATTTTTATCAAATTCTTCCACATATTTTACGATATTCTTTTTTTCACTATTTCCAAGTATTATATCTATTTCTTTAATTTCCTCTAATTTATCCTTCGCAATCTGTGCAAAGCATCCAGTAGCAACAAGTATTGCTGATTGATTATTGTGTTTAGCTCTTCTTAAAATTTGTCTTGATTTTTTATCTGACATACTTGTTACTGTGCAAGTATTTACAATATAAACATCTGCTTTTTCTGTAAATTCTACTTTTTTATATCCTGCCTTTATAAATTCCTGCATTATTGCATTTGATTCATATTGATTAGTTTTACACCCCAAAGTGTATATAGCAACAGTTTTCATTTTTATTCCTTTCAATTTTATATTTTCTTACAAAAAGAATGGGTGGTAAATCCACCCCTCTTTTTAGATTTATTTTTTCTTTTTTACATTATCTAATTTATCAAGATTATCTAATGCTTTACCAGTTCCAAGGGCTACACATGATATACTATCATTTGCAATCATTACATTTATTCCAGTTTTTTCTTGCAAAAGTTTATCTAAACCATCTACAAGTGAGCCACCACCTGTCATATATATTCCCTTATCACTAATATCTGCTGTAAGTTCTGGTGGTGTTCTTTCTAACACAGAATGAACAGCATCTACTACCATAAGAGCTGGTTCCATAAGTGCTTCTAGCATTTCACTTGAATGTATTGTAATTGTCTTTGGAAGACCTGAACTTAAATCTCTTCCTCTTATATCCATTTCGATATCTTGGATTTTTGGATATACACAACCTATATTTATTTTTAAATCTTCTGCAGTTCTTTCTCCTATTATCACATTATGTTTTTTCTTTATATACTTAACTACCGCTTCGTCAAATTTATCTCCTGCAACTTTAAGTGAAGTGCTAACAACAGAACCTCCGAAGTGCTATAACTGCTACATCTGTTGTTCCTCCTCCGATATCAACAACCATATTTCCACACGCTTTTGATATATCAATTCCTGCCCCAATTGCTGCTGCAATTGGTTCTTCTATTAAATATACTTTTCTAGCTCCTGCTTGAGTTGCAGCATCTATTACTGCCTTTTTTTCTACTTCTGTTACCTGAGATGGTATACAAATCATTACTCTTGGAGAAAAAATTGTTCTACCACATATTTTATTTATAAAGTATTTAAGCATTTTTTCTGTTACGGTATAATCTGAAATAACTCCATCTTTTAATGGTCTTGTTGCAACAATACTTCCAGGAGTTCTTCCAAGCATTCTTCTTGCTTCTTGTCCGACTGCTAAAACTTCTCCAGTTAGATTATTAACTGCAACAACTGAAGGTTCTCTAAGTACTATTCCTTTTCCCTTTACATATGCAAGAACCGTTGCTGTACCTAAATCTATACCTATATCGTAACCAAATGAAAACATACTTTTTTCTCCTATTCAAACAAAGTAATGGATTTGTTTCTTTTTAGTTACAAATCCATTACAATTATATTACATATATGTGTTTTTTTCAATATCTTTTAAGCAAAAAGTTACTTATTCAAAAATATTATATTCAAAAATCAAACTAACTCCATAAACTTCTTCTCAAACTCATTCAAAAAGTTCCCAAGAATCTCTAATTTATCAAAGTTTCCTTCTGGAAATTCCTTTTTTAGAGATGTTGCAATACACATTAATTCTTCAGGGAAATTTATTTGATTGATATTTAACCCAATCCCAATTACTATATCAGTACAAATATTTCCCTTTGTCGTGCTTTCTGTAAGAATACCACAAATCTTCTTCTGATTTAATATTAAATCGTTTGGATATTTTATAGAAAGTTTTATTCCATATAATTTATCAATAACATCTATGATAGTGTTTGCAGTCATAATTGTCAAACTGTCTAATTTTTTTATATCACAACTTGGTTTTAGCAAAAAAGAAAAAGTTAAGTTTGCTTTGCTTTCAGTTATCCATGTTCTACCGTTTTGTTCCTCTCCCACTTGTTTGACTTTCTGCAATAACTACTATGCCATTTTTAAGTTTTCCATTTTCCTTAATATAATCTTGTGTTGAGCCGAACTTCATCAAGCCATATTATATCTTTTCCTAAAAACTTTGTATTTAGTTTTTCCTTTATTTCACTTACATCTCTCATAATATTTATAATATATCATAATAAAAAATCCGTTTCAAGTTTTGAAACAGATTTTTATTTTATTATGCATTTAAAAACCAATTTGGATCTTGATATTCTCCATTTTTTAAGATTTCAAAATGTAAATGATAGTTATCTAACACCTCAAATGTTGCTGTATCTCCTACTGTTCCTATTGTTTGTCCTTTTGTAACTTCTTCTCCGACATTTACAAATTCTGCTGTCAAAAGGTTAGCATACCTTGTTTCATAACCATTTACATGTTCTATAATAACTGTTATACCATACCTTGGATCATTTTTAATAGCTGTAACTTTTCCCGCTTCTGCTGCCTTAACAACAGTTGCCTTATCAGCTTCTATATCTATCCCCGTATGAGTTACCCATTCTTTTAAAGTTTCAGAATAAACTAAACTATCATTTGCAAATACTTTCTTCACTTCTCCTGCAACTGGCATTTCAAAAATAGGGTCAGGAACTACTTGAGGTTCTTCTTCCTGCTTTGGTTCTTCTGTTTCTTCTACATTTTGTTCTTGAGGTACTGTTTCCTCATCTACCTCATGTGATGGATCTTCTATTTCCTGTTTAGTTAAGTTTTGCTCTTCACTTTCAGTATTTGTCTCTTCTGTTTCTTGAGCTTCATTTACCGTTTTACCTATTTCAGAACTTGCCTCTTCAGCAGGATTGTAATCATCAATAGGATTTTGTCCTAATTCCTGCATTTCCAAATCGCCATATACTTTCTCTAAATTTTTATTATATATAAGTATTGTTCCAAAAAATGCAATAACTCCTAATAAAACAATTACGCATACTGTGTACAATGTACCTTTTATGCCAACTTCCTCTTTATCATCTCCTCTTTTACCTCCAAAATCTTTTTTCCTAATTCTTCTGTCTCGTCCCATAAAAACCTCCCTTTCAAGCTTTTACTTTAATTAAAGTATTTCCTTTTTTTGAAGATTTATACAGAAAAATAGTGTATTTTTAATTAAGAGGTGTGACTTCAGTATTAGTATAAAAATGTGTTAATATATTTTTATAATCATTTCCCTGTTTTGCAAGTGCATCTGCACCAGTTTGACTCATTCCGAACACCATGTCCATATCCAATTACTTTAAAATTAATTGTATCTCCTTTTGATATTTCAAACTTTGCAGACTTAAGTCCAAATATTGTTCTAACTTCTGTTCCGTTTTAGGTCCTTATTTCCTATTTTTATAGTTTTTACTCTGCCTCCGAGGCGTATATGCTTCTATCACAATAGCATTTTCATCATCAAAATTAATTTCTATATCATTATATTTTTCCTTTAATTTTGATAAAAACTCCTCTTTTGAAAAAGTGGCTTCAGAGCTATATTGTGTATATGCATCTTCTCCTTCTGTTTTTACTGGGTTCAAGTATGGTAAATCTTTTCCACCCCAAACATCAGATACATTTTCTGTCATTCCTCCACTATTAGAATGGAAAAATGCATTAATAACATTACCATCATAAGTTACAACTTCTCCTAATGTGCTATTCACTGCTTCTACTATTTTGTTCCACTTTTCTTGTTTGTTGTCTTCCCATTTATTCATCCTGTCTTCCTTTGAAATCCATGCTTGACAACATGCATAGCTGTCGCATAAGTCTGCGTTTTCGTGTCCTGTACCATGTATTAATTTATATACCGTATATGTTCTTGCTGAAACACTCTGTGCTTTTAGTGCTTCTAACTCATAATCTACTGGCATCTCTGCTGAAACAACTTCTGCAATATATTCATCTAATGGCTTTTCTTCAACTTCTCCTGTTTTGGTATGTAACAACTTAATTGTACCAAAATCACTATATGAATATTTTTCTATATCTAATTCTGGAACTTCTTTATTTTCTATATCTTGCTTTGTTTTGAATTTTAAAGTAAAAAATATAGGTATTAAAAAACATATACCTACTATTATTAGAACATATACTACAATTTTTTTCATATTGCCTCCAACCTATTTCTCATTTTATCTAAAACTTTTTTCTCTATTCTTGATACTTGTACTTGTGAAATTCCGAAGATGTTTTCCAACTTCCGTTTGTGTTTTATTTTTATAATATCTTAAAATAATTATCTGTTTTTCTTTATTATTAAGTTCTTCAAGTAATTGTTTTATTGTGATTTTATCTATAATCTCTGTTTCTTCATTTTCACATGACGGAATTTTGTTTATAAGCTTTATATTTTTTTCATCACCTGAATTTCCTTCTTCTTTATATATAGATTCTACTGGATTTCTCGCTTCTAGTGCAACTATTATATCCTCCTTATCTACTCCTAATTTTTCTTGTAATTCTTTAATAGTTATATTTTCTCCCGTTTTTCTCAAAGTTTCTTCCTCAAGCTTGCTTATTTTCATATTTAGTTCTTTAATGCTACGGCTAACCTTTATCATGCCGTCATCTCTTATGAATTTCTTTATTTCTCCTAATATGTAAGGTACTGCATATGTTGAAAGTTTTACATCATAATTTGTGTCAAACCTTTTTATAGATTTAATAAACCCCATACACCCTATCTGATATAAATCTTGTATTTCATAACCTCGCCCTGCAAATCTTTTTACAATGCTCCATATTAGTCCCTGATTTGCTTCAATAAGTTTTGTCATTGCATCATTATCTCCGAAGACCTGCTCGTTTTATATTCTCAATACTATTTTCATACATTAAAGACAATCTCCTTAGTTTTCTTTAATATTTTTTGTCATTGTTACCTTCGTACCAAGTCCAAGTATTGATTCAACTTTTAGTTCATCCATAAAACTTTGCATTATTGTAAATCCCATACCAGACCTTTCTAGTTCTGCTTTTGTTGTATATAAAGGCTCTTTTGCAATATCAACATTTTCTATTCCTTTTCCTGTATCAGATATCTCAATAATTACTTTTCTTCCTTCTATCTTGCATTCTATTTTTATAACTCCTTGCTTTTCTTCATAACCATGTATTATACAATTGGTAACAGCTTCAGAAACTGCAGTTTTTATATCTGCAATTTCTTCTATTGTAGGATCAAGGCTTGATACAAAAGCTGCAACAGCAACTCTTGCAAATGCCTCGTTGTTAGATTTGCTTAACACTTCTAATGTCATTTCATTATCATATTTACCTTTCATAACTTTTTCCTCCTTCCTTAACCTATTTTTATTATTTTTGGTATTCCACTCATTTCTAGGATTTTCTTAATATTTGATTTTACATTTATCATTTCTAGATTTCCACCTAACATTTTTATAACTTTGTATCTTCCGCAAAAGCATGCCTATCCCTGCACTGTCCATAAAAGTAACCTTATCAAAATCAAATACCACTCTTTTAGGAACATATCTTTCAATTTCATCGTCTACTTGCCTCCTTATTTTTTCTGACCAATGATGGTCAATTTCTTCTGTAATTTTAAAAGTTAATAGCTTGTCCTCTGTATTATAATCAACATTCATATATTCTAGCTTCCTCCTTTTGTTTGATAAAATTATTATATATCATTTGGTAATATTTTCCAATAGCAAAACATGGGAAGTTTTGGCGAATTTTGGGAACTTTTCGACAAAAAATACAAAGCAAAATATTTCATTTTACTTTCTAACTAACTATATTCTTTTACACATTTTTGAATTTTTGGCGAAGCGCCATGAATTAATGTTTGAATATAAATAAAAAATAGATAGTAAGTTTTTAATTAAACTTTACTATCTATATATATCATGTTTTATGTAACTTTGTCAAGTACATTATTTTGCAAAATCTTTAAAATTTGATTTCTTCAAATGAGTTTTTCTTTATATTAGTTGGAACTTCTACTGGATATTTACTTGTAAAACATCCTGTGCAAAGAGAAGGTATTAAACAATTTTTAGTAATCTCTTTTAAACTATCTAAACTTAAATATTCTAAGCTATCTGCTCCAACCATTTCTCTTACTTCTTCAATTTTTCTATTGTATGTAATTAATTGTTCTTTATCATCAATATCTGTTCCAAAATAACATACATCCATGAAAGCAGGAGATGCAATTCTCAAATGTACCTCTTTTGCTCCAGCTTTTCTTAAAATTGCAACTATTTTTGTAATAGTCGTTCCTCTAACTATTGAGTCATCTATTAAAATTATCCTTTTACCTTCTACGGTACTTTTAAGTGGATTTAGTTTAAGTCCAACTAAATTGCGTCTTGTTTCTTGTGCATTTTGTATAAATGTTCTTCCTATATATTTGCTTTTTGTAAATACCATATCATAAGGGATTCCTGATTCTTTTGCATAACCTAAAGCTGCATCTAAGCCTGAATCTGGAACGCCTGCAACAATATCTGCCTCTACTGGTCTTTGTCTTGCAAGGCATCTTCCTGTATCCTCTCTAAATTTATGAACACTAATTCCATCAATTATAGAATCTGGTCTTGCAAAATACATATATTCAAAAACACATAAGCCCTTTGGAGCATCCTCTCCTGTTTGAATTGAGCTTACTTTATTATCAGTTACAACAACAATCTCTCCGAGGTTTTACATCTCTTTCAAACTCCACTCCAGTCATATCTAGTGCACAACTTTCCGATGCAAAAACAACTTCTCTGTCTGTTCTTCCCATACAAAGTGGTCTAAATCCTTGTGGGTCTCTAACTGCTATTAATTTTTTTGATGTCATGATAATTAAAGAATATGATCCTTTTAATCTTTTCATTGTATTTACAATGGCTTCTTCTATTGAGCTTACTTTTAGTCTTTCTTGTACTATTACATGACAGATAACTTCTGTATCTGATGTTGTAGTAAATATATGTCCTTGTTCTTCTAAATCTGCTCTAAGCTCTGGTGCATTTGTAAGATTTCCATTATGTACTACTGCAAGGTTACCTTTTTTATGTCTTACTACCATTGGCTGTGCATTTTCTTTTTTGGCTTCTCCTGTTGTTGAATATCTGTTATGTCCTATTCCCATTTTACCTTCTGGAAGCTCATTTATTACATGCTTTGGGAATACTTTAGATACAAGTCCTAAATCTTTTCTATATGTTATTATTCCATCTCTATTTATTGCAATACCACAACTTTCTTCTCCTCTATGTTGCAAAGCTGAGAGTCCAATACCAATTATCTGTGCTAGACTATCTCTTGCATTCATTGAATAAATTCCATAGACTCCACATTCTTCTCTTAACTTATCAAACATCATCTTTCCCCCGTTTTATTATTC
Organism: uncultured Clostridia bacterium; assembly: GCA_947624725.1. The sequence continues at coordinate 17,531 of CANQLP010000016.1, forward strand.
CTTTTATTTTTTCTTTTTTTGTACTGAAAATCCAAATTTTCCGAACTTTTTCACCTAACTCATAATATCCACCGTTTGCATAAGCAACTAAATTACATTTTGAAATATCGAAAGCACCATTTTCATCAATATATTTTTCATCAGCATTAATTGCTAAAACATCTGCTAGAAACATATGATGTCCACCAAGATCTTTTATTTCATCTACTTTGCATTCGATTGAAACAGGGCTTTCCTTTATCATAGGACACTTTACAAAATTAGCTTTTTCTTTAGTTAAATTCATTTCTTTAAATTTATCTACATCTTTTCCAGATTTTACTCCACACCAATCAGTCGCAAAAGCTAAATCTTTTGTAGTTAAATTTATAACAAATTCTTTTGAGTTTTTTATAATATTGTATGAATGTCTTTCTGGTCTTACAGAAATATACACTTTAGCTGGTGTCGAACAAGTTACTCCACACCAAGCAACTGTGATAATATTAGAATTTTCCATATCTCCACAAGATACCATAACTGCTGGTATTGGATATATAAAAGTTCCTGGTTTCCACATTACTTTACTCAAAGTATTTTCCTCCCTTTACTCTAATTACAACATCATACCTTAAAAGTATAACATTTTTAATTTGCTTTTTCAAGCTTTTTATCTCTATTTTATCCAGTTTTGCTCATTATCTCCTTTTTCATTTTGTTTATAATTTTTTTCTCAAGTCTGGATATATAACTTTGTGATATTCCGAAGCATATCAGCGACTTCCTTTTGAGTTTTTTCATTTCCTGCACGAAATCCGAATCTAAGCTCCATTATATCTTTTTCTCTAGGATTCAACTTTTCCATAGAAGCTTTTAAAAGGGATTTATCTACTTCATCTTCTATTCTTCTCGATGTTACATCATTATCTGTTCCGTAAAATGTCTGATAGTAACAGTTCATTTCCATCTCCATCTTGATTTAATGGTTCATCAATCGAAATTTCTCCTCTTATTTTATTGCTCCTCCTCAAATACATTAAAATCTCATTTTCTATGCACCTAGATGCATATGTCGCAAGTTTTATCTTTTTTTCTGTATTAAATGTATTTATTGCTTTCATAAGTCCTATCGTTCCAATTGATATTAAATCTTCTATACCAATTCCTGTATTTTCAAACTTTTTTGCAATATATACCACTAATCTTAAATTTCTTTCTACCAAAATTTGCCTTGCTTCCATATCTTTATTTGCAAGTCTTTTTAGCATTTCTTCTTCGTCCTTGCTATCTAATGGCGGTGGCAATGTTTGACTACCTGCTATATAAAAAATATTTTGTATATCTTTATTTTCTTTACCTATATACTTTAAATATAGCTCATTTAAAATTTTCAATATATTCATTTTTACTATCACTCCCTTCTAATAACTCTAATCCAACAAGTCCAGAATATAGTCCATTTTTACAAATAGCTGAATTATATATCCCAATAATTACATCTTTTATATTTATAGATGTACCATCAAAATTTATTGTAACCTCATCTGGTCTAAAGCCTACTAACATTCCATTTTGTTTTCCAAGTGATGAAAATGGAATTAACTTAAGTCTTGAAATGTAGTCTTCTCCTATTTCATCCATTACTTCACTACTTGCTCCATAAACTATCTTTTCTATTTTCTCAAGAATTTCTTCTTCTATTATTTCTTTTAACTTCTCTTTTTCTACAACAATGACAGGTACTCTAGTTATTGGGTCTTTAAGTAAATTTCCAGTATCTATCATTGCTTTAAAAAAAACTTCTTTGTTTTTATATATAACTTCAACATCGCAAAACATATCATTTTTACTCAATCTATTCTTTATGACTTTAAAAGCAATACTTATAATTACAAAACCAACAATTGCTCCTAAAAATGCTATTTTTATCGGATAAGTTCCCGAAAGCAAACCGTTTTTATATAATATTTCTTGTGGTCGTATATAATAAAGTAAGAAAAATGCGCAGCCACCAAATACAAATGATGTAAGATAGAATATAACAACATACTTGAACATACTTTTTATACTCTTTGGAGTAAAAGCAATATACACCATTGCAATTGATAAAATCATTTTAGATATTAGATTCATATATATGTAATTTTTTGTAATATAGCTTCCGAATTGCATAAAGAGAACCTATCATGCTGGAAAATATAATGTTTCGGAGTCTGCACTTTGTCTTTGTTACAATTCCTGCTCCGATACAAAATTATTGCATTCATGCATATGTTTTCTAAAAAGACTACATCTAGATATATAGTCATTTTCCTTAAGCATCACCTCTTTTGTGTTTTATTATGTATCTAATATTATAATTTGTACTTGCTCAAAATTCTGTCAAAACATAGTGTAGAAAAAAAGAAATAATCTTTTTTATTTGATTATTTCTTTTCTAATTAGATTAATTTTTTTATTTTATAGTGATTTTTTTGTAGAATTATATTTGGTTTTGATATTTTGTATAAAATTTACTTGCACTAAATTTCTTTTCCATATATAATATAGAAAAGAAATTTTATAAAGAAATGAGGCTATTTTATGAATCGTACTAAGAGAAAAATATTTGAAACATCAATGAACTTATTTGCAACAAAGGGTTATGATGCAACAAGCATTGAGGAAATAACTTCTATTGTTGGAGTTGCTAAAGGAACTCTTTATTATCATTTTTCTAGCAAAGAAGAAATCTTTACATTCTTAATTGAAGAAGGTATGAAACTACTTCAAAATAGTATGTTCATCAAAGTAGAAAAATGCCATACTCTTAGAGATAAGCTAAAAGCAATTTTACTTATCCAAATTAAAGTAATGGTAAAATATCAAGACTTTATGACTATTGTTTTAAGTGATAGTTTAGGAAAAGGTCCTAGAAATTTAATATGTAGAAAATATGTATTTGAATATATAGATCTTTTAGAAAAAATTATTTCAGAAAGTATAAATTCAGGAGAAGCCACAAATACAAATATAGGCTCACCTGCAGCACTTGCAAGTGGCCTATTTGGTACAACATATTCAATTTTGCTATATAAAATCAAATCAAAAGAAAATCTTGATATAAAAACTTTATACCAAGAATTTAGTGATGCTGTATTTAGACAAATTTCTTAGTAAAAGTTATTCTATGTATGGGACAAAGCCCATACTTTTTTATTGCATTAATATGCTCAGCTGTTCCATATCCTTTATGTTTTGCAAATCCGTACTCTGGATAGATTTTATCATATTCTTTCATTATTCTATCCCTTGTGACCTTTGCAACTATTGATGCAGCAGCTATTGAGTAAGAAAGGCTGTCTCCTTTTATTATCGACATATATGGAATGCCATCTGTATTTATCTCTGTTAATGCATCTACTAAAATTAAATCAGGCCTTGTGGATAAGCCTTTTAACGCAGTTTCAAGACCTAGTTTTGTAGCTTGCAATATATTTATCTCATCTATTCTTCCCTCATCAATGATTCCAACTGAATAACTTATAGCATTTTTTATAATTTCTTCATATACTTTCTCTCTCTTCTTTTCAGAAACTTTTTTAGAATCATTGACTCCTTCTATAAATGAATCTTTTGGAAGTATAACACATGCAGTAACCACCGGTCCTGCAAGTGGTCCTCGTCCTGCTTCATCTATTCCGCAAATGTATTTTGCCCCTTCCTCATATTGGTTTAAATCTATTTGTTTTAATTTGTTTAATCTTTCTACTTCTTTATCTGTCATTTTTTACGACTTCCTTTATTCATCATCTGAAACATAGTTACTTATAGAAGATAATAGATAAAACACTTCATCATGATAAGTTACACCTCTTGCATATGCAACATCTACTTCCTTATTTTTATCATTCAAATAGTAATTTACATAATATCCGTCTTCTGCTTTAGCATCTTTTACTCCAATTTCATTAAGTTCTGCTTGGCTTAATTTATACCAGCCAGCATAATCTCCCTCTTCTTGTAAAGTTCCATAAAGAGAACTGTCATCTAGATTTTCGATTATTTTTTCATTTGCTAAGGCCTCACATTTACTTTGAATTAATAACATATATGTTTCTATATTTTGAAATTTTACATCACCTGTTATTCCAATACCAATTGAAACAGAGACATAGGTAATTATTGCAAGTATTGCTATAGTTATAATTAATGATATCATTGTAATTCCTTTGTGATTTTCCATATCTAATTTCATATGTTTTAATTCCTCCCAATAAATTATAGTCTTATTATATCGAATTTAATTATTTTTATCAAGATGATTTGTTGCAATTTTAGATTTTTTTATATATTTTCGTCTTTTACATCTTCCATAATATTTCTATTTTTTATAGATTTTCCTGCAATTGCTATCGCCATAAATATTATCAAATACATTATTGCTACACAAATTATAATATTAATATAAGAAACACTAAACTTATATATTTTCGCATCTATCATTTTTAGGTATATAATAAACAAAAACCAAATACTGAAAAGTATCCCTATAATTAGTCCTTTTACTCCATAAAATAGTCCCTCTAAAAATAGCATCTTATTTATTTGTTTTTTATTCATTCCAATTGACCTTAAGATTGCAATTTCTTTTTTTCTTATCATTATATTAGAAAATATTATATTAAAAATATTTATAATAGTTAATAATGTAATAAATATTATAAATGTATAAACTGCAATTTCTATAATTGCTTTCTTACTTATATCTGATAATTTGTACTCATATTTGTTTACCGATTGCCAAGTATCTAAACCACCTACAATCTCATCTATTTCATTTGGTTTATCTGTATCAAGTGTTAATAAAACTGAAGGTGTAGGGGAACTCTCCTCTTCTTCATATTCTTTTACCATATCTTCACTTATGATAATATCCATATATAAGCTATCTGATACCATGTATGGCTGTATATTATCTACAATGCCTGCAATTTTAAGATTGATTGTTTTAGGTTCAAGACCACTATCGTCGGTTAATTCCAAAGTATCTCCTACTTTATAGTTTGTAATTGGAATTTCATCTCCCCATTTTGAATCTGGCATATATACACAATTTACAAGGATTGCTTCATTTTCTTTTAATTCATTTACTCCTGCCCTTTTTAGTATTTCTTTATATGCATTTCCATAAATCATAAATGGCGTTGCATTAATAATCAAATTTCCATTAGGTTGTATTGAAGCATTATACCTATTTCCACTTGCATATATCATTTCTTTTATTTCATTTGTTACTTTTTCATTTGGTATTTCCAGTTTACAAGAATAAGTATTTTCGATTCCCATATAATCGTTAATTAGTTGTTTTTCTTCCAAAGCACTTATTATTTTGTCCATATTTTCTTTTTTAATATCTATAGTGTAATTTGTATATTTGCCTTCATCTCTTATGTTTTTATACATATTTGCAAACAAGCCGTTTGTTACTGCAAATACAGTTATACTCATGCTTATTGATATTACAATCATTCTATACTTTATCGCATTTCTTTTAATATTTTTATATGCTAGATTTCCTTCCGCTTTAAATAATTTTGTAAGTAATGGCATTCTTTTTAAATTCTTTTTACTTACTTTGTTTGCTTCTGTATATCTTATAGCTTCAATGCCGTGTCATTTTAGTCAATTTCCTTACTGATAAAAAATTTGATATTAATATTATGGCAAACACAATTAATATTATATACAAAAGTACCATAACAGGCACATTCATATAAAGTAAAACTTCTCTATCTAATATAAGATAACTATTAACGCTATCTACAACATTATTTAATATTGTTTGTTCGATCTGTATTATGCAAAATGAGAGTAATAATCCTAATAAAATTCCGTGTTATTATTCCGATTATTCCTAGAATTAAAGTCTCTTTTAATAAAAGCTTTCTTAGTTCACTTTTACTCATTCCTATTGACAATAATGTTCCAAGTTCATTTATTCTTTCAGTATATGATATACTAAATATCGTATATATTACAACTGTTGAAAGTAAAAATATGATGAATACAAAGCTTCCACCTACTATCAATAACATATTTCTAAATGTCTCATCTATTTCAGTTACGCATTCATATTTTAATAATTCTTCGTTATATATTAGCTTTTCTTGCTTATTATCTGCGTTTTCTAAACTATCTGTTTGAACAACGCTATCTTGTAATGTGAGATTTTGAAATTCTTGGATAAATGCACTAGTTACTGAATCATAGTCTTGATTAGATTCTCTATCTTTATTTTCTATTTCATATATTTTTAAATCATCTGCTATGTTTCTTGTGGTTTTGCATACTTTTTGTACATTATTTGTTAAAATTCTAACACTAACAAGCATATCTTCTGAAATTAAATCTTGGTCTAAATATGTAATTGCACCTGCTAAATTATTACTAATATCGCTGTTATCCTCTTCTAGATTTTCTGCCATTCCTACTATTGTAAATGTTCTTAAAGTTCCTTCAAGTGTTATACTTATTTGGTCTCCAACATTTTTATCTTGGAAATTATCTTTTGTTACTAGTAATTCTTTAGAATTTTCAGGTAATCTTCCTTCTATTATTTTAATATTAGCATTATTAAGTGCTTTATTGTCATAAGCCTTTACATAAATCTTTTGAGCAAATACTATGCTTGAAGAATTATTTTCTTGTGACAAACCGAAATCATAATATGTAAATACATCCTTTACATTTTGATAATTTGCAATTTTTGATACATCTGAGTATTTTATATCTATAAATTCAGCTTCCCAATTATTTTCTTTTCTAACTACATTTGTCAAATATTTTTGATAACTTGCAAGCAAAATAAGCACAAATGTAGTTAGAATTGTTACAAGGGCTATACCGAATAATAATTGATATACTTCTTTTTTTATTTTGCGATAAATATTTTATTGCAAGCTTGCTTGTTATCTTCATAAATTTCACCTTTAATTTTCTTTACTTTTTTAATCATTACATTTGACTTTTATGTTAAATTAATATATTTTACACTGTAATTCTATTATAAATAATGGTTTTTTTCAATATATTTAAAAGTTTATTAATAATATTACTACAAAATAATTTGTGTCAATCATTTTTGAAAATGTCTTAAAATTTTTTAAACATAAGCCCTAAAAATTTAGTTTTTAGGGCTAAAT
>CANQLP010000017.1 GCA_947624725.1 uncultured Clostridia bacterium
AATTGGACGGTAAAAGCAGATGATAACCAGAAACAATCTAATAGTACGGCAACAGCAACAGGAAGTGCTACAATAGCAAATAGAAATCCAAGCATAACTTCAGTTACGACAGGAAGTGTAACAGCAGTAAGCTTTAATGTATTAGTAACAGGAAGCGACCCAGATGGAGATAGTTTGACATATACATTATCAGCAGGATTAAGTGGAAGTAAGAGTGGAAATTCAGGAGCTCAAGTATCTATTCCGGTATCAGGTTTGAAAGGACATACATCATATAGCTGGACTGTAACAGCAAATGATGGACATAGTGGTACAGCAACGAAAACAGGTTGTTCACAAAAAACATTAAATAGGGCGCCATATGTATCATCAGCATTTAGTGTAACGGCAGTATCAACGACAACTATGACAGTAACAGGAGCAGCAAAGGATGATGATGGAGATACAATAAATTACACATTGACATGTGGAAGTAGATCAGCTTCGCAAAATTCAAAAGCATCAGGTAGCTCTGTATCAATACAGGTTACTGGGTTAACCCAAGCAACACAATATACTTGGACAGTTTCATATAAAGACAGTCAAGGTACTGCAGGTACGAGTGCTACGGGATCGAAGTATACAAATTGTTCAGGAGTTTCGTCTACTATTTATTGCTTAGGTTGCTTTGGAACCGGCAAAATCTGGAAGCAATCGTCATCTGCCACTACCACGACGGCTAAGGCTTATGTTACCACTGATTTGGGCGTTACTTTTTCATACTCAGGTCCATGTGTCGTTTGTGGTAAACAAATATCAAATGGTTACAACGCTTATAAGATAACTTTCTCGGCTGCGCCAAGAGAACATTGGTGGCCAGGGGTTTGCAAGACTTGTCTACCATCAACTGGATGGAGCTATTTCAAGAGCGACGGAAGTAATGCAGTTAATGTAATTCTATACTCGTATGAACTTGGTTGGACTGCTAGTAAAATAAACACTACATGTCCTAACTGCAAAGGCACGGGAAGGTTTGGCACTCCATGTTCACATGGAAGAACGGCTGAACATACTATGCCAGTATAATTTTACAATTTTACTCGATATGTAACAAAAGGGTGGCAATGCCACCCTTTCTATTTTTATACAATGCAAGATTAATTTTCTTACATTTCTTGTTCCCCTGGGATGAAATAATCAATTATGCCATATATCAAAGCACCAATAATTGCTGCCATCCATGAAATAGAGTATCCAGCTACAAAATACTGAGTTAGATATAAAGTAATAACAGCAAGTACAAAACCTACAAATCCTTTACCGAAAGGACTAGCATGCAAACCTGTAAATTTTACTATCAAATAGTCCATAACTGTTAAAATAACAGCAGCTATTGCTAAAGACCAAATGTTATTTATAGAAAATCCGGGTGTAAAGAATGCCGTTATACCTAAAACTACAGCTGATACAACAAGTCTACTAACAATTTGCCAAACGCCATTTCCAGTATTTTGCCTAGAACTTGTTTGATTATTATCCATTTTCACAAACCCTCCTTAAAATTCATGTAATTAGATTGAAAGCAAAATCTTTCAGTTATTATTTTTTACAAAAAAATTTTTTTTATTCAAGAATAAGAATATTTAGAAAAAAACTGCGAAAAATAATATAAGTTCAAGAAAATTTTGAAATTTTTGTAAATCAAAGAAAGAGGTTTTGTAGATGTTAGTAACCTTTACGAGGTCAATTATTTTATATATTATAATTTTAGTCATAATGAGATTAATGGGGAAAAGAGAAATTGGGCAACTCCAACCATTTGAACTTGTTGTATCAATAATGATTGCAGATCTTGCATCAATCCCAATGACGGACACAGGGATTCCAATACACAATGGAATAGTACCAATACTTGGACTTTTACTTATGCAACTTATAATATCCATTATAAATATGAAAAGCATAAAAATTAGAGAATTAACATCAGGCAAACCAAGAATTATAATATATAGAGGAAAAATAAAAGAAGATGCTTTAATAAAAGAAAGACTTACTATAAATGAATTACAAGAAAGGTTAAGAAGTTCAAATATATCAAATCTTGGAGATGTTGAATATGCAATACTAGAAACAAGTGGACAGCTTACAGTAATTCCGAAACCAAATAAAAGAAATACAATTCCAGAAGATTTTAATATAGAGCCAGATTACGAAGGTATTCCTTATGATTTAGTTGTAGATGGTATTGTTATGAATGAAAATTTGAAAGAAATAGGTAAAGACTATACATGGCTAAAAAGAGAAGTTCGGCAAATTCGGTATAAAACCAGAAGAAGCATTGATTGTAACACTTGATGGAAAAGGACAAATCTTTTGCCAAAAGAAAGAAAGGAAAAAGAATAAATGAAAAGGGCGATTATTATTTCTATAACTGTTGTGTTATTAGTAGTTATATTGAATGTTATTACACAAAAATATACTAAAAATTCAGTTGAGCAAACTTCAGATTTATTATATGAGCTTCGAGAAAACTTAATTGCAAAAAATGAAGAAGAAATAGATAATAAAAATAAAGAAGTAATGGAAAAATGGGAAGAATTTAAAGAAAAGCTTGTAATTTATATAGAACATGCCGAATTAGAAAAAGCAGAAATGCACCTTATTGAGACTAATAGTTATATAGAAACAAAAGACTATAGCATGGCAATTCAAGGTGTTGATTCTAGCATTTCTTCATTAGAACATATTAAAGAGAGATATGAGTTTTCGTTAAAAAATATTTTTTAATAATAAAAAACAACCTCATTTTTGAAATAAAATCAAAAATGAGGTTGCTTATGAATGCATATGTTAGTTGTGACCAGATTTGTCATCAGAAGCTTCATTTTGAATAAGAGGAGGCTCCTTAACAAATCCCGTGTTTACTGGACAACTCTGTGTGTGACAGTCATGGCACTCTGTTATACAGATTGCATCTCCAGTAACAATGCATTTCCACTTTTTTTCCACCGTGTGCACCTCCTAAATAAAGATTAAATGACTGGTGAAATTTACATAATAATTGTGACAAACACATTATATAATATTTACATAATTTTGTCAACTTTCGATAATAAACTCTAGATTTTTTTCCTCAAAAATTATTTTAATTACTAAATATACTTGATAAAATTGCTAAAAATGATATAATAGAAGTACTTTTAAATATGGAGGTAGCTTTTATGAGCGAAAATGAAAATAATAATGTAAATAATGAACAAGAACAAGATGTAAATCATCTAATGCAAATCAGAAGAGAAAAACTTACAGAGTTAACAAATGCAGGTCGTAACCCATTTGAAATAACAAAATTTAATAGAACTCATACAAGTCAAGATATAAGAGATAATTATGATGAATTAGAAGGAAAAGATGTAACAATAGCAGGAAGAATTATGTCTAAAAGAATTATGGGAAAAGCATCTTTTTGCACAATTCAAGATAGTAAAGGAAAAATGCAAAGCTATGTCAGCACAAATGATTTAGGAGAAGAAAGTTATAAAGAATTTAAAACATATGATGTAGGAGATATAATTGGAATTACTGGTTTTGTATTTAAAACTAGAACAGAGGAAATCTCAGTTCATGCAAAGGAAATAACTTTACTTTCAAAATCTTTAAGACCACTTCCTGAAAAATTCCATGGACTAAAAGATATGGATTTAAGATATAGACAAAGATACATAGATTTAATTGTAAATCCAGAAGTTAGAGAAACTTTCATAAAGAGAAGTCAAATTATTAGCGAAATAAGAAGGATATTAGACGAAAAAGGATACCTAGAAGTTGAAACACCTATATTAAATACAATATCAGGTGGTGCAACAGCAAGACCATTTATAACACACCACAATACTTTAGATATAGACTTATATTTAAGAATTGCAACAGAATTAAACCTAAAGAGATTGATAGTAGGTGGATTTGATAAAGTTTATGAAATAGGTAGAATCTTTAGAAATGAAGGAATGGATATAAGACATAATCCAGAATTCACTTCAATAGAGTTTTATTCAGCATATGAAGATTATAACGACATGATGAATATTGCAGAAGAAATATTCAAAAAATGTGCACTTAAAGTTTGTGGAAAAACTGATATAACATATCAAGGAATGGAAATTGATTTAGGTAGCAAATGGAAAAGAGTTACTATGGTAGATAGTATAAAAGAAGTTTGCGGAATAGATTTTAACAAAATTGAAACTGACGAAGAAGCAATAAAAATTGCAAAAGAGAAAAATGTAGAAATCCCAGCAGGAAAGGAAACAAGAGGACACATTATAAGTTTATTCTTTGATGAGTTCGTTGAACAAACACTAATTCAACCAACTTTTGTATATGATTATCCAATAGAAATATCTCCTCTTGCTAAAAAGAAGAAGGAAGATCCTAGATTTGTAGAAAGATTTGAGGCATTTATCGGTGGAAGAGAGTATGCTAACGCATTCTCTGAGCTTAATGACCCAATCGACCAATACGAGAGATTTAAAGAGGAAATTGCAGCTCGTGAAAATGGAGACGAAGAAGCTGGAATGATGGATGAGGATTTCGTAAATGCACTTGAAATCGGACTTCCACCAACAGGAGGTATCGGAATTGGAATAGACAGGCTTGTAATGCTTCTTACAGATTCTGCATCAATAAGAGATGTATTATTATTCCCAACAATGAAGCCACTTTCAGAGCATTAATAAAATATATTTTGATATAAAGAAAGGAAGCTATATATTGCAAGATAATGATAAAAATTTAATAAAAAAAGAATTTTTAATTTATACAGATGAAAATGAAGATGTAAAAGTAAATGTTATGCTTATCAATGATGACTTATGGCTAACGCAAGATTTAATAGCAGAATTATTTGGCAAAGATAGAACTGTTATTACAAAACATATAAATAATATATTCAAAGAACAAGAATTGGATGAAAAAAGTAATGTGCAAAAAATGCACTTTGCAAATTCAGATAAACCAGTAAAAATTTATAATCTAAATGTTATAATTGCAGTAGGATATAGAGTAAATTCAAAAAGAGCAACACAATTTAGAATCTGGGCAACAAAAGTTTTAAGAGAATACATAACAAAAGGTTTTGTTTTAGATGATGAAAGATTAAAAAATGTACAAAACTTTTTTGGAAAAGATTACTTTAAAGAACTTCTAGAGAGAATTCATTCAATTAGAGCGAGTGAACGCAGAATATGGCAACAGATTACAGATATTTTTGCAGAATGCAGTATAGATTATGATAAAAATTCAGATATAACAAAACAATTTTATGCAACTGTGCAAAATAAGTTTCATTATGCAATTACTGGAAATACAGCAGCAGAAATTATATATAATAACGCAGATAGCAAAAAAGAAAATATGGGATTAACAACATGGAAACATTCACCAGGTGGCAGAATATTAAAATCAGATGTACTAATTGCAAAAAATTATATCTGATTTTGATAAGTTATTGATTGAAACGAAAAAATTAAAATAAGGTCTAATTTGTTCAATGAAGCTACTAAACTAGTTTAAAAAAGGAGTAAGTTTATGAGTGAAAATTATTTAGATAAAATAAAATATGAGAAAATTGGCGAAACAGAAGATTCTAAACAAAAACAATTAAACTGGAATATTGCATTTGGATTGCAAGCAGTAGATAGTCTTACTCCTTCTAAATATATGGTAGATTTAGCGACAGAAAATATCATTGGCAAAAAAAGTTATGAAGTTGTAGAAAAAGAAGTTAATGAATATTATGAAAATACAGATAAAGAGAAAATAAATAAAAACGAAAAACAGGCAGATGAAGTATCATTAAGAATAGTAAAAATATTAAATGATAAGGCTTTTACATTTAATTACATAACATTAAAACAATTTCACAAAAAGTTATTTGAAAATATTGATATAGGAATAGATGAAAAATATATTGGAGAGTTTAGAGATTATAATATTACAAAAAAAGAACCAATATTAAATGGTGAAACAGTACAATATTCTGATTACTCTATGATAGAAGAAACTCTAAAATATGATTTTGAAGAAGAAATGAAGCAAAAATATACAGAGAAGACAGATAAGGAAAAAATAGAAAGACTATGTACATTTACTGCAAATATTTGGCAAGTACATCCTTTTGGAGAAGGAAATACAAGAACAACAGCTTTATTTATTCAAAAATACTTAAATAGCAAAGGATTTAATATTAACAATGAGTTATTTAAAGATAATTCATTATATTTTAGAAATGCACTAGTTAGAGCAAATTATAGTAATATTTCAAAGGGTGTAGAAGAAGATAAAAAGTATTTGATATTATTTTTTGAAAATTTATTACTTAATAAAAATAATAAATTGGATAATTCTGAACTTAAAATATAATAAGAAAAAGTTGTAGTTTATAATGTTACAATGGTATTTTTAGAGAGTTTTTAATATATAAAACTCTCTAATTTTTTTACTTAAATCAAAGTTAGATTTTAAAATATTTTAACAAAATAATCACACAAAAAACACAAAACCCAATTAAAATGATAAAAAACATAAAAAAAAGGAGAAAAACGATGTATATTTTAAAAAATAGCCTAATTTCAATTATAAGAAATAAAGGAAGAAACATATTAATTGGAATTATAATTTTAGTGATTGCATGTAGTGCAACAGTTACTCTAGCAATAAGAAATACAGCAAATACTTTAGTAAAAAACTATGAGGACTCGCACGATATTATTGCAAGTGTCACATTTAATAGGCAAGAGCTTGCAGGTCAATTTGAAAAAGGAGAAGATGCGAGAAAAACTAACATAGAAAATTTTAATAATATAGAATCTATAACTTTAGACAATGTAAAAAGCTATGGAGACAGTAGCTTTTTAAAAAATTATTATTATATTTATATGACATCTTTAAATAGTGATACATTAACAAAGGCAAGCGATTCCTTTGAATATGAAGTAGAAGATAGAGAAACTACAACAAGCTCTACAAGTCAAGGATCTGGAGAAAATAGTGGAAGAGGTTTTGGAGGACCACAAGATATGGGCAGGTCCGTAATTAACAATAATACAACAACTGTAATAACAAAAAGAACAGAAAGATTTGAAAGTTCAAGAAACTTAACAGGAGATTTTGAACTAGATGGATATTCTTCTTATGATGCAATGACAGATTTTGTAGAAGGAACATATCAAGTTACAGAAGGAGAAATGATAGAGGATTTTAAAAGTCAAGAATGTGTAATAAGTTATGAACTTGCAACTTTAAATGATATAGCGGTTGGAGATACAATAACTTTAAAAAATCCAAATACAGAGCAGACTTATGATTTTTTAGTAAAAGGTATATATAAAGACAATTCAAAGATGGATGATACTATGAATATGTATTCGCCTTCTGCAAATAAGATAATAGTTGGAAGCGGAGTAATAGAAAAGCTAGTGTCAGATGATGAAACATTAGTTACAAACATAACTCCTTCATTTGTTTTAAATAATGAAGAATCTATAGAAAAATTTACTGAAGAAGTAAAAGGAAAAGGTTTAAATGAATTTTATACAATAACTACAAATTTAAGTGAAATTCAAAGTGCAACAAAATCAATAGAAAATGTAAAAACTTTTGCAACTACTTTTTTAATAATTACATTGATAATAGCGTCAATAGTCCTATTTGTAATTAATATGATTAATATAAGAGAAAGAAAATACGAAATAGGAGTATTTAGAACAATCGGAGTTAGCAAATTAAAACTAACTTTACAATTTGTTTTAGAAATATTGATAATAAGCATAATTGCATTAGTAATAGGTGCGGTAATAGGAGCATATCTTTCAAAGCCTATTGGAAATAATTTGTTACAAAATGAAATAGAAGCAAGCAATAATGAAAATCAAGAAATTGCAAACAACTTCGGAAGAGGTAATAAACCTATGGATATGCAATTTGAAGGGAAACCAATTGGAGTACAAGAAATTCAAACAATAGATGCAGTCGTTGATTTTACAGTAATTGCAGAACTGTTGGGAATCGGTATACTCTTAACAATGGTTAGCAGTATAGCAGCTATGGTTAGTATACAAAGATTTTCGCCACTTACTATTTTGAAAGAGAGGTCGTAGAATAAAAAATAATTTAGCTTCTTTCAAATGAGCAAGAAAAGAGTAAGGAAGGAATGATAGAAAAGATGGAAATATTGAAATTAGAAAATGTTGCATATCGATATAAAGATGCACCAAAGGATAAATATGTATTTAAAAATATTAATTATGAATTTGAGCAAGGGAAAATTTATGCAATTAAAGGTAAGAGTGGAAGTGGAAAAACAACACTTTTGTCTTTAATAACAGGACTTGAAAAATGCACAGAAGGAAAAATAATATATGATGGGGAAGATTTAAAAAAGAAAAATCTGGATAAGTATAGAAATACAGATATAGGAATAGTATTTCAAAGCTATAACTTGCTACCAAGATTAACAGCAATAGAGAATATTATATTATCTATGGATGTAAGCAAAATAAAAATAAAAGATAAAAAACAAAAAGCATTAGAGCTTATGAAAAAAGTTGGATTATCTGAAGAACATGCTAAAAGAAAAATACTTAAATTATCAGGTGGAGAGCAACAAAGAATAGCAATAGCAAGGAGCTTATCATATGATCCTAAAATAATTATTGCTGACGAGCCAACAGGAAATTTGGATAAAGATACAGAAAATGAAATATTAAAGATATTTATTGACTTAGCTAAAAAAGAGAATAAATGCATAATAATAGTTACACATTCACAAAATGTATGTGATAAAGTTGATGTTATTTATGAATTATAACAATACATTATGACAACACACAAAATAATAGGTTTTAATTGACTTTCAGGCAAAAAAATAATATAATAAAAGTATAAAATTATAAATCCCTAAAAATATTTATAATTAAATTTAAAAAAAGGAGGGGAAAATTTATGAGAAAAGTAGTTACAAAAATTTTAGCTCTTACACTTGTATCATTTATGCTACTATCTAACATATCTGTTTTGTATGCTTCTGCAGCAAAGTTAATTATTGCTAATGAAGATGAAAAAACAGAAGCAGAGATAGAAGCTTATGAAGTAGCCAAGTCAGAAGCTCAAATTGCAAAAGCAGAAAAAAGAGAAGCTAAAGCAAAAAAAGCAGTAGAACCATTGGCCGAAATTTTAAAACAAGAAGTGCTAGAAGCAATAGTTTCAGAAGAGAATGAAACTAAAGTAGAAGCTTTAGAAAAAACTGAAGTAGAAGCTTATGAAACAGCTAAATCAGAAGCACAAGTTCCAGAAATTGAGACATCAGAAGTTAAAACAAGAAAATTAGTAGAATCATTGGTTCAAATTCTAAAACAAGAAGTGCTAGAAACTGAAAATGAAGAAGTTTCAGAGAAAACCAAACAAGAAGAAGCAGTTCCAGAAATGAATGAACCAGAAGTGGTAATCCCAGAAGAAACTGCACCAAAAACTGAAGCTCCAGAAATGACTGCACCAGAAGTAGTAACTCCAGAAGTAAGTGAACCAGAAACTGAAGCTACAGAAACAATCGAGCCAGAGAGTGAAGCTCCAAAATCAACCGAATCAGAAGCCCAAGCTACAGAAGAAACTATACCAGAGGTTCAAGTTTCAGAAGTAGAACAACTAGAAGAAAAAATTGAAAAGGTAGTAGAACCATTAATTGAAGTTTTAAAACAAGAAGTTTTAGAGCAAATAATTGCTGAAGAAGAAGCTTTAGAAGAAAATGAAGAAGAAGATATGGTTCAAGAGACAGTTGAGCCAGAGGTTACAACTCAAGAAACAGTTGAACCAGAGGCTGAAGAATTAGAAGCTGAAGCACCAGAGGCAGAAACACTAGAATTTAAACTTCAAGAATTAATAAAACCATTAGCTGAAGCTCTAAAAGAGGAAGCTGTAGAGGAAGAAGTTTCAGAAGAACCTGAAGAAGTAGAAGATTTAGTAACTGAATCAGAAGCTGAAGTTCTAGAAGAAACTCTACCAGAAGTAGAAGTTCCTGAAACAGTTGAACAAGAAGTAGAAAATGAAGTTCTAGAGTCAATCGAAACAGAAGAAGCTATAGAAGAATCTGAAGTAGAGAATGTAGTTCCAGAAGAATCTGAAGTAGAAACTCTAACTCCAGAAGCTGATGAACCAGAGGTAGAAGTACCAGAAACCACTGAACCAAGTGTTACTGCTCCAGAAATAGTTGAAGAAGATAACAAAGCAGAAAACACTACTGATGAAGAGTGTGTTCCATATAGACCAGCAGATGGGGCTTGGACAGAACTTGTAACAAGTGAAGGCAGAGACATTACAGTTCGTTATAAAGGACATTATTGCTATGTAAGCTTTGCAAGATTTACATGTGATTTAAGCATGTGCGAAGGATTTAACGGAGAGCAAAGCGAAACTTTAGCAAGAAGAGGTGGATGCAATGTTACAGTAACAGCTCCAGAACCAAGAGATGGATTCAAATTTGTTGGTTGGGAGAAAGTTGCAAATGAAGACGATATAGTTGAAGTATACAAAGCAGTTTATGAAAAAGAAGCTAAAGCTGAAGTTTCAATGTTACAAGAAGAAGCTGCAAATGTAGCAGAAACTCTTGAAAAAGATCATGTATGCCACAGACCAGAACCAGGACAATGGACTAAAATGACTAGTTGCTGTGAAGACAGAACAATCACTGTTCATTATGAAGGATGCTATGGTTATGTAAGTTTCGCAACGTTCAAATGTGATTTAAACATGTGCGAAGGATTTAACGGAGCTGAAAGTGAAACTTTAGCAAGAAGAGGCGAATGTGAGGTTAAAGTTACAGCACCTGCTCCAAAAGCTGGATATAGATTTGTTGGTTGGGAAAGAACAGAACATCCAGAAGGAGAAGATAGTAACTTTGATGTATACACAGCATTATATGAATTAATCAAATAAATTTGATTGAATAACAAAAACATATAAAATAAACGATTAATAAACCTTTTTATGACTAATTAAATGGTCATAAGAAGGTTTTTAATTTAGATAATATGAAATTTCTCAAGATCCTTTGTAGGAATTTATTTTTAAAAGTTATTGACAAAAATCATTTTAATTACCTAAATATACTTGATAAAATTGGTAAAAATGATATAATATAAGTACTTTATAATGGAATAGTATGTGTTATGAGAAAATAAGAAAGGAAGGAAAAATATGTTTTTTTCTGATAAGAGATTTTTATATTTGATACTTGCTGTGTTTGTGCTAACTAGTTTCATGGGAATGTCAAGTGCAAGCTTACTTGCTACATTACTTACACTTCCAGCAGTTTTAGTTGCAATTACATTTCACGAATTTGCACATGCATATGCTGCAACAAAGCTTGGAGATGATACTCCAATGATGCAAGGGAGACTTAACTTAAACCCATTTAGCCACATTGATCCAGTTGGATTTGTGCTTCTTCTATTTGCAGGGTTTGGTTGGGGAAAGCCAGTACAAATAAATCCAAAAAACTTTGATAGGAAATTTTCTGAAACTGCAGGAGAAGCAATAGTTGCTGTAGCAGGACCAGTAATGAATTTTATTTTAGCAATAGTATTTTCTCTAATATATGCAGCAGTTTATAAATTTTCACCAGCATTTTTTATTACAGACACAGGAAGCATAGTTCAAATAATATTAACATATATGATAATTACAAATATAGGACTTGGAGTATTTAACCTTATTCCACTTCCACCACTAGATGGTTCAAAGGTTTTAGTAAACTTTTTGCCATATAATGCAAGAGAGTGGTTTTATGAGAAAGAGCAGATATTTTATATAGTATTTTTAGTTATTTGGATAACAGGAATTGCAGGAATGATTATAAGCCCAGCACTTAACTTCTTATATAATTTGATTGTAAAAGGTGCACTTGCAATTTTTGGAATCTTTGTATAACAAAAAGTTATTTATTTAGAAAGGAAAGAATATGAAGGACATAATAGTTTTAGGAATTGAGACAAGCTGTGATGAAACATCATGTGCAATTGTGAAAAATGGTAGAGAAGTTTTATCTTGTACCATCAATTCACAAATTGATATACATGAAAAGTTTCGGAGGAGTTGTTCCAGAGATAGCATCAAGAAAACATATGGAAGCGATTTCTTATGTAGTTCATGACGCTTTAAATAATGCAAAAATGACATTTGATGATATAGATGTTATTTCATGTACATATGGACCAGGACTTGTTGGAGCTTTGCTTGTTGGAGTAGGGTATGCCAAAGCTTTAAGCTATGCACTTTCTAAACCATTAGTCCGGAGTAAATCATATAGAAGGACATATTGATGCAAACTACATAAGTTTTAAAGAATTAGAGCCAGAATTTTTATGCCTTATAATTTCTGGAGGGCATACACATCTAGCTCATGTAAAAGATTATACAAAATTTGAGATACTTGGCAAAACTAAAGATGATGCAATAGGAGAAGCATTTGATAAGGTCGCAAGAGTGATGGAGCTAAGTTATCCTCGGAGGACCTAAAGTAGATATGCTTGCAAAACGAGGAAAGCCAAATATTGAACTCCCAAGAGTACATGATATGGGTTTAGATTTTAGTTTTAGTGGAATAAAGACAGCCGTTCTTAACTTAAATCACAATAGAAAAGATATAAAAAAGGAAGATTTATGTGCAAGTTTTGAAGAAGCAGTAACAGATATGCTTATTCAAAATACAAAAAAAGCAGTAGAGATGACAGGTATTAAAAAAATTGCTCTTGCTCGGTGGAGTTTCTGCAAACTCATATATAAGAGAAAAATTTTTATCTCTTGGAAGTGAACTTGGAACGAAAGTATATTTCCCTGAACTTAAATATTGCACAGACAATGCAGCAATGATTGCGACAGCTGGATATTATAACTATTTAGCAGGAAATATTTCAGACTTATCATTAAATGCAGTTCCTAATTTAAAATTATGCTAGATTTATAATTAAGCTTTTGGTGATTTGATGAAGTACATATAATATTTTTTTAAGTTCCGCGTAGCGAACAGGCACGAAGTGCCCAACCGAAGCTTTAGCTGAGGGCGAATGGCGAAGCCGACTTTTCTAAAAATATGAAGGCTTCGCCAACAAGGAACGAATAAAAAATATTATATGCACTTCATCCATAGTAGTAAAATTCAATAAAGCTACAAATTATTATTTGAATAAATAAGGAGGATGAAAGATTTGAGCATCTATGCCATTGCAGACCTACATTTATCGTTTAATAATCCAAAACCAATGGATATATTCGGTGATAATTGGGCAAATCATGAAAATAAGATAAAAGGAAACTGGCAAAATACAGTAAAAGACAACGATACTGTACTTATTCCAGGAGATTTTTCATGGGCAATGACACTTGACGAAGCATATAAAGATTTTGAATACTTAAATAGTCTTCCAGGCAAAAAATTGATGCTTAAAGGAAATCATGATTACTATTGGGAAAGCCAAAAAAAATTAAAAGAATTTATAGATACAAATAATTTTAAGAGTATAGAATTTTTACAAAATAATGCATATAAGATAGAGGAACACATAATTTGTGGAACTAGAGGTTGGGCATTAGATAAAAAAGAAGATGAAGATATAAAAATTATAAATCGAGAACTTATAAGACTAGAATTATCTATAAAAAGTGGAATAGAACAATACGGAGAAAATATTCCAATAATTGTTTGTATGCATTATCCTCCAACAAATAATGAATTACTAGAAAATTCAGAATTTATAAAACTCATGCAAAAATACAATGTAAAAAAATGTATTTACGGGCATTTACATGGAGAAGCACTTGAAAAAGAAGTAATAGAAGGAAAAGTCGGAAAAATAGAGTTAGAACTTGTAAGTTCAGATTATTTAGATTTTAAACTAAAAAAACTTGTATAAAAAAAGAAATGGGAGTGAAAAAAATAAAAGGGAAAATTATAAAAAATGTTTCTAATATATATATTGTAAAAGATGAAAATGGAAAAGAGTATGAAGCACTAGCAAGAGGAAAAATGAAATTAAATGAAATAAAGCCAGTTGTTGGAGATAATGTAGAATACATAATAGACAAAAATCAGGCTGTAATTACTGAAATATTTGAAAGAAAATCATATTTGAAAAGACCAAAGGTAAGCAATATCTCGCAGATAATTTTTGTTGTATCTTGTAAAATGCCAAGCGTAAATTTAATGATGCTTGATAAAGAACTTTGTTTTGCAGAGTTTTCTAAAATAAATCCCATAATCGTTATAAATAAAACAGATTTAAGTGATGAAGAAGCTGACAGAATTTTTAAAATTTATACAAATGTAGGCTATAAAGTTATAAAAACAAAAGCATTAGAAGATGAAGGATTAGATGAATTAAGAAGAGCTTTAAAAAATAATACAACTGCACTTGCAGGAGAGTCAGGAGTTCGGAAAATCTACAATCACAAATAAGATACTTGGAAATATGGCTGTAAAAACAGGAGAGATTAGTGAGAAGATAAAAAGAGGGAAAAATACTACAACAGATATTTCATTATACGAAGTAGAGAAAGATACATATTTATTAGATACGCCAGGATTTCAAACATTGGATATATATGAAATAGAATCAAAAGATTTAGCAGAGTTTTTTATAGATTTTTCGCCATATATAAAAAATTGTAAATATGTTGGATGTAGTCATGTGAAAGAAGATAATTGTGGAATAAAAGAAGCCTTAGAAAATCGGAAAAATCGAACAGACAAGATACGAAAATTATGTTAAAATATATGGAGAAATAAAAGAGAAGGAGAGATATAAATGGTAGAAATTTCAACATCAGTTTTGAATGTAAAAAAAGAAGACCAAACTAAAATTTTTTATGGACTTGAAGTTGCACATACAGACTATTTTCATATAGATGTAATGGATGGAAAATTCGTTCCAAAAGATACAAAAGAGCAAATGAAAGAATACATAAATACAATAAAACAAATATCAAATATTCCAATAGATGTACATTTAATGGTAGAAGATGTAAAAAAGTTTGTTGATGAATATTTGAGCTTTGAACCAAACAGAATAACATTTCATTTAGAAGCTGCATCATCAGATGAAGAAGTAATGAAGCTTATAAAATATATAAAAGATGGACGGAGCAAAAGTAGGGATTGCCATAAAACCAAATACAGAAATAGAAAAAGTATATAAATTTTTACCATATATACATATGTGTTTAGTTATGACAGTAGAACCGGGGCTTGGAGGACAAAAATTAATAGAAAATACAATTGATAAAATAAATACACTTAAAAAGTATGTAGATGATAACGATATTGATGTAGATATAGAAGTAGATGGAGGCATAAATTCTGAAACAATAGAAAAGGCAAAGAATGCAGGAGCCAATATTTTTGTAGTTGGTACTGCAATAGTAAATAGTGATAACATCGAGGGGGCTGTAAGTGAATTTAGAGGTAAATAACAAGACACTTGAAAGGGATGAAGGAAAAAGGTGAATAGTAACTTAATAGAATTAAGTGGAGAGATAGAAACAATTATATATACAAACGAAACAAATTCATATACAGTAGCAAGATTTATAACAGAAGAAGATGAAATTACAATAGTAGGATGTTTACCTTTTATAAACATAGGAGATAGCATAACTATTTATGGCAATTTTGTAACACATAAAGATTATGGAGAACAATTTAAGGTAGAAACTTTTAAAAGAGAAATGCCAAAAACACTAGATGCGTTAGAGAGATATTTAGGTGGAGGAAGTATAAAATGGGTAGGACCTAAAACTGCCCAAAAGATAATAAAAACATTTGGAGAAGACACAATATTTACAATTGAAAGAGAACCTGAAAAGCTAACTAACATAAAAGGAATAACCCTTGACAAAGCACATGATATTTCAGAAAGTTTTATTCAAAATAAAGAACTTTGGAGAATAGTAGATTTTTTAGAGGAAATAGGCATAGATGCAAGTTATGCAGCAAAGGTCTACGAGTTATATGGAATTAATGCAATAGAAGAAATAAAGAAAGATCCATATAGATTGATTGATGTAGTTAGTGGGATTAGTTTTAAAGTAATAGATGAAGCGGCGTTAAGACTTGGCATAAATGAAGATGATGAGCAAAGGATAATTTATGGAATAAAATATGGTTTGCTACTTAGTACATATAATGGGCATACCTGTGTACTCGCAGATAACTTAATTGATTTTGTATCATCACTTCTTCAAATTGCAAGAGGCACAATAGATATGTTTTTAAGTCAACTTAATGTAAAGGGAGAAATTGCAATAGAAGAAAGAGACGAAGAAAGATGGGTTTACTTAGCAGAGCTTTATGATGCAGAAAATTTTGTAGCTGCAAAACTTATAGAACTTGATAATGTAAAAAATAGAAAAAGAATTATGAATATTGAAAATAAGCTAGCAGAACATGAGAAATTTTATAATATTGAACTTTCAGAAAAACAAAAAGAAGCAATATTCGCTATAAATGAGCATAATGTATGTGTAATTACAGGAGGACCTGGAACTGGAAAAACAACTATTATAAAAAGTATAATAGATTTATATAAGGGAGAGGGCAAAAAAGTGGTCCTTTGCGCACCTACTCGGAAGAGCTGCAAAGAGGATGACAGAAACAACAGGTGCAGATGCAAAAACATTGCATAGATTATTACAAATAGCAAAAATTGAAGATACAAAATATATAAAAGAAGATATAAATATAGAACCAATAGATGCAGATGTTATAATTGTAGATGAAGTATCTATGATAGATTTAAGTCTTATGTATTACTTATTAAATGGGGTATATGATGGTACAAAATTAGTGTTAGTTGGAGATATAGACCAGCTTCCATCAGTTGGACCTCGGAACTATTTTAAAATCAATAATTTTATCAGAAAGAATAACTACAATTACACTAGACAAAATTTTTAGACAAGCTGCAAAAAGTAAAATTATATTAAATGCACACAATGTAAATTCTGGAGAATATTTTATAGATGATGATGCAGAAGATTTAAAGAAGGATTTTTTCTTTGTAAAAGAGGCAAACCAAGAAAAAATTGTACAATTTATTTTATCTTTATATAAAGATGGAATAAGAAAATTTGAAGGATATGAAGATTTCAAAAGCATCCAAATTATTACACCTAGCAAAAAGGGAGTATGCGGAACAAGAGAATTAAATAAAAGAATACAAGAATTAGTAAATCCTGCTCTTAATAAAAGTAAAGAGAAATCTTATCGGACAGTCAACATTTAGAGAAGGCGACAGTGTAATGCAGATAAAAAATAATTATGATATAGATTGGGAGCAAGATGGAGTAATAGGTACGCGGAATTTTTAATGGAGAAATGGGGAAGATTACTAAAATAAATAATTCCTTTGAAACAATTGATGTTTCATATGATGGGAAAGTCGCGACATATGGCTTTCAAGAATTAGATCAAATTGAACACTCTTATGCAATTACTGTTCATAAATCACAAGGAAGTGAATTTGATGTTGTAATACTTCCAATATATAGAGCAGCTCCAATGCTTCTTACAAGGAATCTTCTTTATACAGCAATAACTAGAGCTAAAAAGCTTTTGATAGTAATAGGAAGCCCAGATGTAGTACAATTTATGATTAAAAATACAGATTCAAAAGTTAGAAATAGTGGACTTGAATATAAACTTAAAAATTTAGTTTAAAGGAGCAGTTTTTTTGAACATAATAGATAACATTTTAAACTTAATTTTTCCAAATGTATGTGGCATATGTGGAAAAATAGAAAAAAACGGACTTTGCAAAGAATGTAAGAAAAAATTAAAAATAAATGAAAGAGTATATAGTGATATAGGAAAAAACTTTGAAAAACATATCAGCATTTTTGATTATGATGGAGAGATAAGGCACAATATTTTACTATATAAATTTAAAGATAAATCATATATGTATAAAACTTTTGCAGAAATTATATTAAATTCTAAAAAAATATGCGACATTTTACAAACTTATGATATAATAATATCTGTACCTGTACATAAAAAAAGGAAAATGAATAGAGGATACGACCAAAGTGAGCTTATTGCAAAGGAAATAGCTAAAAATATAAAAACTTTAGAGTATAAAAAAGCTCTTAAAAAAATAAAAAATAACCAAATGCAAAGTTCATTAAATAAAAATATGCGTCTGCAAAATGTACAAGATGCATATGAGGCAGTAAATAAAGAAATAATAAAGAATAAAAAAATCATATTATTTGATGATATTTATACAACAGGGAGCACGGTAAATGAATGTAGTAAAGTCTTAAAGGAAAACGGTGCAAAAGAAATTTTAGTTTTAAGCCTTGCAAGGTAAGGTTAAAATAAAGACGGAGGAACAAATGGAAGAATTAGTTGAAAGCATTTTAGATTATGTAAGAGCAGATTATACAGACTATGCTGTAATGATAAACGGAGAGTGGGGAAGTGGAAAAACCTACTTTTGGAATAACAAAGTAAGAAATAAAATTGAATCAATGAAGCTTAATGGCAAATCTTATACTACGATATACATGTCTTTATATCGGAATTTCAAATCTTGAAGAAATAAGTAAAAAAATATTCATAGAAACAACACAACTTATGGATAAAAACTTAAAAAAATTTATGGATACAAACGAAATATCAAAAATACCAGAATATGCAAAAACTGGTATTGATATGGCAAACCTTTTTGGTGTTACGCAAAATGGTGATAGAGTAGATTATTCAGACTTTTTTTCAACAGAAGATAAAGTCCTTTGCTTTGATGACCTAGAAAGAGCAAATGTAGATGTTATCGATATTTTGGGATACATTAATAACTTCGTAGAACATGACCATATAAAAACAATAATAATATGTAATGAAAAAGAACTTTCAACAAAATTAAAAAGTTCAAATTTGGAAATGAAAACTTTTATCGCAACATATATACTAGATAGAGAAAATGAGCTTACAAAGCTTACAGACAAGCCTATGGTAGAAAAAATACAAGACACAATAGAATATGTTTTTGATAAAGCAAACGATTATGAAAGAATAAAGGAAAAACTGATTGGAGAAACTTTTGAATATCAGCCAAAATTTGATTATATTATAAATGGCCTTCTTATGAGATATGAAACAAATGCAGATTTGATTAGATTCTTAAGAGAATCAACAGGAATAATAATAACAACATTTAATAAGAGTGGAACGAGAAACTTAAGAATTTTAAAACATGCACTAAATGACTTCAAAAAAATATATGAGATGGTTAATAAAAATTATCCAAATACAAACCTTAGAGTTTTACAAACAATGCTTATATTTACAATAGCAGTATCATTTGAAATTAAAGCCGGAAAAATCACAAAGGATAAATTTGTAAACATAGCAAACAACGAAGAATATAAATCAATACTTGTTTCATCAAGGGTTTTAATGGATAATAGACAATTCTATATTAAAGAATTTGATAATACTTATTACTATAATTTTAAATCAGAATACAGATTCTTTAAATTTATTGAAATATATATAAGAACTAGAATTTTCGATATGAAGACATTTAAAAAAGACATGGAAATGATAATAAACACAGTAGACACATCTAATCTTCCAGGATATAAAAGACTTCTTACTGAGGAATATTGGAAGATAAGTGATGAAGAATTTGATGGAGTTATAAATGAAATTCTAGAGGATGTAAAAAATGGTAAGACAAGCCTAATCGAAAATGTAAAATTGTTTATATATTTTGATTATTTAATAAAAAAAGGACTTATTAAGCATGATATAAAAACAGTAAAGCACACATTTATGAATGGAATGAATATATCTTCTCTTGTTTCAAATTATTGTGATAATGTAGAAGAAGAACTAGATACAATTGGACTTGGTGAACCATCAGAAGATGTAGAAGATATCTTAAGACATTTTAATAGCTTGAATTCTAAGCTTAAAGATAGAATGTATATTGAAAAAGCAGATAGCATTTTCAAATGCATACCTATGAAGATGGAAGTATTTTATGAAAGATTTGATAAAGAATGTATGAATATTCCAATTTTCAAATATTATGATGTATATCAAACATTCCAAAGACTTTCATGTGCAAGCAATGAAGATATAGTAACAATAAAAGAAAAACTACTTAACAGAGCAGATTTGTTTACAGAAGAGATAGAACCTGAAATGAAGAATATAAGACAATTAAAACAAATAATTGATGACTTTACAAAAGATAAAGAAAATAGTATAAAACTTGTTATGCTAAAGGACTTTTCAGCAGACCTTGGAAAAATCTTAGCAAAATATGAGTAGGGTCAAATTGATAATAAAAATAAAGCCATATTCAAAATGAAATTTAAGTTTTGAATATGGCTTTATTTGTTATTCTTCTAATCCATTTACAATCTCCTTAAACTTATTTCCTCTTTCTGCAAAATTTTTAAACATATCAAAACTTGCACTTGCAGGAGAAAATAGTACAACTTCTCCGAGGTTTAGCAACTCGTTTTGCAAGACGAACAGTATCCTCCAAAGTTTCACACATATATGTATCAATATTTTTACCTATTTTTTCAGCATAATTTTTTGTGGCAATAAAAATCTTTTCAGCCGTTTGCCCCATAAGTATTAAAGAAGAAACATGTTCTAGGATAGGTTTTGCAAGTGGCTCGTAATCTAAATGTTTATCATATCCACCAGCAATCAAAACAATCTTTTCATCAAATGAATTAAGCCCTGCCATTGTTCTTGTTGGACTTGTTCCGATAGAATCATTATACCATTTTACACCATTTATCTCTCTTACAAATTCTATCCTATGCTCAACTCCGCATAAATCCTTTTATAGCTTTAATTTGAGTATCAGTATCAGTTAAAGATTTAGTTGCAGCAATTGCAGCACATACATTTTCAAGATTATGCATTCCTCTTAAATGAATATCAGATTTATTTAAGATATGTCTTCTAACTCTATCATCACAAAATTTAATAATTCCGTCATCTACTATAATTCCGGTCATCTAGTTTGTGCTTGCTACTAAAGAACACAACTTTTCCATTAGCCTCGGCAGCACATTTTCTTGTGATCTCATTATCATAATTTAATACAACAATGTCATCTTTACCTTGATGCTTAAATATATTTTTCTTTGCGTTTATATACTCTTCATATGAACTATGAACATTTAAGTGATTTGGTGAAACATTTGTAATTACAGAAATTTTAGGACTAATTTCCATATTCATTAATTGAAAACTGCTAAGTTCAAGTACAACATAGTCTCCTTCTTCCATTTCAGGAAGCTTTGTAAATAAAGGAGTTCCAATATTTCCACCAAGATAACATTTGTAACCTGCAGTCTTTAAAATTTCATAAATTAATGAAGTAGTGGTAGTCTTACCATCACTACCAGTAATTCCGATAACAGTGCTAAGGCAAAGCTCAATTAACTTTTCAATTTCTGATGTAATAATTGCACCTCTATTTTTTTCAGCAACTAATTCTGGGATGGTTGGCATACAACTAGGAGATCTGAAAATTATATCAAACCCTTGTAAATTACTCAAAGCATTTTCTCCGAAAAAATAAGACATTTCATATTTATCTACTTCTTCAAGAGCTTCCCTTTCAATTTTGGATTTTTCTCTATTATCAAATACCGTAACCTTGGCCTTTTTCTCATCCATATATTGCAATAATGGTAAGTTACTAACACCAAGTCCGATAATTGCGACCTTTTTATATTTTAAATAGTTTTCAAAATCTTGTAATTTTTTGTTCATAAAAACCTCCATAATTTGTCAATTCTCTTAATACATATGCATTATATATCAAAATTGCTACAAAGTAAAGAAAATAATTATTGCTTGACTTTTTCCTACTGTTATTATATAAATTAGTTATAGAAAGGATTGAGAAAATATGATAGAAGAATTTTATTTAAAAATAAACGGAGACTATGCAAAAGCAATTTCAAGAATGCAAAATGATGACAGAATAAAAAAATACTTAGGATTTTTCTTAATGGATGATTCATATCAAAACCTTGAAAACGCTATACAAAACAAAGAAACAGAAAACGCATTTAGAGCAGCACATACTTTAAAAGGTGTATGCCAAAATATGGCATTTACTGATTTTTCAGTAGTTGTAGAAAAAATAACAGAGGAATTAAGAGCAGGAGATATAAATACTGCAATTAATACTTTTGTAGAAGTAAAAGAAAAATACCAAATATTAGTAGATGAAATAAAAAAAGTAATATAAAGGAGAATTGTTTTAATGGAACGAGATACTTTACTCATTGCAGATGATGTAATGATAAATAGGGAATTGTTAAAAGATATTTTTGAAGGAGAATACAAGATATTAGAAGCAAGTAATGGACAAGAGGCAATCGACTTATTAGATAGTCATAAAGACGAAATTGCAATGCTATTTTTAGACTTAATAATGCCAGAAAAAAATGGACTAGAAGTAATGATGCACATGTCAATAAATGAGATGATGGATAAAATCCCAGTCATCATGATAACTGGAGAAGCAACAGTTGATAGTGATGTAAGAGCATATGAACTAGGTGCATCAGATATTATCTATAAACCATTTGAACCAGCAGTTGTACTTCGCAGAACAAAAAATATCATAGAACTTTTTAGAAACAGAATGTCAATAGAAAATGAATTAAAAATGAGAACTGAGGAATTATATGAGAGTAAGAAGAAATTAGAGGAAAGTAATACTTTCTTAATAAATGCTTTGAGTTCTGTTGTAGAATTTAGAAGTCTAGAGTCAGGAGAGCATGTTAAAAGAGTTCAAAAATTTACAAAGATAATGTTAAAATATATGCAAATGCTATATCATCAATACAATTTGACTGATGAAAAAATAGAATTAATAGTAAATGCAGCAGCACTTCATGATATTGGAAAAATCGCAATAGCAGATAATATATTAAAAAAACCAGGAAGATTAACAGATGAAGAATATACAGAAATGAAAAAACATACTATCTATGGTTGTCAAATACTTGAAAACTTTAAACAAGAAGATAATGACTTTTATCGTTATTGCTATGATATATGTAGATACCACCATGAGAGATATGATGGTAGAGGTTATCCAGATGGATTAAAAGGCGAAGAAATTCCAATTTGGGCACAAGTTGTATCAATAGTAGATGTATATGACGCATTAGTTAGTAAAAGAGTTTATAAAGACTCATTTAGTATAGACCAAGCAATCACTATGATAAAAACAGGAGAGTGTGGCACATTTTCTCCTAAACTTTTAGCTTGCTTTGATTCTGCAAAAGGAGAATTAATTTCTGAAACAGAAAAGGAAGTATCTTCAAATAAATAAAAGACTAACTATTAATTGTCAATAGTTTTTCTAGAAAATTTTTTTTAATAATTTGTTAGATAAAAATTTGCATAACAAATAGAAGTTTTTAAGCCATCTTTTAAAAACTTCTGCAGCCGTTGCAACTGTAAGAATAAGTTTATCTGAATACTTAATATATATCAATACTAAAATGCATTGATATGAATATCAAGTATTGACATATATTAAGTATTCAGATGTATGGCACTTAAGCAGTTGTAAGCAACAAAATGTTGCAAATATGTACTTTGAAAATAAGTGTTAGCTTAAATTAAAAGGTGTTTCATCAGTTAGAATCTTGAAGATAACTCTAACTAATTTATTACAAACATGACCTAATGCTACTCTATGGTTCTTACCTTGAGCACGTTTTGCAATATAATAGTTGTGAAAAGTTTCATTATTGTATATAATAATAAAAGCAACTCTATAGATTGCATAGCGAAGGTAAGTGGAACCGCGTTTAGAAATTTTCATACTGTCGGCTTGAAAATTCCCAGATTGTTTAACAACTGGATCTAAACCAGCAAAAGCTAGCAATTTAGAAGGGTTGCTAAATTTTTTAATATCACCAATTTCGCTAATAATCATAGCACCTGAAGTATAACCAACACCAGGTATAGTAAGGATAGGTGAATTTAGCAATTCCATTAGAGTCATAATGCTTAAATCAATATCTTTGATTTGTTCTTGATACAACCTTAATTGTCTGATTAAACACTGTATTTGTAATTCAATAGCTGGGTTATCTAAACCAATACTTTCTTTGGCTAAAGCTTTTAATTGTATGGCTTTATCATAGTTGTATTTGCCCTTAGAATTGTTGTGTAGCAAATTAGTTAAACCATCAATTCTACAATGAGCTATAGCTTTAGCGGAAGAATATTTTTCTAGTAAAGCATAAGAAACTTTTAGGTGTAAATTACCCTTAAAAAAGCTAGAAAGTTCTGGAAAGACAATATCTAAACAACCAGTTAATTGAGTTTTAATTCTAGTCTGTTGTTGAACTGTTTCGAGCCTAAATCTTGAAAGACGTCTAAGCTTAATAATATTAATATCTTGAGAATTAACAAGAGAATATTTTTTAAGCATTAAACATTGAACAATTAG